>CAMLFK010000161.1 GCA_946479255.1 uncultured Oxalobacteraceae bacterium
TGACGGTATAGCTGGTGGCATAGGCGCTGCCCCACCAGGACAATTCGACGTTGCCGGCGTTCAGAACGCCGGTCAGCCCGCTCGGCGGGGCGCCGGCGCCGATGGCCGGGCGGGCGCAGGTGAGCGAGCCATAGCCTAGCTGGTCGAAGCCGCCGCTGTTGCCGCCATAGTGGCCGCCTCCGCCTTCGGGCTTGACCAGGTCGGCGAACTTCTTGGAATAGGGTGCGGCCAGGCCCTTGCGGTTGACGTAGTGGTTGTACACCAATGCCCAGCATGGCCGAATATTGCCCTGGGCGCCGGTCGAGAACACGCCTTGATAGACGTTGTCGACGTTGTTGTAGTAGACGTACGGGACGGTGTAAAAGCTCGTGCCGGATTCGATCAGATTCGATTTTGCCACGTACTCGGCGCCGGCCAGGAAGCGGTTGTTGTCCCAGCCGTACAGGTCCACGCCCTGGTTCCATGCCATCTCGCAAATCGTGCCCATCAAGGCGATGCCGAGGGTGGCGTGGCCCTGGTCGCGCCCGGACTCCTGCCACTGTCCCAGGTAGCCGGGATGGAGATAGTAGACCGACTTGAACACGCAGCCGTTGCCCATACCGTTCTTGAAGTAAGTGACTGCTTCATCGACCAGGGCCTGGTCGTCGCACAGCACGCCAATGGCCATGATCGAGGCGATCTGGCACAGGTCCCAGTTGGCCCAGTAGTGCGTGTACTCGGTACCGTTGTGGCGGATCAGGAAGTCGGTGTTGATCACATAGAAGACGTTGCGCATCCAGTTCTGGTAGCGCGTGAAGTCGGCTGCAGCCCAGCCGGAAAACGTGCGCATGATCTCGGCGGCGTTGGCAAACTGGTAGCCCTGGATGCCGGCCGCCAGGGCGGCGTCGGTGGTGCCCCTGATCACCGTCAGGGTGGACGACCAGGCGTTCATGATCTCGACGGCCTTCCTGGCATAGTCGTCGTTGTTTGAGATTTTCCAGCGCAGGGCGCAGGCATAGGCGGCGGCGGCGTCGTGGAACAGGGTCGAATAGTTCTCGGGGTGGACGCCATCGTAGCCGCGGTAGACGATCTCGACCGGGCGCGGTGTGTAGCCCAGGCTGGCGTGGGAATTGGTAATCAGGCGGTTCCAGGTGGACGCCCAGGGTTCGGCGCCGAGGTTTGCGCGCATCCGGGCGAAGTCGGCTTCCGTATGCAAGAGGCCGGGGTGCGAGAAGGTGCCGGCCACGGTTGCCAGCATGCGATCGGCTTGTGCTTCGGGGCCGGAACCGCTGCCTACGCCACAGCCGCTAAGCGCGAGGGCGCCCAGGCCTGACAAAAAGGTGCGGCGCATCAGATTGGTGTTCAGTTCGGATTCATCGTTGCTGCCATGGGGTTCAATCAGTGTCAACTTCGTCATCAGGTGTCTCCAAGCCATTAGGTAAAGGTTGATGGTGGCCACAGGCAATGCCTTTGGCTCGTTTGGTATCGATAACAAGCAAAGTGCGATTTATGCCCGGGTGGAACCGAAAGTTGCTTCGAATCCAGCCGGGCAAAGTTGTATCTCTTATATCGCAGGCTTATACTATCAAATTATCACGCGTGTTGATATCGATAACGTAAACGCAACAACTTTCGTCATATGTGCGACGCAAGCTTGGATATCTTGTTACCTTGATGGCACAAGCGCGTTGAACGGGCGTACAAGTCGTTCGAGCTGAGTATCCTGCAGGCATACCCAGTTCAAAGCGGTAGCACCCTCTCGACCTCAGGCGCCGCTGGCCAGCGACGCGATCGCACTGGCGCTGAGCGCACCGTGGTAAATGCGGAAGTCGTCGATGCGGCCATTGAAGTACGGGTCGTTCGCGTATTGCGAACGGCCGATCCAGTTCTGGCCGGTTGAGCCGATTCGGAACGGCGCCAGGAACATCGTGGAATGGCTTGTCGTCGCTACGCCATTGACGTATAGCGTCGCGAGGCGGCCCGACAGGTTGACGGCCACGTGCACCCATTGCGCTACCGGCAGGGCGGCGGTGCTGTCGAGCTTTAGTTCGCCGCGGCCACCGTTGACGGTAATGGCAAAGCGCAGCTTGCCGGAATCGGCGCGCGGCGTCATAAACATATACTGGCCGGTGCCGGCGCCGAAGTCGAAGATACGGGCCCAATTCTTGGACGCGTCCCAATACACCCAGGTGGAAATGGTGAAATCACCGACGCCTAGCATCAGGTCGTTCGGCATGCCGAGGTATCCGCTGCTGCCATTGAGCTGGAGTGCGTTGGCCTCGCGCCCGGCCACCCAGGTGCCGTCGCCGGCCAGGGTGCCGTTATGTTCATGGCCGCTGGCGTCGGCTGCGGTAGTGCCGCTGATCTCGTCGCATTTGAGCCAGGTATGCAGGGCGGTGCCGGTGACCACCGCGACCTGGTTGGACGCGGCGCTTTCGCCCGTCGGCGTCATGGCGGTGACGATGTAGTACCAGGTGCCGCCGGTCAGGCCGGTATCGGTATGGGTCAGCAAGTCGGTGATGCCGCTCTGGACGTCGGTGTAGGGGCCGCCGCTGGTGCTGGCGCGTTTGACGGTATAGCTGGTGGCATAGGCGCTGCCCCACCAGGACAATTCGACGTTGCCAGCGTTCAGAACGCCGGTCAGCCCGCTCGGCGGGGCGCCGGCGGCGATGGCCGGGCGGGTGCAGGTGAGCGAGCCATAGCCGAGCTGGTCGTAGCCGCCGCTGTTGGGGCCATAGTCGCCGCCACCGCCTTCGGGTTTGACCAGGTCGGCAAACTTCTTGGAATAGGGCGCGGCCAGGCCCTTGCGGTTGACGTAGTGGTTGTATACCAGCGCCCAGCATGGCCGCCAATGGCCCTGGGCTCCGGTCGAGAGCACGGTCTGCTTGACCCCGTCGACGTTGTCGTAGGTGACGTATGGGACGGTGTAGAAGCTCGTGCCAGACTCGATCAGATTGGATTTTGCCACGTATTCGGCGCCGGCCAGGAAGCGGTTGTTGTCCCAGCCGTACAGGTCCACGCCCTGGTTCCATGCCATCTCGCAAAGCGTGCCCATCAGGGCAATGCCCAGGGTGGCGTGGCCCTGGTCGCGTCCGGATTCCTGCCATTGCCCAAGGTAGCCCGGATGGAGGTAATAGATCGACTTGAACGCGCAGCCGTTGCCGGGACCGCTCTTGAAATAATTGACTGCTTCATCGAACATGGCCTGGTCGTCGCACAGCACGCCGATGGCCATGATCGAGGCCATCTGGCAGAGGTCCCAGTTGGACCAGTAGTGCGTGTACTCGGTACCGTTGTGGCGGATCAGGAAGTCGTGGTTGATCACGTAGAAGACCTTGCGCATCATATCCTGGAAGCGGGCGAAGTCCGCCGCCTCCCAGCCGGTGAACGTGCGCATGATCTCAGCGGCGTTGGCAAACTCGTAACCGTAGATGCCGGCGGCCAGGGCGGCATCGGTGCTACCCCTGATTGCGGTGAGCTTGGACGACCAGGCGTTCATGATCTCGACGGCCTTCCTGGCATAGTCGTCGTTGTTCGAGATCTTCCAGCGCAGGGCGCAGGCATAGGCGGCGGCGGCGTCGTGGTACAGGTTCGGATAGTTCTGGGCGTGGACGCCGTCGTTGCCGCGGTACACGATCTCTAGCGGATGCGGTACGTAGCTCAGCCTGGCGTGGGAATTGAGCAACAGCCGGTTCCAGGTGGACGCCCAAGGTTCGGCGCCGAGGTTTGCGCGCATGCGGGCGAAGTCGTCTTCGGTATGCAGCAGCCCGGGGTGGGAGAAGGTGCCGGCCACGCTCGCCAGCAGGCGCGACTGTTGTGCTGCGGGGCTGGAACTGCTGCCCGCGCCGCAGCCGGCGAGCGCGAGGGCGCCCAGGCTGTATAGAAAGCTGCGGCGGCCGAAGTGGGCGCTCAGTTCGCGCTCGTCGATTTGGTCATGGGCTTCAGTCGGTACTAGCTTCGTCATCTGGTGGTGTCTCCAGGCCGTAAGGCAAAGGTTGATGGTGGCCGCTGGGCATGCCCGCGGCGGTCAAGGGGTCGTTAACATCTACTGTGCGATATTTGCCCGGTTGAGTGCGAAATCGGTATCGCAGGCGGATACTATCAAACTATCACGCACGTTGATATCGATAACACAAAGGCAATATGTGGCGTAATTTCACGACACAATCTCGGATGTTGTTATCTTCACGACACAAGCATGCGCGTCCACCAGACGCACAAGCCGATCGACTTGGTGATCAGATTCCGGGCCATCGCCACCGTCCTGATCGCATCAAACCTCCTTATCGCCGCTTTAACCATCCCTGTTCACTCGCAATTTCTTGTTCGACAAGCCCAGCATTCATGGGGCTGTATTTATCTGACAAGGAAAAAAAGATGAGGAGCCATGCTGATCGCTTCATTGAAGCGCATGCTGGCTTCGATGACTGGCTGCTGACGACCCGTGACGGCAGCATTGAGCGATTCAAGAAGGTGAAAGATTATTTCTTGCTGGTCAGTTCGCACAGCAAGTAAGGCGTAGCCCAGTTCTACAGGGGCAGTGCCCACATTAACGCATGTGTTTGCTTGAGGGGGGCGGCCCTGGGCGGTCGGGCAGGGCTGTAGGGACCAGTACTTTACCCAGTAAGCGGTCTGATTCCCGGCTGCACAGCTAGCCGGTCAGCCCAAAACGATGCCCGACGGTGAGGTGGGAGCAAATCTACTTGGAATTCTTCGCCCAGAACTTCCACCACGCCGTATCGTCCCTACCTTCTTTCAGGAAGCGGCTATTCGGGTAGTTCTTCAAGAACACGCGCTTGGCATCGTCGCGCAGGTCGTGCATCCCCATCTTGTCGTAGTTGCGGGTCATCAGGAACAGCGCTTCCTCGCGGGCCGGCGCATCCTGGTAGTCGTTCACCGCATTCATCGCACGGTTCAGCGAGGCCAGGTACGCACCACGACGGAAGTAATAGTTCGCCACGTGCACTTCATACTGGGCCATCGCGTTGATCAGGTACTTCATGCGTGCCAGCGAGTCTTCGGCGTAAGTGCTGTCCGGGAACTTGTCGACCAGCTCCTTGAACGCCTGGAAGGATTCGCGCGTCGCCTTCGGATCGCGCTCGGTCGGGTCCTGGGTGTACAGCGCACCCAGGAGGCCGATCTGGTCGTTGAAGTTGATCAGGCCGCGCAGGTAATACATATAGTCGACCGTCGGGTGATTCGGGTGCAGCTTGATGAAGCGCTCCACCGCGGCCAGGGCCTGGGCCTGGTCCTGCATCTTGTAGTAGCCGTAGGCGATTTCCATCTGCGCCTGGACGGCGTAGTTGCCGAACGGGTAGTTGGTTTCGAGCCTCTCGAACATCTTGATCGCCGACTCGTAATGGTCGACGTTCATTTCATCACGCGCCTCAGCGTATAATTTCGTCACTGGCCAATTCTTGGTCTCGTCGGTCTTTTCAGGAAGCAAGTTGCAAGCCGACAGACTCAACAGAACACCGGTAGCTACGACGAGCGATAATTTTTTTTGCATGACTTTGCGAAGTTTTTGCACGAGAGTATTCTGAGATTCAACGAAAGGCTGATTATAGCCGATGGGACTGCTGTGACATTAACTCCAACGCCTAACCAGGCGGAACAAGACTTCGATCCCCTGCTGGACGACGAATTCGACGACGAAACGGGCGCTGCCGAAAGCGCCGTTCCCGCCACCACCGACCTGTCCCCGATTACCCTGGAACTGAGCCCGGTGGCTTGCGGCCACCGCCTCGACAAGGTAGTGGCAGGCCTGGTGCCGCAATTTTCCCGCAGCCGCCTGCAACTGTGGTTCGATGCCGGCCACGTCCTGGTCGACGGCAAACCCGCGCGCGGCAAGGATACTGCATATGGCGATGAAACGGTCGTCATCCTGCCACAAAGTGCGCCCGAAGACGAGGCCTACACGCCTGAAGCGCTGCCACTCAATATCGTGTTTGAAGACGAGCACATTATCGTCATCAATAAACCGGCCGGCCTGGTGGTGCATCCCGGCGCCGGCAACTGGACCGGCACCTTGCTCAACGGCTTGCTGCACCATTGCCCGCAGCTGGTGGGCGTGCCGCGCGCCGGCATCGTGCACCGGCTCGACAAAGACACCAGCGGCCTGATGGTGATCGGCAAGACCCTGGCGGCGCAAACCGACCTGGTGCGCCAGCTGCAGGCGCGCAGCGTCAAGCGCGAATATTTTGCCTTGGTATGGGGCACGCCGCAACTGAGCGGCACCATCGATGCGTCGATGGGCCGCCACCCCAAGGACCGCGTCAAGATGGCGGTCTCGGCCAACTTTTCGGCCAAGCCGGCCATCACCCATTACGAGCGCCTGGCCACCGGGATGCTGGACCGCCGTCCGGTCAGCCTGGTGCAGTGCCGCCTGGAAACCGGCCGCACCCACCAGATCCGCGTGCACATGCTCCATCTCGGCTACGCGCTGGTGGGCGATTCGGTCTACGGCAAACAGCACCTGACGCCGGTGTTCCCGCGCCAGGCCTTGCAGGCCCGCCGTCTTGGCCTGGTGCATCCGGCCACGGGCGAGCAATGCGAGTGGATCGTGCCGCTGGCCGACGACTTCGCCGAGCTGATCGCACGTGCCGGCATCGAAGAGCCTGAAGCCGCCTGATGGCCTTCGACCCGATCATCCCTGACTGGCCTGACCTTCCGGCCAATATCGGCGCTTTGGCGAGCACCCGTACCGGCGGCTTCAGCCTTGGGCCGTATGACGACGGGCGGGGCGGTGGCGGGCTGAACCTGGGCCGCCACTGCGGCGACGATCCGGCCACCGTGGAGCGCAACCGCGCGCGCCTGGCTGAAGTGTTGCCGGGCTACCCGGCCTTTGTGTCGCAAGTGCATGGAATCGCCGTGGTCGATGCCGCCGCCGTCCTGGCGGGGGATTCGCCGCAACAGGCGGACGGTAGCTTTGCCACCAAAGCCGGGGCGGTCTGCGTGATGATGACGGCCGATTGTCTCCCCGTGCTGTTTGCCGACCTCGATGGCAAGGTGGTGGGAGCGGCACACGCCGGCTGGCGCGGGCTGGCCGCTGGCGTGCTGGGCCAGACTGTGGCGGCGATGCGCGCCGCCGGCGCGGGCGAGATCACCGCATGGCTGGGGCCGGCAATCGGTCCTGCTGAATTCGAAGTGGGGCAGGATGTGTTCGACGCCTTCGTGGGCGGCGCGCGTGACCCGGTCGAAGCGCAGCAATTGCGGGCCGCCTTCGTGCCGATCGACGGCCGCCCCGGAAAATACTTCGCAGATATTTACGCGCTGGGCCGCGCTTTCCTGGCACGTGACGGCGTCGTCCGTGTCAGCGGCGGCACCCACTGCACCGTGACCGAGCGCGAACGTTTCTATTCCTACCGGCGCAACAGCGTCACCGGCCGCCAGGCTTCCTTAATCTGGATTCGGCCCGGGGCGTGCTCGCCCTGATTGCCCCGGTCCTTGCTGCGCTTCCCTGGCCGCACGGCGCGCGGCCCGCCGCTTGGAACCGGTCAAATAATATAGAATTGATAAGGGTGCGACGCAGTAAGCAAGAAAAGTCATCACCCCTGCAACGATGCTGGTTTCCGTGAGCGCCATCAGGCCCACCACGTAAATCCAGGCAACGGCGACGATCCACATATGATTCCTTTTAATTAGTTGAAATGGACGCACACATGAATATGCCCGACCCGCAAGCCATGACCGCACAATGGGCTCAGCAGATGCAGCAGATGTCGCAAATGAGCGATCCAGCAGCCTGGCAGGCGATCTTCAACATGCCACAGGCCGACCCCAATCCACTGGCCAATATGCTGAAAGACGCCGGCGTCGGCGTCAATCCGGCCGCCATGGAAAGCCTGCGTAACGATTACCTGCAAAAAGCCGCCGTGCTGTGGCAAACCTTCATCGCCGGTAAAATTCCTGAGCTCAAAGACAAGCGTTTCTCCTCACCGGAATGGCGCTCGAATCCACTGACCGCGTTCAATGCGGCATCATACCTGTTAAACGCCGAATTCCTGCTGGCGATGGCCGATGCGGTGGAAGCCACGCCGCGCGAACGCCAGAAAATCACCTTCGCGGTGCAGCAGTTGGTTGACGCCATGTCGCCCGCCAACTTCCTGGCGACCAATCCGGAAGCCCAGCAGCACCTGATCGATACCAAGGGCGAGAGCCTGACCAAGGGACTGGCCAATATGCTGGCCGACCTGCAAAAGGGCCGCATTTCCCTGTCCGACGAATCGGCCTTCGAAGTGGGCCGCAACGTCGCCACGACGCAAGGCCAGGTGGTGTACCAGAACCACCTGTTCCAGCTGATCCAGTACACCCCGAGCACCCCCACCGTGCATGCAGTGCCGCTGCTGATGGTGCCGCCATGCATCAACAAGTTCTACATCCTCGACCTGCAGCCCGAAAACTCGCTGGTCAAATACGCGGTGGAGCAGGGCAATACCGTGTTCCTGGTGTCCTGGCGCAATCCCGATAAATCGCTGTCCAACGTGACCTGGGACGACTACATCGAAACCGGCGCCATCAGGGCCCTCGAAGTGGCGCGCGACATCAGCGGCTCCGACAAGGTCAACGCCTTCGGCTTCTGCGTGGGCGGCACCATCATGAGCAGCGCGCTGGCGGTGCTGGCCGCGCGCGGCGAACATCCGGCCGCCAGCCTGACCTTGCTCACCACCTTGCTCGACTTCGAAGACACCGGCGTGCTGGAAGTGTTCATCGACGAAACCCAGGTCGGCCTGCGCGAACAGCAGCTGGCCAAGGGCGGCTTGCTGCCGGGGCGCGAACTGGCGACCACCTTCTCGGCCCTGCGTCCGAACGACCTGGTGTGGAACTACGTGCAGTCGAACTATCTGAAAGGCAAGGAGCCGCCGCCTTTCGACCTGCTGTACTGGAACTCGGACAGCACCAATCTGCCGGGTCCGATGTTCTGCTGGTATCTGCGCAATATGTACCTGGAAAATAGCCTGAAGGAAGCCGGCAAGCTCACCATCGCCGGCCAGACCGTTGACCTCGGCAGCATCAAGGCCCCGGCCTTCATTTACGGTTCGCGCGAAGACCATATCGTGCCCTGGCATTCCTCGTATGCCTCGACCGGGCTGCTGAACCCGGGTGCGCCGCAGGCCAACCGCTTCATCCTGGGCGCGTCCGGCCACATTGCCGGCGTGATCAATCCGGCGTCGAAGAACAAGCGCAGCTACTGGACCAACGACGTCAAGCCGAAGGGCAAGGCCAAGGCCAAGAAACTGGGCGCGCAGGAATGGCTCGACGGCGCAACCGAGCACAAAGGTAGCTGGTGGCCCGAATGGTCGGCCTTCCTGGCTCAGCACGGCGGCAAGGACGTGCCGGCCCCGGCTGCACTTGGCAATGCGCGCTACCAGCCGCTGGAAGCCGCACCCGGTTCCTACGTGAAAGTGCGCGCGGACTGAGTCTGATGACGCAGGGTAAATACACTTGCCCTGCGAGATAGACTTTGGGTGCGATGCAATAATTGCTGCACCTGCGCGCCCAACGTGGTATTTTGCTGTTTATCCACCCAATAATGCCCTGGTTGGGCGTGCGGGAGCGGGGAGACATCCGCTTCCATTCCAGAGTTATTCAACACTGCGCTGCGGCGCAATAAGTGGAACTTGAAATGAGTAGTGCAAAAAAGAGTACCGAACGCCTGATCAAGAAATATCCGAATCGCCGCCTGTACGACACCCAGACCAGTTCGTACATCACCCTGACGGATGTAAAACAACTGGTGCTCGATGCCGACGAGTTCACGGTGGTCGATGCCAAGACCAATGAAGACCTGACCCGAAGTATTCTTCTGCAAATCATTCTGGAAGAGGAAGCCCATGGGATTCCGATGTTCTCCAGTGGCGTGTTGTCGCAGATTATTCGTTATTACGGCCATGCGATGCAGGGGATGATGGGCTCGTATCTGGAAAAGAACGTCCAGGCGTTCACCGATATTCAGAACAAGTTCACCAGCGGCACCACCGGCGCGTTTGAGGGCAAGCCATTCAGCCCGGAAATGTGGACCCAGTTCATGAACGTCCAGGGACCGATGATGCAAGGGATGATGAACAACTACATCGACCAGAGCAAAAACCTGTTCGTGCAGATGCAGGAGCAGATGCAGAACCAGAGCAAATCCTTGTTTGGTGCGGCTTTTCCGTTTCCGCCGGTAGATAAAAAGTAAGATCCGTCACTCGCCTGTCATGCCTCGCAATGCGCGGCATGACAGTGTTGTGGTGGCAGCACATCCCCAAAGGGTGGGGCTAAACAGGTACAATAGCGGATTACCCTGCTTTATTGTGCCCCCATCATGTCCGAACTGCGCCGTATTCCCCTCACCACTGCCGCACCCAAGGTTGGCTTTGTTTCGCTCGGCTGCCCCAAGGCGCTGGTCGATTCCGAACAGATCCTGACCCAGCTGCGCGCTGAAGGTTACGATACGGCCAAGTCCTATGAGGGCGCCGACCTCGTCATCGTCAACACCTGCGGCTTCATCGACGCCGCCGTGCAGGAATCGCTGGACGCCATCGGTGAAGCGCTGGCCGAGAACGGCCGCGTGATCGTGACCGGTTGCCTGGGCGCCAAGAAAGACGCGGCCGGCGACGATATCATCATGAAAGTCCACCCGAAGGTGCTCGCCGTTACCGGCCCGCACGCGGTCGGCGAAGTCATGGATTCGGTCCACCTGCACCTGCCAAAACCACACGAGCCTTTCCTCGACCTGGTGCCGGCCCAGGGCATCAAGCTGACCCCGCGCCACTACGCCTACCTGAAAATTTCGGAAGGCTGCAACCACCGTTGCAGCTTCTGCATCATCCCGTCGATGCGCGGCGACCTGGTCTCGCGCCCGATCGCCGACCTGATGCTGGAAGCGGAAAACCTGTTCAAGGCTGGCGTCAAGGAACTGCTGGTGATTTCCCAGGACACCAGCGCCTACGGCGTCGACGTCAAGTTCCGCTCCGGCTTCTGGAATGGCCGTCCGGTCAAGACCCACATGACGCAGCTGGTCGAAGCGCTGGGCCAGCTGGCCGCGCAGTACGGCGCCTGGGTGCGCCTGCACTACGTCTATCCGTATCCGCACGTCGACCAGGTCATCCCGATGATGAGCGGTGGCCATGTGCTGCCTTACCTGGACATCCCGCTGCAGCACGCGCACCCTGACGTGCTCAAGCGCATGAAGCGCCCGGCCAGCGGCGAAAAGAACCTTGACCGCATCCAGGCCT
>CAMLFK010000162.1 GCA_946479255.1 uncultured Oxalobacteraceae bacterium
ATTGAGCAGCAAGAAGCCAAGCGTGGCGCCTATGCCGGCCAAGGCAAGCTGCGCTACCAGCGCATCCCCGGCCTGCCATGACAGATACCCCACGCCAGCCAGGATCACCAGCACAGTGGAACCAGCAAGGCCGTTAAAGCCATCGACGATATTGATTGAATTCGTTACCCCTACCACGGCAAATGCGGTAACCGCCAAGGAAATCGGCATCCAGCTCAACGCGCCGTCCAGACCCCATATGTCGAGGCGCGGCAAACATGCACCCAACAGCCAGGCGGCCATGAGCGCACTGGCAAATATCGAATACATGCGCGTCCTTACTGAAACCCCTTTGGTTAAATCCTCGGCGATCCCCGCTAAAAACGCCGGGACCGCGGCCAGCGCAAGTTTGAATAAGATTATTTTCGTCTCGACGCGGATGGCGAGCGGGTAGTAGTCGAAATCGACAAACAGCGGAACCGCCAGCACGCCGGACAGCAATGCGATCCCACCGGTGCGCGGGACCAGCCTTTTATGGACTTTCTGGATTCCACGGACATCCGCGTCGAAGGAATAGCGCCCGTGCCAGCGTTCGGTAATAATATTCAGGAAACACACTGCCAGGCTGGCCAGCAATGCCACCGAGAGCGTTTCAAGCAAAGAGAAAGCCGATATCCCGGCCAAAGCCAGCTCGTGCCCCCGCCTGATTGATTCGTCAATTGCCATGGCAAGCTCCATGATGATGTCGCTAAAATCTCATCCCACGTACACGAAAAAGCATCATCGTAATGTCCGGTTCTATTCGCTCAATGCGATCGACAGACACCCCATCCTAGCAAGCGCTGCCCTGATATCAGGTTCAAAAAATCGATCCATCGATAGCGTATTTCTTGTCTCATATGCTTTTTTATGATGGGTTTCCCATGAGACCAAGACCAGCCCCTGGGGCGCTTGAAGCGCCCTGATCCTGTGGCATCGTGGATCGCCCGACACGGCCTGTCGCTTGCTTGAGGGAAGTGCTACTTTAGGTGCTGCCGGAAGGCTTTGCGGCGGGGGACATCATCGGTAGCCTGCAACGATGGCATTTTTTAGAAACGAGGCGAACAGGCCCAGGACTATGCCCGAAATGCAAGCCAGTGCGATCATGACCGACAGGCTCAGTGTCACTGGTCGGACCGGCAGCTCGGCGCGATCGATCAAACGGGCGCTTGCGTTATCGGATTGGGTCAGCAAATCAAGTTTGTGGCGGGAGTTTAATAGCGCAATCCTGATTTCACTGGTGATCTGCTTATCGCGGCTGACACTGAGTATTTCGTGCTGGGCATCAGCCAGCACCTGGCGTCGCGCCTCGATCTTGTTCAAATCGCGGCGTAAATCCCGTACGTGTTTACTTATAATTATCACCTCGGGATGGTTTTCCAGGAAGCGGCTCGACAATTCATCTCTTCTTTGCTGTTTTGAAGCCAGTTCCGCTTGTAGCGCGACCGCTTGCTGCATAAGGGCCCTGGATTCTTCGCTCAAGTCGGATATCCCATGTCCGCGCAAGACTTGGGAAAACCTGGCATCCAGATCTTGCAATCTTTGTTCCGATTCCTGCACCTGGCGGTCGTAGAAGAGCAGCGCTTTTTTCGCTTCCTCGGATTTTTGGGCGGATTGCCGGCGGATATACTCGTGCCCTATTGCATTCAGGGTCCGGCTTATCTGTTCCGGTTGCGAGCCTCGGAGTGATATGCCAATCACATTTGACTGCTTTCCGTTTTCCGCGATCGCCAGGGAATTTTGCAATTGTTCGACGACCTGGGCGCCAGGACTCCGGCTTATAAAAAACTGCGCCCCGGACTTTGCCTGGATTTGGTCGACGAGAATTTCTACTGGACCATGTTTCGTCTGCGCTTTTGCCAACTCGCCAAGCTCACCTTTCAGCCACACCCCCGACTCTTCCCGGCTCAGCGTGTACCCGCCTTGTGCGCCAATCGTCAGAAGGAAGGGCTGTCGCAGCAGGGCCTCGGGGACGCTGAATGAGGCTACACGGACTCGCTCCGCGCCCCACAAATAGCCGCCATAGCCGAACAATCCGGGATTCGATACCGTCTTATTTTGTTCAGCAATAAATGCACCGACAACAGGAAACCGGCTGGGCTTTACATCGATGTCGAGTTGTAAGGCCTTCACCACGCTCGATAGTATCGAGCGCGATCTCAGTATTTCGACTTCGGTTGCGGTAGGAATGTCGCCCTGCGGATCGCCGGACAGCGTAGCATTCGGTCTGATCTGAATTAAGATATTTGCCGCATAAATAGGTTTCACTGTTAACGCATAGACAATCCCGAGGATGGCGACGATGAACGCCACGCCCACAATCAGCCTGCCGTTGCTTAAGATATTTCCGGAGCGCAAGACCGGTGCTGGCTTATCGCGGTCAATATCGATTTGATCGCTGATTTCGTTCAGATAGTTTTTCATGATGCTCAGCAGTGCAAACCTTTGTGGGAAAAACGATCGGACCGGATTTTTTGTCACGAAAACTTGTTTATCTTGTCAGCTCGAAAAAAGAATCGATCACTGCAAGAATGAAGCGCATCGGCGAATTGTTTGGCCGCCGAATCCGCAGCCACCGACTGCCCGAGCGTCAGATACAAGCGCCTGTTATAGCTAGAACCATTAACAACAGGTAATATCCGTATATCGTTCCGGTCGAGCCAGTGCTGTATCCGGTATTTGGGTAGCCACGCATAGGCAAAGCCGTATCGCAAGACGCCAATTGCGCTGTCGACACTGCTGACATTCCAGGGCCGCGGATATCGTGGCGGGCGCTTGCAGGGGTCCACGCCTACATAGTCGTTGGAAGCGGAAATGGCGATCTGGGACTGCATTCTGAGGTCGTCAGCGGTGATTTTCCGCTTTAGTGCGAACAAGGGATTTTCCGGATGGGCGACTGCGACATGTTCAATATCGATTAATTCCTTGCCCGCAAAACCAAACGGCAGCTGCGTGCTGATTGCCAGATCGACGGTATTGTCCTGCAGCGATTGCGTGGCCTGGTCAAGCGTCGCCTCCTTCACACTAAGCCTGATATCCCACTGCAGGGGCGACAGCCGTTGAAGTGCAAGCATGAGCAAATCAGTGGGAAAGCTGCGGTCAATTGCCAGCTTGATTTCCGGCCCCCATCCTTGCCGTAAATTCTCGGCAAGCTCCTCAAGTTCCATCGCATTCCTGACCAGGTCACGTGATCTACCGAGCAATATCTTCCCCTCCTCGGTTATTTCGGCCTTGCGCCCCTTTAACACGAGAAGCGATACGCCCAGCTGTTCCTGGAGCTTCGACACTGCGTGGCTGATGGTAGATTGGGTCACGTTCAAACCGTTCGCGGCACCAGTAAACCCGTCAAAATCTATCACGGCGTGAAACATTTTCCACTGCCGCAGACTGATGCGCAAATTGCGGACTTTAGTCGACGCAATGCCCGCGCTTTTCGGTAGGCCGTCAAACTCGAGCATTTCCGCACAGTTTGATGATTCCGGCATCGGATCGGTCATTTTCACTTTTTGATACCCGCCAACATTAAAGGATCCGTGATGTCCTTATCGCCCATACTTTTAAATGCGCGCACGGCGCTCCCGGCCCAATGCGTCGTCGTTATATATTATGCATTGCCATTGCTCAGGGCACTGCGGATGATCAAGTCTGGGAATTGGTGGCTGCCTGAACAGCGTAGATTATTTGGAGTAATTATTAAATCGTAGTATCGAAATTCCAGCCGCTCCGGCGATCGGGATTGCGTTCTGGAATTGTTGAGTGCAAATTACAGCGCACTGCTACGGTCACTACGCTAAGTACCCGAACGGAAATAAATGTGAAGTTTTGGCGAACATAGCCGGATTGAAATGATGATCATTGCGACAGCCAGCCCTCGTTCTGCAGGTATTGCCGGTAAAAGTCGACAAAGTGCCGCACTTTTGCCGGCACCTGCCTGCCCGGCGGATACACGGCGTAAATGCCCGCATCAGGCAGCGACCACTCTGGCAGCAGGCGTACCAGGCGCCCCGCGTCGATTCCAGCCTGGGCATTGAATTGATCCAGAATCGAGATGCCGGCATCCCTCTCCAATAGTGCCCGTAGAGCGCCTGGCGAATCGATCCGGAAACGGGTCTTCACGTGAACAGTCTGGGTATCCCCGCCGCTCGATCCAAACGACCATGTCAGCGGCGTCGGCATCAAGGTCAATGCAATCCAATCGAGCTGGGCCAGATCGGCCGGACTGTCCGGAATACCGGCCTTCGCGAGATAGGCCGGCGAGGCTACGACATACTGCGCAAACTGGCCCAGTTTGAGAGCACGCTGAGATGAATCGCGCAGCCAGCCGAGCCGGATGGAGACATCGATGCCCTCATCGACCAGATTGACGACCCGGTCGCTGGTCCGCACGTCGATGGAAAGTTGCGGGTGCAGGCGCGCAAACGCCGCAAGGGCCGGCGCGACCGACGAAGCGGCATAGTCGACCGAGCAGCTGATGCGCAATGTGCCCAGGAGCGCCTGCTCGCCCGATCCGGCACGCTCCACCGCTTCTTCGAGCGCCTGCAACAAGGGCTGGCATTCCTTGTACAGCGTCTGGCCTGCGTCTGTCATGACCACCTTGCGCGTGGTGCGGTTAAACAGCGTAGAACCCAGTTTCGATTCCAAGCGGCTGATCTCGACGCTGACTTTCGCGGTCGCCACGCCAAGCCGTTCGGCAGCCGCGGTGAATCCGCCGCTGTCGGCCACCGCCTGAAACACCAGCAAATCGTTGAGATCGATCTTTCCAGGGAGCGCCATCGTGGCCTCATTCTTAAGAAATACTGAAAGATGAATTATGAATTGATCCGTTTATCTGATCAATTCTTTGTGTGATCATCTTTTCCATTGGCAGCCCCGAGTGGCTGCCCTCACCCAGGAAAAAAGGAAACGTCATGAAAATAGCAATCATCGGTGCAAGCGGTTACGTTGGTTCTGCACTGCTCAAGGAAGCTACGGCGCGCGGGCATCAGGTAACTGCGCTGGTATCCCATCCGAACAAGGTGCCGGCATTGGACAAGATAAGCGCGGTGCAGGTGGACGTGATGGCGCAGGGCGACCTGCTCGGCACCTTGAAGAACCACGATGCAGTGATCAGCGCATTCAGCGGCCACGCACAAGAAGATGTGCTCGGCTATTACCTGCGCGGGATGCAATCGATTATCGCGGCGAGCAAGGGCGCGGGCGTGCGTTTGCTGGTGGTGGGTGGCGCCGGCGGCCTCGAAGTGGCGCCAGGCGTCCAGCTTCTCGATACAGCGGAATTCCCGGCGCAATGGAAAGCGACCGCCGAAGGCGCCCGCCAAGCCTTGCAGCTGCTGCGACAGGAACAGAAACTCGACTGGACCGTACTGGCGCCTTCCGCCCATCTGGAACCTGGCGAGCGTACCGGAAAATTCCGCCTGGGCGCAGATCAGCTGCTGGTCGACGCATCAGGCGAAAGCCACATCTCGCTCGAAGATTACGCGGTCGCCATGATCGATGAACTTGAAACGCCAGCGCACGCACAGCGCCGTTTCACGGTCGGCTACTAGCTCAGGGAACTGGAGCAATGCGGAGAGACTTACGGCATCGTGATGGCCAATGCGAAGCACAGCGGACGCGCTGAGGCGGCCACTACGCTAGAATTGCGCGGTATTCGTCCGCGCTTATCCGGCGCGGTTTGACCACCTTACCAAAATCACGATGCGCATCTTCGCACTTCCGATATTGGCCGCGCTGTGGGCGATCCCCGCGGCGGCCCTTACTCCCATCAGCCTGGACCAGGCAATGGCCCATCCCGACTGGATCGGCACCCCCGTTGAAAACGCGTGGTTCAGCTGGGACAGCAAGCAGGTTTTCTACAAGCAAAAGCGCACCAATTCGCAGCTGCGCGATATTTACCAGGCCATCCCCGGCAAACCGCGCCTTGTGCCGGACAGCGAACTGGCCCTGCTCGATACCGACAAACTGACTTACAACCGCGAGCGCACCCGCGCCGTCGTGCTGCGCAACGGCGACCTGTTCGAACGCGAGCTCGCCACCGGCGTACTTACACAGATCACGCGCGGCGCCACCGGCCTGGCGTCAGCGCAGTATTCGGCCGACGGCCGCGCGGTGCAGTTCCGCGCCGCCCATGAGTGGCTGAGCTGGAACCGGGACGACCGCCTGATCTCGCCGGTCGCCTTGCCGCGCGCGACCAAGGATCCCGCCCTGGCGCCGGACGAAGACGCGCTGCGCGATTTGCAGCTACGCCTCATCACCACACTTAAGCGCCAGAAGGACGAGCGCGATGCGGCGCGCGAACGCGACCTCGAAGAGCGCCGCGCCGACGCCACGCGCGCCCCAGCGCCTATCTACCTGGGCGATAAGGTGGCCATTGAAGCGAGCTCCTTGTCGCCGGACGGCCGCTGGCTGCTGGTGGTCACGGCGCCAGCGCCGGGCGACAAGGGCCGCATCGGCAAGCTGCCGCGCTACGTGACCGAATCGGGCTACGAAGAATTCGAGGACCAGCGCCCGCGCGTGGGCCGTAACATGCCGAGCGCGCACAGCGTCAAGCTGATCGACGTGGCCACGCGCAGCGTGCGCGAGCTGGCCTTCAATCCCCTGCCCGGCATCGCCGACGACCCGCTGGCGGCACTGCGCGCTGCCGGCAAGCGGCCCGCACAAAAGGGCAACCGCGCTGTGCGCGTGGACGACGACGGCAAAGCGATCCAGTGGAACAGCACCGGCACGCAGGTGGCGGTGATGCTGCGCTCGGTCGACAACAAGGACCGCTGGATCGCCACGGTGGACCTGGCCGCCGGCGCCTTCAAGCCGGTGCAGCGCATGAGCGACACGGCCTGGGTCAACGACGCCAACAACGAGTTCGGCTGGCTGCCCGATAACGCCACGCTGTGGTACCTGTCCGAGGCGAGCGGCTATTCGCACCTCTACACCCAGATGCCGGGCGCAGCGGCGCGCGCGCTGACGCAGGGCCGCTGGGAGGCCACCAAGGTCGAGTGGACCAGCGATGGCGCCACTGCCTACATGCTGTGCAATCCCAAGAACCCCGGTACTTACGAAGTGTGCGCGGTCTCGCCGCGCGACGGCAAGCTGCGCGAGTTAACCGCGCTCGAAGGCGTGGAACAGTTCGGGCTGTCGCCGGACCAGCGTAGCCTGCTCGTCCACTACTCGGCCAGCTACATGCCGGCGCAGCTGGCCACCGTGCCGGCCGCGGGCGGCAGCGCCACGCTCCTCACCGATACGCGCACCGCCGCCTTCAAGGCGCGCGAATGGATCGCGCCGCAGTATGTGGCGGTTCCCTCCTCGCGCGGCGGGCAGCCGGTGTGGGGCAAGCTGTATCGCCCGGCCACGCTGGAACCGGGCCGCAAATATCCGGTGGTGATGTTCGTGCACGGCGCCGGCTACCTGCAGAACGTCAGCAAGCGTTACCCGGTTTACTTCCGCGAGCAGATGTTCCATAACATGCTGGTCCAACAGGGATACATCGTGCTGGACCTGGACTATCGTGCATCAAAAGGTTATGGGCGCGACTGGCGCACGGCGATCTACCGCCAGATGGGCCACCCTGAACTGGAAGACTATATCGACGGCGTCAACTGGATGGTGGCCAAGCACCAGGGCGACCTGAAGAACGTCGGCGTGTATGGCGGCAGCTATGGCGGCTTCATGACCTTCATGGCGCTGATGCGCGCGCCGGAGATATTCAAGGCCGGTGCGGCGCTACGTCCAGTGACCGACTGGACCACCTACAACCACGAGTACACGTCCAACATCCTGAACACGCCGGACATCGACCCGCAAGCGTACAAGGTGTCGTCACCGATCGAGTATGCGGACAACCTGCGTGGCCATCTGCTGATCTCGCACGGCATGATCGACGATAACGTGTTCTACCAGGACTCGGTGCGCATCGCGCAGCGCCTGATCGAACTGAAGAAGGACCACTGGGAGCTGGCCAGCTATCCGCTGGAGAAGCACGCCTTCGTTCAGCCGGAGAGCTGGTACGACCAGTACCGCCGCATCTACCAGCTGTTCGAGCGCGCGCTGAAAAACCAAGTACCCGAACGGAAATAAATGTGAAGTTTTGGCGAACATAGCCGGATGCGATGCAAGGCGCACGACGCGACGCAGTGCGAGCACTGCTAGCGGCGGGCAACGCCGCAGCGCGCCGGGTATGGAAGCCAAAAATCACATTTATTTTCGAGCGGGTACTTAGGGCGCCAACAGGTCGTACAGCGTCATGGCGACCACCTTGGTCGCCATGCGCAGGTCTTCCAGGGACAGCTTTTCATCGGCCTTCTTGGCGTTCGACTCGGGCACGCTGCGCGGGCCGGCGCCGTACAGTACCGCCGGAATCCCATGTTCGCCGTACAGGCGGGCGTCGGCATACAGCGGGGTGCCGATTGCCGGGATCTCCTCGCCAATGACTTCGCGGGCGTTTTGCTGGAGCGCCGACACCAGCGGCGCCGCCTCCGGCAATGGCCGCAGCGCATGCGACAGCAGCAGGCGCTTGATGTCGACGCCGATGCCATCCATGCCCTCCACCGCGCCTTCGATCAGCGCGCGCACCTGCGCTTCGACCGCGACCGGGTCTTCTTCCGGAATCATGCGGCGGTCCATCTTCATCACCACCTTGCCCGGCACGACATTGGTATTGGTGCCGCCGTCGATGCGGCCGACCAGCATGGTGGGCGAATCGATGCCGGGCACTTTGGACTTGATCTTTTTGAGTTCCGGCAGCTGGTCGTAAATAACGTTGAGGATACGTGTGGCTGCCTGCAGCGCGTCGCGCCCGGTTTCCGGCATGGCGCCGTGGCCGGACTTGCCGTTCACCGTGATCTCCAGCTGCAGGCAGGCGTTGTGCGCGGTGACGATGCTGTAGCTGAATCCCGCCGCAATGACCAGGTCGGGCCTGGTGAGCTTTTGTTCCAGCAGCCAGCCCGGTCCCAGCAGGCCGCCGAACTCTTCGTCGTAGGTAAAGTGCAGTTCGATGCCGCCCTTGAGCTGCACACCGAGCGCTTCGAGTGCGCGCACCGCGAAGATGTAGGTGGCGAAGTCGCTCTTGGATACCGCTGCGGCGCGTCCGTAGATAAAGCCTGCCTCGACCACGCCGCCATATGGCGGATGGGTCCAGCCGTCGCCGGGCGGCACCACGTCGCCGTGGGCATTGAGCGCCACCGTCGGCCCCTCGCCATACGGCCGGCGCACGATCAGGTTGGTGATGCTCTGCATGCCGTAGTCGCTTACCGCCGCCGCCGGCACGGCGTGCTTTTCGGCCTGCCAGCCGAAGGCGGCGACCATGCCGGCCACCGCGTCGGCGTGCGGCGCGTTGTTCCCCGGCGGTGTATCGGTCGGGATGCGGATCACCTGCTGCAGAAACCCGACCTGTTCGTCGAAATGGGCATCGATCCAACCGGCCAGCTGGTGTTTAGCGTCCGTCATGAGGCTTCCTTATCGTTTGGCGCCGGCTTCGAACCAGGCGCCGATCTGGGCGCGTTCGGCATCGGTCATATTGGTCAGGTTCGCGATCGGCATGGCCTTGAGCTGCACCGTCTGCTGGTACACGCGCGCCGCGTGCTGCTGGATCAGTTCAGGCGAATGCAGCATCACGCCCGCCGGCGCTGCGGTAAATCCTGGCTGGGTAGGCTGCGCCGCATGGCAGGCGACGCAGCGCTGCGTGACGATGGTCCGCACCTGCGCGAACTGGGCCGCCGCATCTATCGTGGCCGCGCGCGCAACAGGCGCCTTGGGGGCAATGGCCACCGCCAGTGCAATCAGCAACGCGCAGCCGGCGACTGGGTACTTCCACTCGGTCCGGCCCTTGTGGCGCAGGTTGAAGAAGTGGCGGATCAATACGCCGGCGGCCATGATCACTGCCAGCACCGCCCATGCATGCTGGTGCTTGTAGGTCATCGCGTAATGATTGCTGATCATGATGAACAGCACCGGCAAGGTGAAGTAGTTGTTGTGCACACTGCGCTGCTTGGCCTTGAGGCCGTGGACCGGGTCGGGCTTCTGCCCCGCCATCATGGCGGCCACCATTTTGCGTTGGCCTGGAATGATCAGCATCAGCACATTCGCCACCATCATCGTTCCGATCATGGCGCCCACATGAATATAAGCCGCGCGGCCGCTGAGGAAGTGGTTGAGGACCCAGGCGCCGGCAACCAGGAAGGCGAAGATCACCGCGCCAAACGCCAGGTCGTGTTTGCCCAGCGGTGAACGGCACAGCAGGTCGTAGACCGTCCAGCCGATCACCAGGCTGCCCAGGCCAATGCCGACCGCCTGCCAGGTGAAGAGGTCGGCGACCGCCCTATCGACCATCATCGCCTGTGCGTTGAAGTAGTAGACGATGGTGAGCAGCGCGAAGCCGGACAACCAGGTGGAATAGGCTTCCCACTTAAACCAGTGCAGCTCCTTGGGCAGTTCGGCCGGCGCCACCAGGTATTTTTGCGGGTTGTAGAAGCCGCCGCCGTGCACGGCCCATAGCTCGCCCGAGACGCCCTTTTTCGCCAGTTCGGACCCGGCTGCGGGCGGACGGATGGTGTTATCGAGCCAGACGAAATAGAAGGACGCGCCGATCCACGCGATGCCGGTGATGACGTGCAGCCAGCGCACGAGAAGGTTGAGCCATTCGAGGCCGTAGGGGATCAGGTACTCCATGGTGCTCCTGGTATGCGAATGCAAGAAAAAACAGTGCGCGAATCTACGCAAGATAGCTTCATTCTACTGCCGTGACATGAAAAACGTCGTATATTCAACATATTCGAATCACTATACCGCGCGCCAGCCATGAGCAGCCTTCCGCAACACCTCGACCTGCACCTGATCCGCATCCTGTACCTGCTGCTGGTGGAGAAAAACGTCTCGCGCGTCGCCCTCAAACTCAATCAGCCGCAGCCCTCCATCTCCGCCTCGCTGCGCAAGCTGCGCGAGCTGACCGGCGATCCGCTGCTGGTGCGCGGGGCGCGCGGCATGGTGCCGACCCAGCATGGCGAAAGCCTGCTCAAGCCGGCCAAGCGCATCCTCGACGAGACCGAAAGCCTGTTCATCAAAAAGTCGCCCTTCGTGCCACAGGACGAGTCGCGCACCTTCCACATCGCCGCGCCGGACTACCTGGACAGCCAGTTCCTGCCCAA
>CAMLFK010000163.1 GCA_946479255.1 uncultured Oxalobacteraceae bacterium
CGACCACCTGGCGGCACTCGATCCGGCCTATACGCCTTTCGCGCAACACTTGCAGGCGCTGGCGCAAGGCTACCAGTCGAAGGCGCTGGTAGCCTTCGTGGCGCGTTACCGGACCGAAAGCGAGGAACCTGCGCCTTGACTGCGCTTGATATCATTCGCGCCTGGCTCAAGCTATCAATCATGACCGGGCAATCGGACTAGCGCAACAACGCAGACGATGCCCTGGCGTGCCATCTTTGCGTATGGACAGACACGCTCGGTGTCGCGAATCAGTTCTTCAGCGATCACGCACGGCACGCCAGGCAAATCGATTTTGACGTCGGCAACGAGGGTGTAGAGGCCGTCGACCGGATCGCGTCCGAATGTCACCGTCACGTCCACGATGGCGTTGTCGACCTTGACATTGGCGCGCTTCGCCAGCAGCACTAATGCACCGTGAAAGCACGCACCAAACCCGGCGGCAAACAGTTGCTCCGGATTGGTGCCGCCGCCCGGGCCGCCAAGGGCATCGGGGAGGCGAAGATCGAGATTAAGATTGCCATCGGACGAACGGGCGATGCCTGAGGCCCTTCCGTGCGCCGCGACGCCACCGCTCACCTTGACGCTGGTCGAGTACAGTGGATGAAAATCGTCGCAGATATATTTGTCGAGCAGCGATGTTGATGGCGCGGATAGCTTTCTCATCCCGTGTTTTTCCTGAGTGGGTACAGGCCTCCGTTTGTCGAAAATCGCAGTACGGAGCAAAGTTTAGGCGTGTAGCTGGCGATGCGGTAGGTCCGCGGAGGGCCGCACAATGGTGCCCGCCGGGCACCAATCATCGATATTGAAGGGCCGCGCGAATTATGATTGCTGTCTGTGCGGAAGCGCCGGTGCAGACGCGAGCTCGGGCCGCTGCATGGCTGAAAAAGTGCTCAGGCAGTGAAGATCCATTGCGCGGATCTGCTCGGTCATGTAGTCGATGAAGACCCTGATCCGCGTCGGCAGATGCTGGCGGCACAAGTAGCAGATATAGTGGCCGCGATCATCCGGCGAATTGTTCGGCAAGCAAGCGATCAATCGTCCGGTGCGCAGGTGCTCGCATATCTGGTAGCCTGCCATCTGGGCCAGGCCTTCGCCATTGAGCACGGCTTGCAATACCAGGTCGGCATCGTTGTAGCTTTGCTTCGACTTTGGCAGCAGCTTCTGCATCACGCCTGCCACCTTGAATTCCCATTCGTAGACCCTGCCCGAGGCCAAACGGAAATTGATACAGCGATGATGCGCAAGATCGCCGATGGTTTGCGGAAGACCATGGGCAGCTGCATATTGCGGCGAGGCGCATACCAGCATTTGCATTGGAATCAGCTGTTTGGCAACCACCTGGCTGTCATCCATGCGTCCGTTGCGAAATGAAATGTCGATGCGGTCGGTGATGAAGTCGCTTAGACTATCGTCCAGCAGCAGATCGAGCGCAATGTCTGGATACTTTTCCCGAAAGCCGCGCAGAAGTGGCGCGACGACCTTGCGGCCAAAGCCGACGGCCGCGCTGATGCGCAGTTGGCCACGCGGCGTTCCGCTGCGCAATTCGCGCATTTCCTCGACCGATTGAACGATGCGTTGAACGCCCGGCCTGCAGTTCTCGTAGAACAGCTCCCCTTCGCTGGTCAGGGAAGTGCTCCTTGTGGTGCGCAAGAACAGGCGAGTATCGAGCTGGGATTCCAACTTTTGCACACTGCGGCTGACTGCGGAACGGCCAATGCCCAAGCGCTCGGCCGCCTTGGCGAAACTACCCTCATGGACGACCGCGATGAAGGCCACGACCCCAGCATAAGTGGTCGAAAAGCTCGATGCGAGCGCATCGCCTCCTTCGCTCGGCAGGTGGGCGGGATGGATAGCCGCAGAGACCGAGTCCCGTGGAACGGCATCCATTCAGCAATCCGTTTGCACAATGCGTTGCGCCTGGCGGGGCGTTTGGTCGCGGGCGCACAAGTACGCAGCGGGGTGCGGACGATGGCGGAGTTTCATGGCGTGCCTTTCACGATATTGCATATGACCCTGTTGGAGCAATGTGGACACAAGGGCTGGCGTCATTGCGCCTATGACCCCCAACTCTCCTTGCATAAGCTTGATCTTAGGTATGAACCAAGGCAGCGTAAATGACAAATTTCCTGCGATTTATGCCAACGCCCCAAGGGAACGGGGCAAGTATCTTTATTTTGGGGGAGGCAAGCGGGCAGGGCGCGCGCAGCGCCGGCAGGCGTGATGCAACTCAGAGGATGATGTTGTTCTGGGCCGGCGCTAGCGAGGGTATGTCCTTCTCGCCCAGCATATCGCGCAAGTCGATTTCGAGCTGCCGGCACATCTGGGTGATCGGTACGCCATTGGCGCCGCCTTCGAATGGGTTCTCAGTGCTTTCGCCGACCTGATCGAGCGAAACATACATCCAGGCCACCAGCACACTGAATGGCACCGTCAGCCACGTCATTTTTCCCTGAAGTGCGCCGGTCACCAGGTCGTTCAGCTTGTCAAATTCAGCGACCGTCCCGAATGGAAGCAGCAGGGCGAATGCCCACACAAAGATGGAATTGATGACGGCGTACTGGCGCGGGTAGGGGAAATTCTTCAGGCGCTCGGCCCTGGCTTGCTGATCCAGGCGTTGTACCGGTTGGCGCTCGCTTCCCAAATCTGGGGTGTGCGTAGCTGATATCGGAGTGCGGTCAGCCAGGCCATGTGCCGGTAGATGAGCGCATTGGTTTTGTCTGCGCTACCCGGAAAGTCCCTGCTGATCAGGCCCCAATAGCGGCTGCCACTGCTTATCGCACTCCAGATCTGTTGTGCTTCCAGCGTTCGGCTATAGGTTTGCGCATTTTTGAAACCGACGATGAATGAGGCGGCGGTTCCAAGCAGCGCCAGGACCGGCCAGGGAATGCTTATCCAGCGCCAATCCGCGCCTTGAAACAGGATGACCGGCAAAGTGGAGACGGCGCACAGCACGAACGCCTTGCGGCGCGTCCAAAGAACGAACTCGACGAGGCCGTAGGATTTTCCGATGTGCATAGGGGCAGCCCTTTACGTGGGCCGGAAGCGTTGTGGCCTGCCTCCGGCGCGCCTTGTCATTGCAGGGTACTTGATTGTGTCAGATACTCCGCGATCCTGGCCTTTCCGAGACGCGGATTGGCGCCCGGTACCAGGGTGGTGTCGTCCAGTTCGGCACCGAAGTAAGGTGCGTGGACGTCCGCGACGACTGAGCGCCCGTCCTTCTTGGCAGTCAGGTATTGCTGGACCAGTTCGGACAGGCGGAGACGGTCCGGACCTGCAATCTCGACGATACCGTTCAGCGGCTGGCCGAGGCTTACGTCCGCCATGGCGGCCGCCACGTCATCCGACGAGATCGGCTGCACATAAGCCGGCGACAGGCGGACTGTCTGGCCGTCGGTGCCGGACTGGGCAATACCGCCGAGGAACTCGAAGAATTGGGTCGAGTGCACGATGGTGTAGGGAAGGCCGGATTCACGGATC
This sequence comes from uncultured Oxalobacteraceae bacterium, assembly GCA_946479255.1. Next base: position 3,499 of record CAMLFK010000163.1, read on the forward strand.
AGCTTTTCCTGTGCAATCTTGCCGCGGAAGTAGCCACTTTCGGACAAGCGCTCAGTGCCGACCACGGACAGTGCGACGTGGTGCTTGACGCCGGCGATAGCCTCCGCGCGCAGCAGGTTCGTGCCCGACGCCTGGAAGAATGCCAGTACCGCGTCGTCGGCAAACGACGGCGAGTTCGCCACGTCGACGACCACATCGGTATCGGCCAGTGCAGCAGCCAGGCCTTCCCCCGTGACGGTGTTCACGCCGGAAGCAGGCGACGCTGCGATCGCATCGTGGCCGCGTTCGCGCAGGATGTTGACGAGTTTGCTGCCGATGAGGCCCGTGCCGCCAATGACGACGATCTTCATGTTGTTTCTCCTTGTGGTGGTGCGGTGTGGGGCGCGCTTATTCGAGCTTGGCCTTATTCAGTCCCCACGCTTTGTCGAATGAGCCTGGGACGGGCTTGAAGGCGACGTTGATGCGGTTCCAGGCGTTGATCGACATGACCTCGAAGGTCAGGTCGGATATTTCCTTTTCCGACAGCTGGCTACGTACCCGTTCGAACAGCTCGTCAGGCACGCCCTGCGCAGGCAGCGTGGTCAGGATCTCGGTCCATGCCAGCGCGGCGCGCTCGCGCGGGATGAACAGGGGCGACTCGCGCCAGATGGCGATGTGGTGCAAACGCAGTTCGCGCTCGCCATGGATCTTGGCCTGCTTGACGTGCATGTCCACGCAGAAGCCGCAGCCGTTGATCTGCGATGCGCGAATGGCGACCAGGTCGCGGGTCTTCTCTTCGATCGCGCTGTTTGAAATAAGGTTGCTGAACTCGAGAAACTTCTTGAACAGTTCTGGCGATTGCTCCATATAGTTAATACGCTGTGTCATGATCACTCCTGGAATTGGGCCAAGCCCGCCCCAGTGCGGCTGGGGCCCCGGTCGCGAAGATCGCGGTACGGAATGCAGTCTAGGCGTGCGCAGACGATGGCGGTAGGCATGCAAAGGGCCTCACACTGATGCCTGCGCGGCACCAATCTGCAGCTGGGCGTGCCGATATTGTTTAGACATTTGGTTGCGCTGTTGCATGCCCTTTCGCTAATATCCAGACAAGCTGCTGCGACCGATATCAATCGATTTTGGACAAAGCGAGTCGCCTGGTGCGAATATTATTAATGATCGAAGCTTGTGCAAATGACAAATATTCCGAAAGTCGCGTCAGCTCCCTTGCGCAAGGCGCCATTGGTTCTGTTTGTTGCATTCCCCGGAATGTGCATGCTCGAACTGACCGGGCCGCAAACAGTATTCTGGAATGCAAGCAAGTGCAGGGAGCAGCGCGGCTTGCCGGGGTACGAGCGGCGGACCGTGAGCGTTGACGGCGGTGTCGTGCGCACCCTGGAGGGGATGGAATTAAATACCGAGGCACTGGCTGATTACGCTTCAGCCAATGTCGATACCATCATTGTGCCGGGAGCACCGGATATCATTCGCGTGCTTGAAGAGTCTGAACCACTGGTCGGGTGGTTGCGTGGAGCGGCGGTGTCGGCACGCCGGACAGCATCTGTATGTAGCGGCGCCTTCATGCTGGCCGAAGCCGGCCTGCTTGCAAACAAGCGCGCCGCGACGCATTGGATCATGTCCGATATTCTTCAGAAAGCGCATCCCTCGATCGAAGTCGACCCCGACGCGATCTTTGTACAGCAAGGCAATATCTGGACCTCGGCCGGGGTTTCTGCGGGCATTGACCTGGCGCTGGCATTGGTCGAAGCCGATTTCGGTCGCGAGATTGCGCTGGAAGTGGCGCGCGAGTTGGTGGTGTTTCTGAAGCGGCCGGGCGGCCAGGCGCAATTTAGCACGCTGCTGCGCGCGCAATCGAAAGACAGCGCCGCGTTCGACGAGCTACACCTGTGGATCACCGATAACCTGGGCAGCGATAAGCTAAGCGTGGAATTGCTGGCTGAACGGGCGCGCATGAGCCCGCGCAATTTCGCCCGGGTGTACAAGGAAAAGACCGGCCAGACGCCAGCCAAGGCGGTCGAAATTTTTCGCCTGGAAGCGGCGCGCCGCCTGCTGGAAGAGTCGGACTGCAATATCGACCAGATTGCGCGCCTGTGCGGATTTGGCGACGAAGGACGCATGCTCCTGACCTTCCAGCGCAATCTCGGCATATCGCCGACCGAATACCGCGGCCGGTTTTCCAGCGCCAATCTGACGTCGCAGTTGGCAGATATATCGCGGTAAATGTCATTTTGGTGCGTACAAGCTGCTGCTAGAGTTCCTCTTGCACGTAGCCGAACACCGCGAAGAGGACAGATGACACGAGGCATTGTTCATATTGGACGCGACTGCTTCCGGACCCAGATCGAAGTCGGTGGCCACCTGCTGCTGGCCGATGAATGCTGGGAGCGTGGCGGGTGTAACGCAGGTCCTTCTCCCTATGAGTTCATACTCGCCGGCCTGGGCGCATGTACCGCCATCACACTGAGGAATTATGCGGACAGGCGAAAATGGCCGCTCCAATCGGTGGATATTTTTCTTTGCCTGATCCAGGAGCCGGCCGGCTTGTGCATCGAACGCACGCTTTGCCTTGCCGGCTGCGTCAACCGCGCGCAGAAACTGCGTCTGGCCGACCTTGCTGAGCGCACTCCCGTCACCCTGACATTGAAGCACGCCCTCACCATCTGCACCAAGCTGATCTAGTATCCAATGGGCTATCCGCGGGGTTTCAGCCTTCACTGGCGTGCGGACGTCGATTGGTGCCCGGCAGGCACCACGGTGCCGCCCTTCGCGTGCCTACCGCGTGTGTATGTAGCCGCCTAGACTGGCTATTCCCACACCGACAGGAGAACGATATGACCAACTTAAAGAACATCTGCGGAGCGCTGTGCCTGGTTCCCGGCATGCTCATCGCACAGCACGCCGCAGCTGCGGCGCCCGAGCCGGTTGTCAAGGCGCTGCTTACCAAAGCGATGGCCAACATTCCCGGCAAAGAAGTGCTGATGCTCTCCGTCGAGTATCCCCCCGGTGGAGCTGATCCCGTCCATCGCCACGATGCCCACGGTTTCATTTACGTTCTCGAAGGCACGATCGTCATGGGCGTCAAAGGTGGCAAGGAGCACACCTTGAAAGCGGGGCAGACTTTCCATGAAGGGCCCGATGAGGTGCATACCGTCGGCCGCAACGCCAGCAAGACCAAGCCGGCAAAATTCCTGGTGCTGCTCGTGAAGGACGTCAACAAGCCGGCACTGATACCAGTGAACTGAGGCGCCGTACGCAAGCAGACCGAAACCAGTTTGAAGCATTAGTCATCGATAAATATCGCGAAATCGTCCAGTTGCAGCTTCTGCAGATTCACCTGGTTTTCGGACAGGCTGTTGTCAGCCCAACCGAGCGACATCCCAGCGACCACCATTTGATTCTCAGGAAGCCTCAATTCGGTGCGAAGGAGCGGGTGCTGCATCGACCATATCTGCTGCGGGCAGGTGTCGAGTCCGCGGCCTTTTGGCCGCGAGCATAATGTTTTGCAAAAAGCAGCCATAGCAGATAAAACTGGCCCATTCGAGCCGGCGATCCATTGTGAGAATGATGCCTACGGGCGCGTCGAAAAACAGGAACTGGCGCTCGACCTCGCGCATCCGGCTGACCTTGTCTGACCTGCGAATGCCCTGGGCATCGGCTAGCTGGCCGCGAAATAAATTGGAACGGGTTAAATAGGGGGCGTGCAGGGGTTGCGGGAAAAATGGATATTCCGGTGCCAGTTTATGTCTTGGACGTAAAGACAGCATAAAACATTTTTACGGTTTGAGAAGAGGGTCCAAGCTGGGGCAGATAGTGCTGCGCCAACAGCCGCACCGCTGTTTTCGATGGGCGCGGGCGGCACCGACACGGCGATCGAGACGGCAGACGTGGCCTTGATGGACGACGACCTGCGCAGGATCCCGCGGTTCGTGCGGCTCAGCCGGAAGACCGGCTCGGTTCTGTGGCAAAATATCATCATTGCCCTGTCCATCAAAGGCGCAGGCATGGGCGCAAGCTTGATTGTTGTGTTCAACGACCTACGGTTACTGAAGGCGAAATACGTATGAAACGCTGGCTGCTGGTCCTGCTCATGTGGGTGCTGCCGCTGCAACTGTCGTTCGCAGCGGTCGCTCCCTATTGCGCGCACGAAGAGGGCGCCGCGGCACAGCATTTCGGCCATCATAGCCACGACCATCAAGACGGCAAGGGGCAGGACGAACACCAGTCAAAGCTGCCGGGAGCCGATCCCGACTGCGATTACTGCCAACACGCGGGTAGCGCGGCGCTACCGTTGCCCTTGCCGGCGTTGTTGAGCATGCTCCCGCAATACCACCTCGAAGACGACCCAAGCGGCTTCGTCTCGTTCATCCCCGACCTCGTCCCTCCGCCCGACAGAGCGTCCCTAGCCTGACCGGCAAGCAGCGCGCTTCCTGACACCGGCCGACTCGTTCGCACGCCCCGTGCCGCATTCGGTACCCGGGCATCGTGCGCGTGTACACCATCACTTTGAATAGCAGGTATGAAGAAAACAAGCATGCAACTCGCATTGGTCGCGCTCGCGGCCATGCAAGCAGCCGTCGCCGCGCCATTGCAAGGTGCCGCACCGTTGACTGCGGCGACAGCGCAGCCACAGGAAGCGGCACTGACGCTGGAAGTGGCGATCGCCCGAGCGTTCGCCGCCAATCCCGCCCTGCGCGCAGCAGCACTGGAAGTCGAGGCCCAGGGCGGTGCACTGGTCCAGGCGGGCATGCTTCCGAATCCCGAACTCGAATTCATCAAGGAGGGCACCAGCGGCCCCGACCGAACCTCGACCATGCAATTGACCGTACCTATCGAACTGGGCGGAAAGCGTGGCGCGAGGATCGCGGCGGCGCGTGCCGGCCGTACCGTGGCGGCGGAAAGCCTGGCCGCCTTGCAGACCGAAGTGCGCGCCGATGTCAGCGCCGCGTTTCATGCGCTGGCCGTTGCCACCGAGCGGGCACGCCTGGCTGGCGAACTGGCGGGGCTTGCCGGGCAGGCGGCGGCTGCCGCCACGCGGCGCGTGCAGGCAGGCAAGGTGTCGCCGGTCGAGGAGACGCGCGCCAAGGTCGCGCTGGCCGGGGTGCGCATCGAAGCCTTGCAGTCCGCACGCGAGTTCGAGAGCGCCAAGGCGCGCCTGGCCGCGCTCTGGGCCGGCTCTGCACGCGATATCGGCGCTGTACGGGATGCTGCCCTTTCCGTGTCGATGGCGGCACCGCCCTTGGCCACACTGCTCAGCCGGACGGATGCTGCCCCGGCGATCAGGCGCCAGCATGCCGAGGTGGGCCAGCGCGATGCGGCAGCCAGCGTCGAGCTTAGCCGCCGCATGCCGAACATCGGCGTGATTGTCGGCACCCAGCGCGATTATCGCGACCGCGACCGCCAGGCCGTGGTCGGCCTGTCCGTTCCGCTGCCCCTGTTCGACCGCAACCAGGGGGGCGTGCTTGAATCGCTGCGCCGCGTCGACAAGGCGAAAGAAGAACTGCGCGGACAGATCGCGCGCGTGCGCGCCGACGTGACCGAAGCGCATGCGCAATGGAGTACGGCGCTCGCCGAGGCGACATTGATTGAGGAGCAGATCCTGCCCGGCGCAGCCAGCACCTACGCGGCTGCGGGCAAGGGATTCGAGGCGGGCAAGTTCAGCTTCCTCGAAGTGCTCGACGCGCAGCGCACGCTGTTCCAGGCACGCATTCAATACCTCAACGCCAGTGCCCAGGCCTGGCGCGCCTGCGCCGATATCGAACGCCTTATCGGCCCGCTGCCCGTTGGCGCGGAAGCCACGACGGAGAAACAATGAAAAAGCAATCAAGCATCATCGCCATCATCCTGGTCCTGGCCGGCCTGTTCGGCGCTTATGTGCTGCTGAGCGACCGCCCAGCGCCGCAAGCGGAAGCTGAGCATGCCGAACAGGATGAGCACAAGGAACACGCGGCCGGCGACGGCGAAAAGCACGAGGAAAAGGAAGCACGCCTGCCTGCCACGCCCGGCCTGGTGCCATTTACCGCTGAGCAGGTCAAGAGCGCCGGGATCACCTTGGCTGCCGCGGGCGCGGTTCAGCTCGACACCTTCGTGCGCATGCCCGGCGAAGTCGGGCTCAATGAAGACCGTACGGCGCACGTGACCCCGCGCTCGTCCGGCGCCGTCGAGTCCGTAAGCGGAAATCTCGGCCAGCGCGTCCGGAAGGGGGCCGTGCTGGCGGTCATTTCAAGCGCCGAAGTGTCGAACCAGCGTGCTGAGCTGGCGGCCAGCCGCGAGCGCCTGCAGTTTGCCAGAACCGTGTACAAGGCGGAGAAACAGCTGTGGGAAGACAAGGTGTCGGCGCGGCAGGACTACCTGAAAGCCGAACAGGAACTGCGCGCAGCGGAGATTGCGGTGCGCAGCGCCGAACAAGGCCTGAGCGCTTTGGGCTCAGGCCGAGGCGCCGGGCAGTCGAACCGGCTGGAAGTGCGCGCGCCTTTCGACGGCGTGATCGTCGAGAAGCACGTGGCGCAAGGCGAAGTCGTGGGCGCGGACACGCGCATCTACACGATCTCCGATCTGTCCACGGTCTGGGCGGACGTCGTCGTTCCGGCCAAGGACCTCGACCTTGTGCGGGCCGGCACTGCCGCCGTGATCCGCTCGGTGGCATCCGAAATGAGCGCCCCGGGCAAGGTCAGCTACGTCAGTGCCTTGATCGGGGAAGAAACGCGCTCGGCCAAGGCGCGCGTCGTGCTGGATAATCCGGGCGGCGCCTGGCGCCCAGGTCTGTTCGTCAATGTCGATATCGTCACCGGGTCGGCGCGGGTACCGCTTGCGGTTGTCAAGGAAGCCGTGCAGCGCATAGAGGGACACGATGTCGTTTTCGTCAGGACCGAGAAGGGCTTCAGGGTCCAGCAAGTCAAGCTGGGCCGTTCCGATGGACGCGTGATCGAAATCGTGCAAGGGCTGCGTGAGGGTGAACGCTATGCCGCGGCCGGCAGCTTCACCATCAAGGCCGAACAGGGCAAGGAAGGGGCCGAACATGCCCACTGAGCGCATGCCCGACGGCATGTTCAACAAGCTGATCCGGTTCTCCATCGAGCAGCGCTGGCTGGTGATGTTCGCCGTGTTGGCGATCGCCGTACTCGGCATCTTCAGCTACCAGCGTCTGCCGATCGACGCGGTGCCCGACGTGACGAACGTGCAGGTGCAGATCAACACCGCCGCCCCCGGCTATTCGCCGCTCGAGACCGAGCAGCGCATCAGCTTTCCGATCGAATCCCTGATGGCCGGTCTGCCGGGGCTGGAGCATTCGCGCTCATTGTCCCGCTACGGGCTGTCGCAGGTCACGGTGGTGTTCAAGGATCGCACCGACATCCAGTTCGCCAGGCAACTGGTGAGCCAGCGTCTGCAGGATGCGCGCGAACAGCTGCCTGCCGGCGTGGTACCGACCATGGGGCCGATCGCAACCGGTCTGTCCGAAATCTATCTGTGGACGGTCGAGACAACGCCGGGAGCACGCAAGAGCGACGGCAGCCAGTACACCCCGACCGACCTGCGCGAGATCCAGGACTGGATCATCAAGCCGCAGCTGCGCAACGT
>CAMLFK010000164.1 GCA_946479255.1 uncultured Oxalobacteraceae bacterium
CATGACGCTTATTTTCCGCGCGCATCATCAATACGGCGGAACAAATCCCTATAGAGGTCACGCGTATGCGCGCTCATGTGCTTGCGCGCCAGATCTAGCTCCTTGAGCTCGCGCTGGGCGATGGCCTGTTCGCCATTCGCATGCGCCCACAAATAATACTCGCCGTGCACCTCAGTGCTACCAAAACACCCCACAAGTTCTTCAAACTGCGCGCCTGCCCGCGAGTTTTGGCCAGCTTGAACGTATGCCTGCGCGAGCAGCAGCCCAACCTGCTCAGGTCGAAAACTTGGCGCGCGCGCACGGACTGCCTCCAGCGTGGCAATCGCATCGTTGACCTGACCATTGCCCAGCCTGGCCATAGCCGCCGCCACGCCGATATCAGGATCGTTGGCGAACGGCCCGCTCAAGCATGCATCGAAGTGCGACACCGCCTCCTTCATCTTGCCCGCGTCGTAAAAAGCATGCGCCAGCGCCATCTGATTCTGGGCGGTCGGTGCGAGGTCGAACGCATGTTGCGCCTCGCGCAGGGCTCGGTCCGGATCGATGCTTTTCTGGATTGATTGGCCTACCTTAAGGATGCCGCGTTCCAGCTTCGAATGCGGCAGGAAAACCACCGCGTAGTACACGATGCTGCCGAGAATAGGGAAGCTGAACAGGATAAGCAGCCAGTACATTTCGCGACGTGTGCGAACCGCATGTACGGCGAAAAACAGTGCGATGGCAAAGTGCAGGCCCAGACCGATAAATGGCATGGTGATTCCTTTAAATTGAGGAGCGGGAAGTGAGCGAATGTGCCGAGTAACATTGCTGCAATATTATCGCTCTTTCAACGCGCCGGGCGAATGTCGAAGCGCAAAATCGGCGATCAAGTTTGTGAGCTCTGGTAAGCTCGCTCGATGAATGCCATCCCCCTTCGACTCGAACCTGGCGCCGACCTGCGCGCCGCGCTCGAAGACATCGCCAACAATGCCGGCGGATCGATGTTTGTCGTCGCCGCCATCGGCAGCCTGGTCGACGCCACGCTGCGCTTCGCCGACGAACCGGCGGAAGCGACTATTGAAGGACCTTGGGAATTGCTGACCCTTGCCGGCAGCCTGAGCGCGAACGGTGGGCATTTGCACATGTCCGTATCGGACCGCAACGGCCGTGTACTGGGTGGCCACGTCGGCTACGGCAACATCGTGCGCACGACGGTCGAAGCACTGCTGGTTCAGCTACCCGACTGGTCGATGACGCGCGAGCTCGACGACTTCACAGGGTTCAAAGAATTGGTAGTGCGCCCGCGTTGAGAAGACAGTTTTACTTATAGTAATAGGCCGGCGGAATGGCGCCTTCGACGAGGCGGTATTGCCTGCCGTCGAAGGCGTAGCGCGCCATGCCATTTGCCGAAGTGAAGAAAGAACCGCCCGGCAAATAAGCGGGCGGTGGTGCGTATGCAAGGTGAAACTTCTTACTTACCCGCGCGAATCCGTCCAAACGCCTCGCCCGCCTTCCAGGCCGGCATCTTCGGCGCATCGGCCACCATCCGGCCCAGGTTCAGGGTGAACTGCGCCTGCTGCACCATGCCGGACAAATCCCAAGTCGGATCGAACTGATCGCTGACCTGGTGATAGCGTCCCTTCTCATACGCATCCCACTTGGCGGTCGATGCGGCCGCATCCTTCACGTACATCTTGCCGCCATCGATAGAGAAGGCCGGAATGCCCGCCTTGGCGAAGCTGAAGTGGTCGCTGCGGAAGTACACGCCGCGCAGGTCCGGCTCGGACGGGCTGACCTGCATCCCCATGGCCTTGGCGGTGGCTGCCGCCATCACGCCCAACTCGGTGCGCTCGCTGCCGTCCACGCCGATGTCCTTGGTGGTGCCCGCGAAGTTCAGGCTGTCCAGGTTCAGCGCCGCTGCGGTCTTGGCCGCCGGCCACAGAGGGCTGCTGGCGTAGGCCGAGCTGCCGATCAGGCCTTGCTCTTCGGCCGCCACCCACAGGAACATCTGGCTGCGCTTGGCCGGCGAAGCCAGCGCGGCCTGCGCCATCGCCAGGAGGCCCGCGGTACCGGAAGCGTTGTCGACCGCGCCGTTGTAGATGGTGTCGCCTTCGGTGCCTTGCTTGCCCAGGTGGTCCCAGTGCGCGCTGTAGATCACCACTTCATCTTTGAGCTTGGGATCGGTACCCGGCACCACCGCCGCCACGTTGAACTGGTCGATGATGCGCACGGCGGACTTCATGTCGCCTTTTACGCGCGCGTTCAGCGGCACTGCCTTGAAGCCTTTGACTTCGGCGGCGGCGCGCAGCTGGTCCAGGTCCTGGCCGGCGGCCTTGAATAGCGCCCGCGCGCTGGCATCGGTCATCCAGCCTTGCAGGCCGGTGCCCAGTTTGCCCTGCGCCAGCTGGAAGCGTTCTGCCAGCCAGCTGTTCTGCACCACGCTCCAGCCATACGAGGCCGATGCATCGGTATGGATCAGCAGGATGCCCGCCGCGCCATGGCGCGCGGCTTCTTCGAATTTATAGGTCCAGCGGCCGTAGTAGGTCAGGCCCTTGCCGTTGAAGCGGTTCGGCGCGGCGCTGGTGGGCATCGGGTCGTTGACCATCACCACCACGATCTTGCCCTTCATGTCCAGCCCGGCGTAATCGTCCCAGCCTTCTTCCGGCGCGGTGATGCCATAGCCGGCAAACACCAGTTCCGCGTCAAAGTTGTGGGCAGCCTCGGCATCGCCCGGTGCCCACACCCAGTCCTTGCCGAATGCCAGCGGCAGCGCCTGCCCGCCTGCCTGGACCGCGAGATTGCTCGCTTCCGGCGTGGCCTTGATGCCGGCGATCTTGACCGCCTGCCGATAGCTGTTGCCGTTGCCGGGCTTGAGGCCAAGCGCGATAGCCTGCGCTTCGAGGTAGGCGACGGTCAGGTCGCCGCCGCGCTGGCCGGTACCGCGCCCTTCCAGCAGGTCGTCCGCCAGAAAGGTGAGGTGGCCGCGCAGCGTCGATTCCTTGACGGCGGGGAGGGATGCCGGGGTGGCGGCGGTCGCGGGCAAAGCGAAGACCAGGCTGGTGGCCAGGGCTGTGCTCACGACGGAGGAAAGCATTGTATGCATGGGTTCCTGTGGCGAGAAAAGGGATTGAACAGGCGTCGGATCGGGCGCGTGTGCGATTGTATTCCTTCTAACTCCACAGGGGTAGCACATGGGGCCGGCTTAGGTCTCCAGTGTCCAGACATAGGCAATCTGCGCCCAGCCCGGCTGCGGCACGCCGCCTTCCATGGCCGGCTTGAATTTGCACAGGCTGAGGGCTTGCTGCGCCGCGCGGTCCAGCTCGCGGAAGCCGCTCGAACGCTGCACCCGCGAACTGGTCACCGTGCCGTCGGTACCGACCAGCAGGGCCAGTTCCACGGTGCCGGTATCGCCGTTGCGCGCGGACCGGGCTGGATAGTCGGGCCTGGCGCAGGCGTTGGCGTCCGCCAGCACCGCCGTGCGGATGCGAGTGCCCGGTGCCGCAGGCGCTGCTGCGGGAGAGGGCGGCGCCACCGGTCCGGGATCGGCGGGTGCGGGATTTGCCTCAGCGCTCGCCTGGACGGTGGGTTCCACCGGCTGCTGCTCCACCACGACCTCGGGCATCGGCGCCACGATTCTGGGTTGTTGCACCGGCGTGGTTTGCGGCCTGGGTGGTTCGACCGGCGGTGGCGGCGGTTCGCGCATCTCCGGGACAAATACCGTGACTTCGTCCAGCAGCTGGGGCATGGAAATATGCCGGATGTTCATGTTTTGCACTATCAGGCACCCGATGGCGACGTGTAGTGCCGCCACCAGGGCGATTTTGCCCGCTTTGCTGCTACCACCTTCGTATACGTTAGAGAAGTGCATGGCGATCTCCAGTTCTTGTTGTTTGGCCGGCCGAGTCAACGGTATCTACAGCTTGGATCGGCAGGTGCTGCCGAAGTTGCAGTGTCGCGGCTGCCAATGCGCGTGCCTTGCGCTCGCTCAGGTGGCTATCGATGTTCACATGGCGCCCCGATGTATGAAATAATCCCACCAGGCTTGGCGCGATTCCGTTAAGCCGCACACATTGCTGTGTTTCAATGGTAAGCAGATGTAAAGCTCGGGGAGGGCGGGGCAGTGCAGACGAAGCAGACAGCGGTACGCGTAATGCTGGCCGACGATCATCCGATCGTGATGACGGGCTTTGCCATGTCCCTGGCCGGCGTCGGCATGGACGTGGTCGGCCAGGCGCGCACGCCGGACGAAGCGACCGCCATGTACGCCGAGCTGCGGCCCGACGTGCTGGTGATGGACATCCGCTTCGGCACCGAGCTCACCGGCCTGGACGCGGCACGCAACATCCTCGCGAAGGACCCTGCGGCCAATATCGTCTTCCTCAGCCAGTTCGACCAGGACAGCCTGATCAAGGAAACCTACCGCCTGGGGGCGCGCGCTTTCGTCACCAAGGACTGCGACCCGGCCGACCTGGCCACCGCGGTGCGCCAGGCGCACGAGGGCAAGCTGTACTTCCTGCCGCAGATCGCCGAACGCCTGGCCAACCTGTCGGTGCGCGGCGACGCTTCGCCGCAATCGCAGCTCGACCAGCGCGGCCTGGAAATCTTCAAGCTGATGGCCGAAGGCCTGACCAACGCCGAAATCGCCGAGAAGCTGAACCTGTCCACCAAGACCATCAGCAACATCAGCCAGGCGATCAAGGAAAAGCTGGGCGTGGACCGCCAGGCTTACATCACCAAGCTGGCCGTCAAACACGGCTTGATCGAACCTTAGTGGGCGCCTTGCGGCGCACGCTGGCGCTGGTGCTGGCTTCGGCGCTCGCCTTCGGTGCGAGCGCCCAGGCGGCCGACGTGGCCGGCCTGCGTTTTCGCATCGTCACGGCCGACCAGTCCATGCTCACCCAGCGCATTGCGTCCGACCTGCACCGGCGCATGCTGCAGGTGTATGGCGGCCTGCGCGTGGCACAGGCCAACGGCGCGCGCCGCCACATCGTGGTGGCGGTCGGCCCGGCCGCGCTGCGCAAGGTACTGGCACGCCCGTGCGACTGCGTGGTGATCGGCGCCTACACTTCCAGCCAGGCGTGGCAGGCTATGGCCACCACCATGCCGTCCGCCCGCCTGCTCAGCGTAACCAACATCTTCGCCGAGCCTGCGCCGGCCGATCAGCTGCGCCTCGTCGCGCTGCTCTTCAAGAGCAAACCCGTGAGGGTGGCCGCGCTGCTCAGCCACGACACGCAGTATCTGCGTCCGGTGCTGGCCGAGGTAGACGACGTGCGCATCTACACGCCGGGCGAGGACGTCACCCGCCTGCTGGGCAGCATGAGCCAGGCGCGGGTGCTGCTGGCCGTGCCCGACCAGGCGGTCTACACGGCCGAGAACATCCGCAATATCCTCCTGTCGACCTACCGCCTGAACCAGGCGGTGATCGGCTTTTCGGCCGACATGGTCAGGGCCGGTGCGCTGGCGTCCACCTATTCGGATGTCGACCACATCAACGCCCACATCGCCGACCTTGCCGCGGAATACCTCGACAACGGCGAACTGGCCGCGCCGCAGTTCCCACGCTACTTCAGCACCACCGTCAACGAAGGCGTGGCGCGCTCGCTTGACGTGCCGCTCTCCGCGATCGTGCGGCGCTTCTCCCAACAACCGCTCAAACGTCCATGAGGTCCACCATGAAACCGCGCGACGCAGGCAGAAAGCGCTTTTGGCAAAGCTGGAGCATCGGCACGCGCATGGCCTTCATTACCATGCTGCCGGTGGTGTTCCTGTTCAGCTCCTTCGTTGGCTACTCCTGGTATTCGCACCGCGCCCAGGTGGCCGAGGAGTTGGCCGAGCGCGGCCGCATCCTGGCCAAGGCGCTGGCCGAAACCAGCGAATACAACGTCATCTCGGGCAACCTGCCGGAGCTGCGCCTGACCATCAACGGCCTGGTGCAATCGGACCGCAATATCTACCGCATCGAGCTGGTCGACGCCTCGCGCCGCAGCGCCATCAGCGTCACCTCGCGCACCGCCGAAGAGGCCGAGCGCACCGCGCACGAGGTGCCGATCAGGAAGCAGACCGTCAAGATCAATCTGTTCACCGACAACAGCATGCCGCATCTGTCCGGACCGACCGACATCAAGCCGCGCACCCTCACCAGCGAGATCGTCGGCTATGTGCGCGTGACCATGTCGCCTACCAACATGCTGGACAAGCAGGCGCACCGCTTTCGCATCGAGCTGGCCATGGCCGCGCTCGGGCTGGCATTGTCCGGCGCGCTGGCCTACTTCCTCGCGCGCAGCCTGACCATCCCGCTCAAGGCATCGATCGACGCGCTGCGCGACATCCGCGGCGGTAACTACAAGGTTGCGCTGGCCGTCACCACCGGCGGCGAGGTGGGCGAGCTGCAGGCATCCATCAACGAGATGTCGGTGGCCCTGGGCCGCTCGCGCCAGGAACTGGAAAACAAGGTGGCCGAGCGCACCAAGGACCTGGTCGAATCGCGCAACGAAGCGCTGCGCGCGGACGCCGAAAAGCGCAAGCTGATTCAGAAGGTGAACTCCATCCTCGAAGATGAGCGCAAGAGTATCGCCATCGAGATCCACGATGAACTCAACGCCTCGCTGATCGCTGCCCGCCTGGAGTCGCAGAGCATCCATCACCTGGCCGGGCAGGTCGAACCCTCGCCCGCGATCGACGAGATCCGCCGCAAGTCGCAAGCCATCACCAAGCTCACGCTCGACCTGTACGCCAGCGGCCGCCGGCTGGTGCGGCGCCTGCGTCCCGAAGTGCTCGACATGCTCGGCCTGCACGGCGCGGTCGAGGAGATGATCCGCCACTACGACGAAACCCATCCCGGCTGCAGCTTCGAATTTCGCTCCGACGGCGACTTTACGGGGCTGGAAAACGAGCTGGCTATTTCGGCCTATCGCATCGTCCAGGAAGCGCTGTCGAATGTGCTCAAGCACGCCGGCGCCAGCCGCGCCCGCGTGACCCTGATCGTCGATGAGCCCGACCGCATCCTGCACATCGAAATCGCTGATGACGGCGTCGGTTTCTCGGTCAATGGCGCCTCGTCCGGCATCGGCATCATCGGCATGCGCGAGCGCGTGGTGGCCCTTGGCGGCACCATCAGCTTCAGCTCCGGCAGCAATGAAGGCACCATCGTCGAGATCGACCTGCCGCTGCGCTGGCAGAGCGGGAAGAGCGTCGCGCACAGCAGCTAACTGATGTATCGTACGGCTTTTGAACCCTCAACGGCCATCACATGTCGAACTTCAATCAGACCCCTTACGAACGGGGTAATGGGAATCAAACCACCACCTGGGCCGAGTGCATCGCCTGGTACCAGGAACTGGCCAGCCGCTACCCCGGCGTGCTTAGTTTTGGTGTTATCGGCACCACCGACGCGGGCAATCCCCTGCACGGCGGCGTCATCTCCGCCGACGGCGTGTTCGACCGCGAAACCATCCGCGCATCCAGCCGCCCGGTCTTCTTCAACAACAACGGCATCCACCCGGGCGAACCCGAAGGCGTGGACAGCTGCATGGCGCTGGTGCGCGACTTCTGCACCGATCCGGTCCGCCTCGCGGCGCTGGGCCAGACCGTATTCCTGTTCATCCCGCTCTACAACGTCGACGGCGCCATCAACCGCGCCAACACCTCGCGTGTGAACCAGGATGGGCCGGAGCAGTTCGGCTTTCGCGGCAATAGCCGCCACCTCGACCTGAACCGCGACTTCATCAAGTGCGACTCGCTGACCGCGCAGGCCTTCAACCAGTTCTTTACCAGCTGGGACCCGGACGTAATGGTCGACACGCATACGTCGAACGGCGCCGACTACCCGTACACCATGACCCTGATCCACACCCAGGCCGACAAACTGGGTGGTGCGCTGGGCGAGTTCTTACGCGGCGATATGTTGCCGCAGATGTTCCGCGAGATGGAAGCACGCGGCTGGCCGACCTGCCCCTACGTCAATCCCATCAAGGACAGCCCGGACCACGGGATCGCCGAATTCCTGGAGACGCCGCGCTTTTCCACCGGCTACGCGGCGCTGCATCACACCATTGGCTTCATGCCCGAGACCCACATGCTCAAGCCATTCGCGGACCGCTACGCCTCGATGCGCGCGCTGGTGGAAACGGCGCTCGCTTTCCTGGTGGCCAACGCCGGGCGGATTCAAGCGCTGAGGCGCGCGGCCAAGCTGGAAGGTCGCACGCGCGCCGCCTGGCCGGTGCACTGGTCGATGGATGCGAGCGCGCCATCGCGGCTGCGCTTCAAGGGCTACGAGGCGCGCTACAGTCCCAGCGTGATCGGTAGCTACACCCGCCTGTCGTATGACCGCGGCGCGCCGTGGGAGCGCGAGATCGATTACTACGACCGTTTTCCAGCCGATGTGACGGTGCCCGCGCCGAGCGCCTACGTGCTGCCGCAGGCTTGGCGCGAGGTGGCCGAGCGGCTGTTGTGGAATGGCGTGCGCATGGAGCGGGTGGAGGCGGACCGGGTGGTGGAGGTGGAGTACTACCATATCGCCTCGGTGAGGTCGCGCGGGAACGCCTATGAGGGGCATATGTTCCATGACGAGGCAGGCCTGGAGCGCCGGCGCGGCATGGTGACGGTGCGCCGTGGCGACTGGATGATTCCGCTCGATCAGGACAATGCGCGCTACGCAGTCGAGACGCTCGAACCGCAAGGGCACGACAGCTTCTTCCGCTGGGGTTTCTTCAACAGTGTGCTGGAGAAGAAGGAGGCGTATTCGGATTATGTGTTCGAGGATCACGCGGTGGAACTGCTGCGCGATGAGCCGGGGTTGAAGGCGAAGTTTGAGGCATGGAAGGCTGGCAATCACACGCTGCTGTCGAATCAGGAAGCGGTGCTCGATTTTATCTTCGCGAACTGCGAGCGGTACAGGGAGCCGGAGTGGAAGCGGTATCCAGTACTAATGCTGCCTCCGGTTTAGCTGTCATTCCCGCGAAGGGGAAACGCATGCGTTTCCCCCATACCACCTCAACTCAGTGACGCATCGCTTCACTGAGCTAAAGGGGTATGGATCCCCGCCTGCGCGGGGACGACGGTCTTTGATATGGGCGGCCGTTAATGATCAGCGTGTCTTAGCAATCCAACGATCCACCTTAGCCTCCAGCAGCGACAAGGGCACAGTCCCATCCTCCAGCACCACCTCATGGAACTTCGGCAGCGAAAACTTCGCTCCCAACGCCGCCTGTGCGCGCGCCCTCAGCTCGCTGATCTTGAGCGAACCAATCTTGTACGCCAGCGCCTGGCCCGGCCACACCATATAGCGCTCGATCTCCGCCCGCGCCACGTTCTCCGAATAGCCCAGCGTATCGCGGTAATAGGCAATCGCCTGCTCGCGCGTCCAGCCTTTCGAGTGCAAACCGGTATCGACCACCAGCCGCGCGGCCCGCAGCAGCTCGTCGTTCAAATGCCCGAAGTAGTACTCCGGCCGCTCGAACATGCCCATCTCCTTGCCAAGGGTCTCGGCATACAGCGCCCAGCCTTCGGTGAAGGCGGTATTGCCGCCGAACTTGCGGAAGTTCGGCAGCTTCATCTCCTGCAGCAGGGCGATGTGGAAGTGATGGCCGGGATGGCCTTCGTGCAGGAACAAGGTCACCATGCCCGAGGTGTTGTACTGCTTCGGATCGTTCACCACCGCCCAGAACACGCCGGGGCGCGAGCCGTCGGCCGCCGGCGCCGTGTAGTGGTCGGATGCCGTGGCGCGCGTGATCTCGGGCTCGGCCCGCACATCGAGCGGCGTCTTTGGCATCAGCGTGAACATGCTCGGCAGCTTGGCTTTGAGCTGTGAGTCGAGCTCGCGATACATCTCGATCACTTCGCGCTCGGTGGTGAAGGGCTTGTACTTGGCTTGCTGCATCACCCAGCCAGGCAGGCTGTTGGCCGGCCCACTGTAGCCCATCTTCGGCCCCAGCACGGCGAACTCCTGCTGGATGCGCGCCACTTCGCGCAGGCCGACCGCATGGATCTCTTCGGGCTGCATGCGCGTGGTGGTGCGCACCGCCACATTGGCCAGGTACCACTCGCGTCCGCGCGGCAGCGCCGACCAGCCGCTGCTGGTGCGCGCCGCCGGCAGGTAATCCTTCTCAAGAAAATCCGCCAGCCGCACCAGCGCCGGAGCGAGCTTTTCGCCGACCGTCTTGCGGTAGGCGGCGCTCAGGCTGGCCTTGTCCGCCGCCGAGAATCTGGCCGGCAGCTTTTTAATCGGGGTGTAATAGATGCTCGCCTCGGGCGTATCGCTGACCAGCTTTTTGAACTGCGGCAGCATCGACGTCACCGCCGCCTTGGGCAGCACAATGCCGCTGGCGATCCCGCTGCGCATATTGGCAATCGCCTGGTCGATCCATGCCGGCAGCTGGTTCAGGCGACTGAGGTAGGCCTTGTATTCCTTGACTGTCTTGAGGCTCTGGGCGCCGTCGCCGCTGGCGAAATTGGCCAGGGTGACCGGCATGCTGTCCATCTGGTCGATCGGCATCAAGTGATCGGGAAAGCTGGCCAGCGACAGCAGGGCGGTCAGCTCGTGATTGAGGATGTTGTAGTTGATCTGTGCTTTCGAGTCCAGCGTGGCGCGGTCGATCGCGTGCAGGCGCGTGAGGAAGGTGCCGAGCCTGGCGGTGTGGCGCTCGCGATTCTTGGGCGCGATCGCCATGCCGATCTGGTCGTCGAAGCGGCGGTCGCCGTTTTCGGTCGCATCCACCGGGTCGAAGCGGGCCGCGGTGTCGTAGTACTCATCGGCCAGGCGGTCGAGCTGCTGCTTGGCCTGGCTGGCAACTGCGCCGGATACCTTGCCCGAGGATGGCTCGGCGACGGCAGGCAAGGGCGCGGCGGCAAGCGCCAGGGCGGCGCACAGGGCGGTGATGCGAAGACTGTTCTTGTTCATTCGTTCTCTTGAAACGTGGGTTGTAAAAGGCCGCGGCTGTGGTCAATACGTCGCCAGAGGCACCGGCGCACCCTTGCGGAAGGTGTACACGGTCACTGCCGACTTCTTCATATTACCGGCGGCGTCGAACGCGTAGGTACCGGCGACGCCTTTGTAGCTGCCGGCGTGCAGGG
>CAMLFK010000165.1 GCA_946479255.1 uncultured Oxalobacteraceae bacterium
GGAAGTGACTGGAGTTCAGACGTGTGCTCTTCCGATCTCCCAGCGCAGCGCGCTTGCACGCCAGATGACGCAGGAGCAGATCGATGAGGGGCAGGCGCTGTCGCGCTCGTGGCAGCCGGGCACGCCGCTGCCGTCGCAGTCGCGTACTGGTGGGTGACGTACAATCGCGTCTTTTTTTAGCGAGTCGTCATCATGCGCGCGATTGAAATCCGTCAGCCGGGCCCGCCCGACGTATTGAGCCTGTGCGAGCGTCCCATCCCCGAACCCCAACACGGCGAAGTGCTGATCAAGGTGCACGCGGCCGGCATCAACCGGCCCGACGTGCTGCAGCGCCTGGGCCATTATCCGGTGCCGCCCGGCGCCTCCGAGCTGCCAGGCCTGGAAGTGGCCGGCGAAATCGTCGGCGGCGAGCTGGCCGGCAGCGATCTGCGTCACGGCGACATGGTATGCGCGCTGGTACAAGGGGGCGGCTACGCCGAGTACTGCACCGCGCCGGCCCAGCAATGCCTGCCGATCCCGAGCGGCCTCACCGCCGTGGAAGCGGCCTCCTTGCCGGAAACCTTCTTCACCGTCTGGAGCAATGTCTTCGACCGCGCCCGCCTGAGCGGCGCTGAAACCCTGCTGGTGCAGGGCGGTACGTCCGGCATCGGGGTGACCGCGATCCAGCTGGCCAGCGCCCTCGGCCACCGGGTGTTCGCCACCGCCGGCAGCGACGAGAAATGCCGCGCCTGCGAAGAACTGGGTGCCGAGCGCGGCATCAACTACCGCAGCGAAGACTTCGCCGCTGTGGTCAAGGAACTTACCGGCGGCAAAGGCGTCGATGTCGTTCTGGACATGGTGGCGGGCGACTACCTCAACCGCGAGCTGGGCTGCCTGGCCGACGACGGCCGCATCGCGATCATCGCGCTGCTGGGCGGTTCCAAGGCCAATATCGACGTCGGCCAGGTATTAAGGCGCCGTTTGACGATCACCGGCTCGACCCTGCGTCCGCGTCCGGTGGCGTTCAAGGCGGCGATCGCCTGGCGCCTGCGTGAAAAAGTCTGGCCGCTGATCGAAGAGGGCAAGATCCGGCCGGTGATTCATCGCGTGTTTCCACTGGAGCAAGCTGCCGCCGCGCATGCGCTGATGGAAAGTTCTACCCATGTGGGCAAACTTGTGTTGCAAGTTGCGGCAGGATAATCGGTCACAAAGCGAGTCATACGCTGCACAAGGTTTGACCACCCCCGGAGCACAAGGTTAGAATGGCGGGTTAATTAAATCTGGGCTACTATGCGCCGCAAACTTGTTGTGGGTAACTGGAAGATGAATGGCAGCCGTGCAGCCAACGCCAGCCTGCTCGACGGGATCATTGCCGGGCTCAAGGATTCTGGCGCCGACCTGGCCGTTTGTGTGCCGGCCCCTTACCTGTCGCAATGCCAGGACGCCCTGGCAGGCTCGCCCGTGGCGTGGGGCGCGCAAGACGTCTCGGCCCAGGCCTGCGGCGCCTACACCGGCGAAGTTTGCGCGTCGATGCTGGCCGATTTTGCTTGCCGTTATGTCATCGTCGGCCACTCCGAAAGGCGCGCTTACCACGCTGAAAGCAGCGCGCTGGTGGCCAGGAAGACGGTGGCGGTGCAGGACGCCGGCATGACCCCGATCGTGTGCGTGGGCGAAACCCTGGCTGATCGCGAAGCGGGTAAGACCACCGACGTGGTATTTGAACAACTCGACGCCGTGCTGGCACTGTTGGCGCCAGAGCGTGTGAAAGACATTGTGGTGGCCTACGAGCCGGTCTGGGCAGTTGGCACCGGCAAGACCGCCACCCCGGCCATGGCGCAGGAAGTGCACGCCCAGTTGCGCGCGCGCATTGCCGCCCGTAGCCCTGAGGCGGCAGCTACCGTCAAGATTCTCTACGGCGGCAGCATGAAGCCGGATAACGCTGTCGAACTGCTGGCCCAGCCAGATATCGACGGCGGCCTGATCGGCGGCGCCGCACTGAAATCGGCCGATTTCCTGGCTATCGTGCACGCGGCCGCTTGAACAAGCAAAGCAGTACCCCAAATTCACAAATGCACTTACATATGGAATGGAATAAGCAATGAACGTTTTGAGCGGTTTGTACAATCTGGTGGTCGTGGTGCAAGTGATCTCGGCTCTGGCCATCATTGGCCTGGTGCTGCTGCAGCACGGTAAGGGCGCCGACATGGGCGCGGCCTTCGGTTCCGGCGCGTCCGGCAGCCTGTTCGGCGCGAGCGGTTCGTCCAATTTCATGTCCAAGTCGACCGGCGTGGCCGCGGCGATCTTTTTCGCGTCGACCCTGGCCCTGGCCAACTTCGCCACCAACGGCAACGGCCCGGTCGTCAGCGGCGGCGTGATGGATAAAGTCACCGCCCCGGCCAAGCCGGCTCCCGTGAGCGGCGCCGGCGCGATTCCTGGTGCGGCACCAGCAGCGCCAGCCGCTCCGGCACCGGTTCCAGCCGCGCCTGCCACCCCAGCTGGTGAAATCCCGAAGTAATAGAGTAATCAGTATTAAAGTAATTTCGTTGGCAGAAGTCGGCGCACGCCGTTCTGACTTCTGTCAAGATAAGTGAAAGTTTTTGTGTTTTATCCTTGTTTGTCTGCAAGAACGCATTGAAATGGTGCGTTCAACAATGTAGAATAGCGGACTTCAATGCCGACGTGGTGAAATTGGTAGACACGCTATCTTGAGGGGGTAGTGGCGAAAGCTGTACGAGTTCGAGTCTCGTCGTCGGCACCAAAAAATAGAAGCCAGCAAGGGCTGCGCCTAAGCTGGCTTTTTTGCGAGGATCAGGCGTACGATCCTGGTGGAAAGCTTCAAGCCAGGATTGCACGATAGGCGCTGCAGCAAGCAGTGTTTCATTAACCGATCGTTCAAATAGGCTATCAAGTGAACCTCGAGAATTACTTCCCCGTTTTAATGTTCATCCTGGTCGGTATCGGCGTCGGCGTCGTTCCCCAGGTGTTGGGCTTTCTGCTGGCCCGCCACAATCCCGATCCGGCCAAACTGTCGCCTTACGAGTGCGGCTTCGAGGCGTTTGAAGACGCGCGCATGAAGTTCGATGTGCGTTATTACCTGGTCGCGATCCTGTTCATTTTGTTCGATCTGGAAACGGCATTCTTCTTCCCATGGGGCGTCGCCATGCGCGACCTGGGCTGGCAAGGTTTCGTCACGATGATGGTGTTTATCGCTGAATTCGTGGTCGGTTTTTGGTACATCTGGAAGAAAGGTGCCCTTGATTGGGAATAAGCCATGTCTATTGAAGGCGTATTAAACGAAGGTTTCATTACCACCAAGCTCGACGGGCTGATCAACTGGGCACGCACCGGGTCGATGTTCCCGATGACGTTCGGCCTTGCTTGCTGCGCGGTCGAGATGATGCACACGGGCGCCGCCCGTTACGATATGGACCGCTTCGGCGTGGTGTTCCGCCCGTCCCCGCGCCAGTCCGACGTAATGATCGTCGCGGGCACCCTGTGCAACAAGATGGCGCCGGCGCTGCGCAAGGTCTACGACCAGATGCCGGAACCACGCTGGGTCATTTCGATGGGTTCCTGCGCCAACGGCGGCGGCTACTACCATTACTCGTACTCGGTGGTGCGCGGCTGCGACCGCATCGTGCCGGTCGACGTGTACGTGCCAGGCTGCCCGCCGACCGCGGAAGCGCTGCTGTACGGCATTCTGCAATTGCAGAACAAGATCAAGCGCACCAACACCATCGCACGTTAAGCATCCACCATGACGACAAAACTCGAATCCCTTGAACTCGCCCTGAAAAATGCATTGGGCGAGGGCGCTGCCGTGACGGCCGCGCTGGGCGAAGTGACCGTAGTGGTCAAGGCTGCCGAATACCTGGCCGCGATGCAAACCCTGCGCGACGATCCCTCGCTCAAGTTCGATCAGCTGATCGACCTGTGCGGCGTCGACTATTCCACCTATGGTGAAGGCAGCTGGGACGGCTTGCGTTTCGCCGCCGTGTCGCACCTGCTGTCGCTGGACCATAACTGGCGCGTGCGCGTGCGCGTGTTCTGCCCGGACGACGACATGCCGCTGGTGGCTTCGGTCGCCGGCCTGTGGCGTGCGGCCAACTGGTACGAGCGCGAAGCGTTCGACCTGTACGGCATCCTGTTCGAAGGCCACAACGACTTGCGCCGCATCCTGACCGACTACGGCTTCATCGGTCATCCGTTCCGCAAGGACTTCCCGATTTCGGGTTATGTCGAGATGCGCTACGACCCCGAGCAGAAGCGCGTGATCTACCAACCCGTGACGATCGAGCCGCGTGAAATCATTCCGCGCGTGATCCGCGAAGAAACCTACGGGATGAAATAACCATGGCTGAGATTAAGAACTACACCCTCAACTTCGGTCCGCAGCACCCGGCCGCGCACGGCGTATTGCGCCTCGTGCTGGAGCTGGACGGCGAAGTGATCCAGCGCGCCGACCCGCACATCGGCCTGCTGCACCGTGCCACCGAAAAGCTGGCCGAGACCCGCACCTACCTGCAGTCGGTGCCGTATATGGACCGTCTCGATTATGTGTCGATGATGGCCAACGAGCACGCCTATGTGATGGCGATCGAAAAGCTGCTGGGCATCCAGGTGCCGGAACGCGCGCTGTACATCCGCACCATGTTCGACGAAATCACGCGCCTGCTGAACCACCTGATGTGGCTGGGCGCGCACGCGCTCGACGTCGGCGCCATGGGTCCTTTCCTGTACGCCTTCCGCGACCGTGAAGACCTGTTCGACGTCTACGAAGCTGTGTCGGGCGCACGCATGCACGCCGCATACTACCGCCCGGGCGGCGTGTATCGCGACCTGCCGGACGCGATGCCGAAGCACAAGGCCTCGATCATTCGCAGCGCCAAGGCCATCGATGAATTGAACGAAGCGCGCCAGGGCTCGCTGCTGGACTTCATCGAAGACTTTTCCAAGCGTTTCGTCACCTACGTGGACGAATACGAAACCCTGCTGACCGACAACCGTATCTGGAAACAGCGTACCGTCGGCATCGGCGTGGTCTCGCCGGAAGACGCGAAAGCCATGGGCTTTACCGGCGCCATGCTGCGCGGTTCGGGCGTGGAATGGGACCTGCGCAAGAAGCAGCCTTACGCCGTGTACGACCGCATGGAATTCGACATTCCAGTCGGCACCAATGGCGACTGCTACGACCGCTACCTGGTGCGTATCGAAGAAATGCGCCAGTCCAACCGCATCATCAAGCAGTGCGTAGCCTGGCTCAAGACCAATCCGGGTCCGGTCATGGTCGACAACCACAAGGTCGCGCCGCCGAAGCGCACCGAGATGAAGTCGAACATGGAGTCCTTGATTCACCACTTCAAGCTGTTCACCGAAGGCATGCACGTGCCGCCGGGCGAAGCGTATGCGGCGGTCGAGCATCCGAAGGGCGAATTCGGTATCTACATCGTGTCGGACGGCGCCAACAAGCCCTACCGCCTGAAGATCCGTGCTCCGGACTATGCCCACCTGCAAAGCCTGGATGAAATGGCGCGCGGTCACATGATCGCCGACGCCGTCACCATCATCGGCACCCAGGACATCGTTTTCGGCAGTATCGACCGGTAAAGGTAAGTTTATGTTGTTATCAGAGCAGTGCTATAAGAAGATCGACCGCGAGCTGGCCAAGTACCCGGCCGACCAGCGCCAGTCCGCCGTGATGGCCGCGCTGGCCCACGCCCAGGTGGAAACCCAGTGGCTGTCGCCGGAAGTCATGCAGGAAATCGCCGACTACATCGGCATGCCGGCCATCGCCGTGCAGGAAGTGGCGACCTTCTACAATATGTACAACGTCAAGCCGGTCGGCAAGCACAAGATTTCCGTGTGCACCAACCTGCCATGCGCGCTGTCGGGCGGCGAACGCGCCGGCAAGCTGCTGCAGGAAAAGCTCGGCATCGGCTATCGCGACACCACCGCCGATGGCCAGTTCACCCTGGTTGAAGGCGAGTGCATGGGCGCTTGCGGCGATGCGCCGGTGATGCTGGTGAATAACCACCGTATGTGCTCGTTCATGAGCGACGCCAAGATTGACGCCCTCGTAGAGGAACTGAAGAAATGACCAGCCTGCACGACCGTCACATCAATCCGCTGATCCTCAAGGACCTGAACGGCGACAACTGGCGCCTGGCCGACTACGTCAAGCGTGGCGGCTACAGCGCGCTGCGCCGCATCATCGAAGAAAAGATTTCGCCGGAACAGATCATCGCCGAACTGAAAGCCTCGGGCCTGCGCGGCCGCGGCGGCGCGGGTTTCCCGACCGGCTTGAAGTGGAGCTTCATGCCGCGCCAGTTCCCCGGCCAGAAATACCTCGTCTGCAACACCGACGAAGGCGAGCCAGGTACGTTCAAAGACCGCGACATCATCCGCTACAACCCGCACTCGCTGATCGAGGGCATGGCCATTGGCGCTTACGCCATGGGCATCACGGTGGGCTACAACTACATCCACGGCGAAATTTTCCAGGAATACTTGCGCTTTGAAGAAGCGCTGGACGAGGCGCGCGCCGCCGGCTTCCTGGGCGACAAGATCATGGGTAGCGAATTTTCCTTCCAGCTGCACGCCCACCACGGTTATGGCGCTTACATCTGCGGCGAAGAAACCGCACTGCTGGAGTCGCTCGAAGGCAAGAAGGGACAGCCGCGCTTCAAGCCGCCGTTCCCGGCTTCGTTCGGCCTGTACGGCAAGCCGACCACGATCAACAACACCGAGACTTTCGCGGCCGTTCCGTTCATCCTGAACATCGGTCCCGAGAACTACCTGGGCCTGGGCAAGCCGAACAACGGCGGCACCAAGATCTTTTCGATCTCGGGCGACGTTGAGCGTCCAGGTAACTATGAAGTGCCGCTCGGCACGCCGTTCGCCAAGCTGATGGAGCTGGCCGGCGGCATGCGTGGCGGTAAAAAGATCAAGGCAGTGATCCCAGGCGGCTCGTCCGCGCCGGTGATCCGCGGCGACGTCATGATGAACACCGACCTCGACTACGATTCGATCGCCAAGGCCGGCTCGATGCTGGGCTCGGGCGCCGTGATCGTCATGGACGAGACGCGCTGCATGGTCAAGTCGCTGCTGCGCCTGTCCTACTTTTATTACGAAGAATCTTGCGGCCAATGCACGCCGTGCCGCGAAGGCACCGGCTGGATGTACCGCATGGTGCACCGGATCGAGCACGGCCAAGGCCGTCCCGACGATCTGGACATGCTGAACTCGATCGCCGACAACATCCAGGGGCGCACCATTTGCGCACTGGGCGATGCAGCAGCGATGCCGGTTCGCGCCATGATCAAGAACTTCCGCGAAGAATTTGAATATCACGTCGAGCACAAGCACTGTCTGGTGCCGACCTACCTTTAAGGCCAGAGAAATCTCATGGTTGAAATTGAAATTGACGGTAAGAAGGTTGAGGTCCCGCCAGGCAGTATGGTGATGGACGCAGCCAACAAGCTAGGTACTTACATTCCGCACTTCTGCTATCACAAGAAATTGTCGATTGCGGCTAACTGCCGCATGTGCCTGGTAGAAGTGGAAAAGGCCCCCAAGCCTTTGCCAGCCTGCGCCACGCCTGTGACCGCCGGCATGATCGTGCGTTCCAACAGCGAGAAGGCTGTGCACGCGCAAAAATCCGTGATGGAATTTTTGCTGATCAACCACCCGCTGGATTGCCCGATCTGCGACCAGGGCGGCGAATGCCAGCTGCAGGACCTGGCCGTCGGTTACGGCAAGTCCAACTCGCGCTATGAAGAAGAAAAGCGCGTGGTGCCGCCGAAAGACGCCGGCCCGCTGATCTCGATGAACGAGATGACCCGCTGCATCCATTGCACCCGTTGCGTACGTTTCGGCCAGGAAGTGGCCGGCGTCATGGAACTGGGCATGCTGGGCCGCGGCGAGCATGCCGAAATCACTTCCTTCGTCGGCAAGACCGTCGACTCCGAAGTGTCGGGCAATATGATCGACCTGTGCCCGGTCGGCGCACTGACCAGCAAACCTTTCCGCTACAGCGCCCGTTCGTGGGAATTGTCGCGCCGCAAGTCGGTCAGCCCGCACGATTCGCTCGGCAGCAACCTGATCGTCCAGGTCAAGGGCGGCAAGGTCATGCGCGTTCTGCCGCTGGAAAACGAAGCCATCAACGAATGCTGGATTTCCGACAAGGACCGCTTCTCCTACGAGGCGCTGGACAACGCCGACCGCCTGACCGCCCCGATGATCAAGCAGGGCGGCCAATGGCAAGAGACCGACTGGCAGACCGCGCTGGAGTACGTGGCCCACGGCCTGCGGAACATCAAGCACGAGCATGGCGCCGACAATGTCGCCGCCGTCGCCACCGGCCACAACACCGTCGAAGAACTGTTCCTGCTGGGTAAAGCCATGCGCGGTTTCGGTTCCGAGAACGTCGACTTCCGCCTGCGCCAGAGCGATTTCGCGCTGGACGGCCAAGTCACGCCGTGGCTGGGCATGCCGATCGCCGAGCTGTCGAACGTCAAGCGCGCGCTGGTCATCGGTTCTTTCCTGCGCAAGGATCATCCGCTGGTCGCCACCCGCCTGCGTAACGCGGTCAAGAACGGCGGCAAGCTGTCGATCGTGCACGCGTCCGACGACGAGCTGCTGATCCCGACCGCCAACAAGATCATCGCCGCGCCAAGCGACTGGCTCGCTGCACTGTCCGACATCGTCGCTGCCGTGGCAAGCGCCACCGGCGTGACCGCGCCTAGCGGCTTCGAGAACATCCAGCCATCCGATGCTGCCAAAGCCATCGCGGCCAGCCTGAACACCGGCGAAGCCAAGCTGCCTGCGGTTGTCCTGATGGGTAACGCCGCTGCACAGCATCCACAAGCCTCCCAGCTGCACGCTGCCGCCCAGTGGATCGCCGAGCAGACCGGTGCCAAGTTCGGCTACCTGGTCGATGCCGCCAACAGCGTCGGCGGCTACCTGGCCGGTGCCGTGTCGAACAAGGCCGAAGCGCCATTCGCCACGCCGAAGAAAGCTTACATCCTGCTGGGCGCCGAGCCTCTACTGGACTGCGCGAATCCGCAGCAAGCCCGTGCCGCCCTGGATGGCGCCGAAATGGTTGTCGCCATGAGCGCCTTCAAGCATGGCTTTGAGTACGCCGACGTGCTGCTGCCGATTTCGCCGTTCAGCGAAACCTCGGGCACGTTTGTGAACTGCGAAGGCCGCGCGCAAAGCTTCAACGGCACCGTCAAGCCGCTGGGCGATACCCGTCCTGCGTGGAAAGTGCTGCGCGTGCTGGGCAACCTGCTGGGCCTGTCCGGTTTCGACTACGAAACGTCGGAATCCATCCGCG
Source organism: uncultured Oxalobacteraceae bacterium (assembly GCA_946479255.1). The sequence continues at coordinate 9,314 of CAMLFK010000165.1, forward strand.
ACGAGCTGTTCGGCAAGGACAATACCGATCTGTCGGCCAAGCTGAACAACGTATCGAAAGCCGCGTTGAAGAGCGCGACCTTTGGCACCGCGGGTTCGCTGGAACGCGTCACCGACGTGCCGATCTATTTCGCCGACGCCATCGCGCGCCGTTCCGAGCCGCTGCTGCGCACCGCCGACGCCAACGCGCCGCTGGTGCAACTGCCAGCGGACCTGGCCGGCAAGCTGGGCGTCAAAGCCGGCGACACCGTCAAGGTCAGCCAGGGCGCCGGTTCGGCCATCCTGGTCGCTGGTATCGATGCACGCCTGCCTGCCAACACCGTGCGTGTCGGCAGCGGCCATCCGGCAACCGCGGTCCTGGGCGCCATGTTCGGTGCGATCCAGGTTGAAAAAGCAGGGGAGGGCGCGTAATGGCATTTCCAGACGTAATCAACACCATTACCACTACCGGTTCCGGCTTGCTCGGTCCGGTGTGGCCAGTGGCCTGGACCATGATCAAGATCATGTGCGTGCTGCTGCCGCTGATGGGCCTGGTCGCCTACGCCACCCTGTGGGAACGCAAGCTGATCGGCTGGATCCAGATCCGTGTCGGTCCTAACCGCGTCGGTCCTGCAGGTTTGCTGCAGCCGATCGCCGATGCCTTGAAGCTGCTCTTCAAAGAGATCGTGATCCCGACCAAGGCCGCGGGTGGCCTGTTCGTGCTGGGCCCGATCATGACCATCATGCCGGCGCTGGCCGCCTGGTCGGTCGTGCCTTTCGGTCCTGAAGTCGCACTGGCGAACGTCAATGCCGGCTTGCTGCTGCTGATGGCAATCACCTCGCTGGAAGTCTACGGCATCATCATCGCCGGCTGGGCCTCGAACTCGAAGTACTCCTTCATGGGCGCGATGCGCGCCTCGGCCCAGATGATTTCCTACGAAATCCCGATGGGCTTCGTGATGGTCGTCGTGCTGATGGTGTCGGGCTCGCTGAACTTCTCGGACATCGTCGCCAGCCAGGAGCGCGGCATGTTCGCCGCCCACGGCGCGAACTTCCTGTCGTGGAACTGGCTGCCGTTGCTGCCGCTGTTCATCATCTACATCACGTCCGGCCTGGCCGAGTGCAACCGCCACCCGTTCGACGTGGTGGAAGGCGAATCGGAAATCGTGGCCGGCCACATGGTCGAATACTCGGGCATGTCGTACGCGATGTTCATGCTGGCCGAATACGCCAACATGATCCTCGTCGGCACGCTGGCATCGATCATGTTCCTGGGCGGCTGGTCCGCACCGTTCTCGTTCCTGGAATTCGGCGCCATCGGCGGTTTCTTCTGGCTGTTCGCGAAGATGTTCCTGATCGTCTCGCTGTTCATCTGGGTCCGCGGCACGTTCCCGCGCTACCGCTATGACCAGATCATGCGTCTCGGCTGGAAAGTGTTCATTCCGCTGACCCTGGTCTGGCTGGTGCTGGTCGCCGGCTGGATGCAGACGCCGTGGAACATCTGGAAGTAAGGAAGCACACAAAATGACACGAGTTAAAGAGATCCTCGGCAGCCTGATGCTGTCCGAGCTGATTAAAGGTCTGGCCCTGACCGGCAAGTATGCGTTCTCGCGCAAGATCACGGTCCAGTACCCGGAAGAAAAGACCCCCATCTCGCCGCGCTTCCGCGGCCTGCATGCGCTGCGCCGCTACCCCAACGGGGAAGAGCGCTGCATCGCCTGCAAGCTGTGCG
>CAMLFK010000166.1 GCA_946479255.1 uncultured Oxalobacteraceae bacterium
TCGCCTACGCCAGCATGGGCAGCCGCGAACTCCCGTCCAGCAATGTGCTGCACGAGGGCCCGGCAATGGCGCTGGGTAAAAAAGGCGGCTTTGCCGGCACCCACATCCTGGTGCCGCGCGGCGGCCTGGCGGTGCACATCAACGCTTTCAACTTTCCAGTATGGGGCCTGCTGGAGAAGTTCGCCCCCAGCTTTCTGGCCGCCATGCCCTGTATCGGCAAGCCCGCCACCGCCACCAGCTACCTGGCCGAAGCGCTGGTGCGCATGGTCCAGGACTCAGGCATCTTGCCGGACGGTGCGCTGCAGCTGGTGATCGGCGCCACCGGCGATCTTCTCGACCGTTTGAGTGGCGCGGATGCCGTTACCTTCACCGGCTCGGCCGATACCGCCGCCAAGCTGCGCGCCAACCGCAATCTGATCGCCCAGTCGGTACCATTCACCGCCGAAGCCGACTCGCTCAACTGCGCCATCCTCGCGCCCGACGTGACCCCCGGCGATCCCGAGTTCGAGCTGTTCGTCAAGGAAGTGGCGCGCGAGATGACCGGCAAGGCGGGGCAGAAGTGCACCGCGATCCGCCGCATCATCGTGCCGCGCGGGCAGGTCGATGCGGTCGGCACGCGCCTGCGCGAACGGCTGGCCAAGGTGGTGGTGGGCGATCCGGCGATTGATGCCGTGCGCATGGGCGCGCTGGCCTCGATGGACCAGCAGCGCGACGTGGGCGAGCGGGTTCGCCTGCTGGCCGAGGGTAACGAGCTGCTGTTCGGCGCACGCGATGGCTTCAAGCCGGTTGGGGATGGCGTGGCAGAAGGCGCCTTTTTCTCGCCGACCCTGCTGCTATGCCGCGACGGCATGCGCAACGACGCGGTACACGACGTGGAGGCTTTTGGGCCGGTCAGCACCATGATGCCGTATGACGGCATCGATGAAGCGCTGGCCCTGGCAGCGCGCGGCAAGGGCAGCCTGGTAAGCACCCTGGTGACAAAGGACCCGGCGATTGCGGCGTACGCCGTGCCGATGGCGGCGGCGTCGCATGGCCGCGTGCTGATCCTGGACCGTGAGGCGGCGGTCGACTCCACCGGCCACGGCTCGCCGCTGCCCCAGCTCAAGCATGGCGGTCCGGGACGCGCCGGCGGCGGCGAGGAACTGGGCGGCATCCGCGCGGTGCGCCATTTCCTGCAACGGGCCGCGGTGCAGGGCTCGCCGAGCATGCTGGCGGCGGTCACCGGCGAATACGTACGCGGCGCGCAAGTGCGCGAGTGCGAGGTGCACCCCTTCCGCAAGCACTTCGAGGACCTGCGGATTGGCGACTCGCTGCTGACTCACCGGCGCACGGTCAGCGAAGCCGATATCGTCGCTTTCGGGGGCATCTCGGGCGACTTCTTCTACATGCACTTCGACGAGATCGCCGCGCGCGAATCGCAGTTCGGCAAACGCATTGCGCACGGCTACTTTGTGCTGTCGGCGGCTGCCGGCCTGTTCGTCTCGCCGGCGCCGGGGCCGGTGCTGGCCAACTATGGCCTGGACAACCTGCGCTTCGTCGCGCCGGTGGCGATCGGCGACACCATCCGCGCGCGCCTCACGTGCAAGCGCAAGGTCGACCGTAAGCGCAGCGATGAAAAAGGGCGGGGGCAGGGCGTGGTGGCGTGGGATGTGCAGGTCACCAAGCAGAACGATGAGCTGGTGGCCAGTTACGATATTTTGACACTGGTGGCGAAGGTGGCTTAATCCGAGCACGTGATCTCAATCATCGACCCTACCACATACAGAACTGCAATTTATGCACACGGGTAGAGAGTCTGAAGATGTACACCATCGCTGATTGCCATCCTGTCGATGCCCACTGTTACGGACGAAAAATCCGCCAAATGGGTCATGTCGGACATATCGCTACCGCCCGCCCCCAAGCTTGCGGTATACATCTTGTGACTGTCGCTCCTGGCCATGCTCCACCCGGCAACGGAGGTTGAAAAAAACTCCCGTGCCGATCCGCCATCGAGTTTTCCGAGTGCAGCCTGGCCGTCGGTCGAATTCAGGGCGTACAGCAAGACACTGTAAGCCTGCTGCAGATCGAGGAACGTACCCGCAGCCTTCTTCCCCGGTTCGAACATCGTGTCGAAAGCCGCGCCTCCCTTCGTCTTGCTGGCGGCGAGTCCGGCACTGACATAGATATCCACGTGATCTTTCTTGCTGGCGACCTGGCCGCTCGGATCGATGATGATTGGCGCACTAGCGCTACTGGTCAGCTTGGGCATGAGTCGTCCACCAACCTGCTCTTCGCGCCCTCCCACATGTTGATGAATGGTGTGACCAGGCTCGCCTGATTTCGGGCTGGCTCGCCCCTCGCTGGTGTTCAGCAAGTCCACGCAATCCTGCAGCGTATAGGTTTTTTTTCTTGCCATCTCGCTTCTCCCAAATAAGTGATATACGTCCAACGGAATCGGGCTAATCGCCCGCCCACCATTGCGTTAATTTCCCGTTTGCTTGGGTTCTCATGCATGAGTCTAACAGGAAATTTTTTGGATAATCCTAGCTGTTTTGACAGCTGGAAACCCCAGCAGGACTTAGCGGTTCAGGCCGAGGACTGTTTCCTTGTTCGAGGCCTCACCGCTGACGGCGCGAAAAAGGCGCCAGCCTGCGCGGCGAGGTCGGCAGGCGCCGATCCTCGCGCAGCAGTTCTTCGAACTCATCTGCCGTGAGCGGCTGGCTAAAGAAAAACCCCTGCAGCTCATCGCAGCGCAGCTGGCGCAGCGCGGCCAGCTGGCCCGCCGTCTCGACGCCCTCGGCCACCACCCGCAGCCCCAGGCTGTGCGCCATCGCGATAATGGCCGCCGCAATCGCCGCGTCCTCCGGATTGCTGTCGATCCCAGATATGAAAGACCGGTCGATCTTGACGAAATCGAAGGGAAAACGCTTGAGCTGGGCAAGCGAGGAATAGCCGGTGCCAAAGTCGTCCAGCGACAGCTGCACCCCCAGCTGCTTGAGCGCATGCAGGATGCGCGCCGCGTCTTCCGGGCTGTTCATCACCGAGGTCTCGGTCAGCTCGAATTCGATCTGCCCTTCGGACAGGCCGTGCGAAGCAATCGCCGCCGAGATCGTGGCCACCAGCTCGGCCTGCGCGCACTGCACCGCCGACAAATTGACCGCCACCGGCACCACCCGCGTGCCGGCGTTTCTCCACGCCTGCTGCTGGGTGCACACCTCTTCGATCACCCAGGCGCCGATCGGCCGGATCAAGCCGGTTTCCTCGGCCAGCCCGATAAACTCGTTTGGCCCGACCACGCCGCGCTGCGGATGGTCCCAGCGGATCAGCGCTTCGGCGCTGACGATGCGGCCCGTGGCCAGGTTCACGCGCGGCTGGTAGACCATCCTGAACTGGCGCGCCACCAGTGCTTGCTGCAGCTCGTGCTCCAGGGTCAGGCGCGCGGCCATGGCGGCGTTCATGCGCGGGGCGTAAAACAGATAGCGTTCGCCCGCCGACTTGGCGTTCTTGAGTGCCGCTTCCGCGTGCTTGAACAGGGTTTCGGGGTCCAGGCCGTCGGCCGGGTACAGCGCCAGCCCGGCCCGGGTGGACACGCGCACTTCCTGCTGCGGCAGCAGGTAGGGCATATCGAGCAGGCCGAATACCAGCTCCTCCATGCGCTGGGCGGCATCCTCGCCGCGTGCCAGGTCCTGCAGGGTCAGCGCGAAGGTGTCGCCGCCGATGCGCGACACATTGCACGATTCCGGCAGCTTGGTCGACAGGCGGCGGGCGATCTGGCCGAGCAGCGCATCGCCGGAGTGGCGACCCAGCGCGTCGTTGAGCTGGGCGAAGCGGTCCAGGTTGAGCAGCACCACGGCGACGATGCCGGCGCCCGGCTGCAAGAGCTGGTGCAGGCGGTCCTGGAACAGGCGCCGGTTGGGCAGCGCGGTCATGACGTCGTGGTACGCCAGGTAGCTGATCTGCTCTTCGCGGTCGAAGAACAGCAGGGCAAACGCCATGTCGCCGGCCAGCTCGGTCAGCACGCGCATTTCATCGTCGTCGAACACGCCGGGCGTTTCGCTCACCAGGGTCAGCACGGCCACCGTGCGCGTGCCCAGGGTCAGCGGGAACGATGCCACGGCTTTGAGTCCGCAGGCGGTGAGCTGGGGCGCCAGCGGCGCCAGCGCCGCATCGGCGGCGATATCGTTGCACACCACGGTGAGCTGTTCGCGCGCGGCGCGCGTAGCGCACCAAAGGGACTCGAACGCCGGCGGGCGCTCCGGCAGCGCGCGGCCTGCGTGCGCCACCGTCTCCAACGGGCCGCCGTTCACCGGCAAGGTGGCCACGCACGCGCTGGCAAAACCACCTTCGCCGGTGGCCAGCCTGCAGGCTTCCTTGAACAGCGTGCTGCGGTCGCGGATGCGCACGATCGCCGAGTTAATGCCCGACAGGAGCGCGTACACGCGGTTCAGGCGGGCGATCTTCAGTTCGCCCTGCAGGCGTGCGGTGATGTCGTGCGCCAGCACGAATTTGCAGTCGCGGCCATTGAACCGGAGCGGGTGTGAGCTGATCTCGACATCGATCACGCTGCCGTCGCTCTTCTTGTGGCGCCAGATGCCGGAGTGTTCCAGGCCGAACCTGGGGGCGTCGCGCAGATTGGCTTCCAGGCGCGGCAGGTCTTCGGGCGGGCGCAGGTCGCGGATGGTCATGGCGAGGAATTCGTCCTCGCTGTACCCGTAGTGGAAAATGGCGGCGGTGTTCACGGCCAGGAACGCGAGTGTGCCGAGGTCATACACCCACATCGGAATAGGGTGCGCCTTGAACAACTGGTTGAACGACGTATCGTCGATGGGTGCCATGATGCCGGGTCCGCCGCGCCGCAGCGCAAACATTGTGAGACGGGCAATTGTTGCCCTTTATCGCAAGTTTATACGAAGCCCAGATTCCGGACGGAGGAATTGTAATTGCTGAGGTTCGGCAGTAGTGCCAGCAGCTCGGAGTCGCTCACGCCCAGCCAGGCGCCCATGGTGGCGGCGAACTGTTCGACCGAGGTGCTGGGCAGGAGGCGCCCCTGGCCGACGTCGTCCGGACCGTTGTTGGCCACCACCGGCGCGGTGCCGTAGAAGCGCTGGCCCTTGACCGCGCCACCCATCATGAAGTGCATGCTGCCCCAGCCATGGTCGGAGCCGTTGCTGTTGCCGGTCAGGGTGCGCCCGAAGTCCGATGCGGTGAAGGTGGTGACCTTGTCGCTTACCCCCAGCTCGGCGGTGGCGGCGTCGAAGGCCGCCAGCGCGCCGCCCAGTTTGCCCATCAAGACCGGATGGTCGGCCACCAGGCCATCGTGGGTGTCGAAGCCGCCCAGCGAGACGAAGAACACCTGGCGCTTGTTGCCCAACGTGGGTGCGGCGGCGATCATGCGCGCCACCATGCGCAGCTGGTCGGCCAGGCTGTTCCCGGTTGGGAAAGCGGTGTTCAGCGGCGGTGTGGACGCCAGCGCGCTGGTGAGGATTTCATTGGCCTCGATCGAGCGCTTGCTGACCCGGTTGACCTCGTTTTCAAACATGTGGGTGCGCGGCTGGGTGATCAGGGTACGCAGCGCGGCCGAGCAGGCGGCGGATCCGAACAGCGGGTTTTTGAGGCTGGCGAGCGGCACCGGGCCGTTGCTCGAAACCTGGTACTGCGACACCGAGCGGCCCGACAGGAAGACCGCATTGCCGGCCACGTTCACGCAAGTGAAGGTGGAGTGGGCGTTGGCGGATTCGAACAGGTCGCCCATGCGTCCGCCCCAGCCGGAGGTGGCGCCTTCCGGCAGCGACGACTGCCATACCGACTGCTGGTCGTTGTGCGAAAACAGTTTGGGTGGCAGCTTGACCGACTTGGCGGTGTACTGCTGCTTGCTGGTCGGCTGCACCAGGGCACCGACGTTGAGCATCACGCCCAGGCGGCCGGCGCGAAACAGGGGCATCAGCGGCGCCAGGTCCGGTGCCAGCGCGTATTGATGCGCGTAGCCGCCGCTGTCGGCCGGCGTGCCGAGCGGCGTGAGCGCGGTCGCGGCCAGCGCGTCGCGGGCGTAAGCCAGGGCCGGGCGCAGCTGCTGGTATTTGGCGAAGCTGTCGGGATCGTAGGGCACCAGCGTATTGGCATAGTCGTTACCGCCATACAGGAACACGCACACCAGCGCCTTGTAGCCGGTGGCGGTGGCCGCACTGGCCTCGGCCATCGCCGCCAGGCTCAATGCCCACGGCGCCGCGGCGCCGGCCATCGACAGCTTCGATGCGCGCTGCAGGAAGGCGCGCCGGGACGCGTCCATGCCATCTTTGTGGTGCATGTCGGCTCCTATTTCAGGACCAGGAATTCGGGGGCGGCCAGTACCATCACCAGCGCGGCATGAATGCGCTTGCGTCGTGTGCTGTCGCTGCCCTTGGCCATGCTGTCGAGCGCACCCTGCATCAGGCTCAAGGTGGGTGCCGACAGCTGGCCGGCTGCCAGCAGCAGGTTCACTTCATCGAGTAGTGCGGCGGCATTGTCGGCCAGCGGCAGCAGGCTGCTGTAATCGCCCTTGACGTCACCCACGCCGCGGCTGACCACTGTCTGCATCCAGTTGACGTAGCCGACCACGGTCGACTCGTTAGTGATCTGGAATTCGGGCGCGACCAGGCCGGCGTTGCCGATGGCGCTGTTGGGCGGCACATAGCCGGGCCGAAAAAAGTTGAACACCGTGGCCGAGCGCAGCGGGCTCTGGCCCAGCCGGGTGCCGGCGTCCGAGGTGTTACCGACTGCCCAGGCATCGCTGGGCGAGGTGGCCTTGAAGGCGCGCGCCCAGGCGGTAAAGCGCAGCACCGGTTCGCGCAGCTTGCCGAAGCTTGGGTCCTGCGTGCGCGCGGCGCTGCGCGCCTCGTCGTCGAGCAGGATGGCCTTGATGACCGCCTTCAGGTTGCCCTTCACGCCGGCACTGTCGCTATTAAATACCGTGGCCACCCGCGCCACGTAAGCCGGGCTCGGATTGCTGCACACCAGGCGCTGGATCAGCTGGCGGCTGATGAAGGGCGCCACATTGGGATGCGCGTAAATGATGTCGAGCGCTTGGGTCAGGGTGGCCAGGCCGTCGCTGCCGGCGGGGATCGTGGTGCCGAGGAAGGTCTTGGAACCCGTCTCATGGCGGGCCGCGACCAGGGTCATCGGGCGGCGCTTGTAGTCGGGAATCGTCATGTCGCCGCCGGCCACATCGTAGTTCCAGCCGGTGAACACGCGCGCGAGACCAGTGATGTCGTCCTGGCCGTAGGTCTCTTGCTGCACGCCGCCGACCAGCTTGGGGGTGCCGTCCAGGTTCAGCTGCACCAGGCCGATGGTAAACAGCTGCATCAGCTCGCGCGCGTAATTCTCGTCGGGCAGGGCGCCGGTGCCCGGGTTGAAGCGGGCGTTGTTGCGGTAGGTGAGGAACTCGCCCATCGGCGCCGACAGGCTGACCGCCTGCAGCAGGCTGCGGTAGTTACCGAAGGCGTGCGATTCGAGCAGGTCGAGATAGGCGGCGCTTGAAAAGGCCTTCCAGCCCGACCCTACGAAGCCGGCGATGGCCGTGACGACGATCTCGGACAGTGCCAGCGTGACGCGCTGGCGCAGGGTATCGGGGGAGGCCAGCAGCTTGCGCCAGATGGCGGCGTCGGCACCGGCCTCGCTGTTCTTATTGAAACTGGCATTGAAGCCGGCGGTGAACAGCCAGTCCCAGCGCGTGGCCGATGGCGCCACGGCGAACTGCTCGTCGATCCAGCCGGCGTAGCCGAGTGCCTGCACGCGGGCGATCTGTTCGCGCGTGGCGCCCATCGAGGCTTGCGCCAGGAAGCGCGCGGCGCCCTGTTCGGTGACGAGTTCGGGAGTGGGCATGGGGGGCGGCTCCGAAGCTGGGGCGGGCGTGGGTGTTACCGGCGCGCTGATGGAGGCCGCCGCGGCACTGCCGCCGCCACCGCAGCCGCTGAGCAGGGCGCCGCTTGCCACGGCGGCGGTGGGAATCGCGCGATGCGGCCATTCCGGGTCGAGCACATAGCGCGGCGCCGATCGGGTGCTGGCGTTGGCGCGGGCAGCATCTTCCATGACGGGTTTCCTGGGGAGTGGGGTACCGGTCTATGGTAGATGATCACGGGCAACACATCTATACACCGTTTGTAAGAAAATGTGAGCCAATTGTCCGTCTCCTTCAGAGACGGGCCGATCGATGCATTGTTAGCTATGAGGCGGTAGCGCAACAGCGATGCCGGATCGACATCGCCGTTCGCTACCTTTTTGCTACTTCTTTTCTTCCTTCTTGCCAGTCTCGCTATCCTCGTCGCTTGAGAACCGCAGGTCCGGCGTGGTGTCTTCTTCCGGCTTGGCCGCTTCGCCCTCGGACGGCAGCTGCAGCGCGTCGCTTGCCGGCGCCGGCGCATCGATGCGCAGCTCCAGCTGCTCCTGCATGTCGACCTTCTTCTCGACCGAGACCAGATTGGGGAAGCCGATGATCAGGCCGACCATGACGATCTGGATCAGCACGAAGGGCACCGCGCCCCAATAGATGTCGGAAGTTTTGACAATCTTCGGCGCCACCGAGCGCAGGTAGAACAGCGCGAAGCCGAACGGCGGGTGCATGAAGGAGGTCTGCATGTTCACGCCCAGCAGCACGCCGAACCAGATCAGGTCGATGCCGAGCTTCTCGGCCACCGGCCCCACCAGCGGCACCAGGATGAAGGCCAGCTCGAAGAAGTCGAGGAAGAAGGCCAGCACGAAGAACATGATGTTTACGACGATCAGGAAGCCCAGTACGCCGCCGGGAAGGCTGGTCAGCAGGTGCTCGACCCACAGGTCGCCGTTCACGCCGCGGAACACCAGCGCGAATACGGTCGAGCCGATCAGGATGAACATCACGAAGCAGGACAGGCGGGTGGTCGAGTTCATCGCCTGGCGCGTGAGCGACCAGGACAGGCGGCCATTCATGATCGCCAGGATCATCGCGCCCAGGGCGCCCATGCCGCCGCCTTCGGTCGGGGTCGCGATGCCGACAAAGATGGTGCCCAGGACCAGGAAGATCAGCGCCAGCGGCGGCACCAGCACGAACACCACGCGCTCGGCCATGCGCGAGAGCAGGCCCATTTTCAGGTAGCGGTTGGCCGCGGCCAGCAGGAAAGCCATGGCGATGCCGAATACGGCACCGTAAATGCCCAGTTCATCCTTGGCCAGGGCAGGGTGGCTGGCACCCCAGACGTAGGCGAAGGAATACGACATCATGACCGCGCCGGCCAGCAGCGCCGCCAGCGACATCACGCCGCTGTCGCCGTTCGGCTCGCGCAGGTTGCGCGCTTCCAGCGGCAGGGCCGGCACCCAGGTCGGCCTGAAGATCGACAGCGCAAGCACATAGCCGGCGTACATCGCGGTCAGGAGCAGGCCGGGCACGAAGGCGGCGCGGTACATATCGCCCACCGAGCGGCCCAATTGGTCGGCCATCACGATCAGCACCAATGATGGCGGGATGATCTGCGCCAGCGTGCCCGAGGCGGCGATGACGCCGGAGGCGATGCGCTTGTCGTAGCCGTAGCGCAGCATCACCGGCAGCGAGATCAGGCCCATCGAAATGACCGAGGCGGCCACCACGCCCGTCGTCGCCGCCAGCAGGGCGCCCACGAAGATGACGGCGTAAGCCACGCCCCCGCGGATGGGGCCGAACAACTGGCCGATCGTGTCGAGCAGATCCTCGGCCATGCCCGATCGCTCCAGGATCAGGCCCATGAAGGTGAAGAAGGGGATCGCCAGCAGCGTGTCGCTGGCCATGATGCCGAAGATGCGGTTGGGGAGGGCTTGCAGAAGCTGCGGCGTCAGAAGGCCCAGTTCAATGCCGACCCAGCCGAAGAACAAGCCATTGGCCGCGAGTGAAAACGCCACCGGAAAGCCGGAGAGCAGGAAGATCACCAGGGTGCCGAACATGATCGGCGCCAGGTTCGCGATGAGGAATTGTTCCATTTGTACCCGAGTTTATTAAGTGTTATTGGTGCCGGGAGAGGGGATGGTTCAGTTGATCTTGTTGGCGGCCTTGATCGCCTCGATCTCATCGTTCGGCGTCGTCACCTGCTTGGCGAATTCGTGGCCATCGATCATGCCCATCAGGAAAGCGATGCGCTTGATGATCTCGGAAATCCCCTGCAGGATGAGCAGCGCGAAGGCGAGCGGCACCAGCACCTTGGCCGGCCAGACGATCAGGCCGCCGGCATTGCTCGACATTTCGCCGCTCTGGATCGAGATCATGGCAAAGGGGATGCCGTAGTAAAGAATGAGCCCGCAGATCGGCATCAGGAACAGCAGGTAGCCGAACAGGTCGATCCAGGCCTGGGTACGTTTGGAAAAGCGACCGACGATCACGTCGATGCGCACGTGTTCGTCGCGTTTTAAGGTATGGGCCGAAGCGAGCATGAACATCGCGGCGTAGAGATACCACTGGATCTCCAGCCAGGCGTTCGAGCTGGTGTTGAATATGTAGCGGATCAGGGCATTGCCGGCGCAGATGAGGACCGCCGCGAGCAGCGCCCAACTCACCGCCTCGGCGATTTTCTCATTCAGGCCATCGATCAGCCGGGACAATGCCATCATGGTCGGGTCTCCTCTTGTCTCGATCCGACGGCAGGTCTAGCCGGCCAGCTGGGCGCGCACGCGGGCAATCGCCGCACGCACCTGGTTCGGCGCGGTGCCGCCCACGTGGTCGCGTGCCGCCACCGAGCCTTCCAGCGTCAGCACGGCGAACACGTCCTCGCCGATCAGCGGCGAGAACTGCTGCAGGGTCGCCAAAGACATCTCCGACAGGTCGCACTTGGCGCTGTCGCAGGCACGCACGGCGTGCGCCACGGCTTCGTGGGCATCGCGGAACGGCAGGCCCTTCTTGACCAGGTAGTCGGCCAGGTCGGT
>CAMLFK010000167.1 GCA_946479255.1 uncultured Oxalobacteraceae bacterium
GATGGGTTAAGTTGCATGCTAACTCCTAATAGTTTCTTGATGCGTAGGGCAAGGGCATTGCCGTGGGGCGAGAGCGGCTAGCAGTCGATTACGAAGCCAGCGCAACATGCATCTGTTGCAGCTTGGCACGCACCGAGGTGTCGAGCACTTCATCGCCGACGACAACGCGCACACCACCGATCAGCGAAGGATCCACTGTCACCGTTGGGTTGAGCTTGCGGCCAAATTTCTTTTCGAGCGTGCCAACGAGTTGCGAGACTTGATCAGCCGACAGTTCGAACGCACTGACGATGCCCGCATCGGCCGCGCCGGCGTCCGCATTCTTGAGCATCTGGAACTGCGCACCGATTTCGGGCAGCAGCGACACGCGACCGTTTTCGATCAGCATGGTGAGGAAGTTGTTCGCTTCCGGTGTAAAAGGCGCTTTGACCGCCGAAGCCAGGACGGCGACCAGGTCGGCCGTCTTGACTTTCGGGTTGGCAGCAAACGCCTGCACTTCCGGATGGGAACCGATCTGGGTCAGTTCGGACACCAGCTCGGCCCAAGCTGCCATGTCACCTTGTTTGGCGACACGGAACAGCGCTTCAGCGTAGGGACGGGCGACGGTTGCGAGTTCAGCCATGATTACAGCTCGACCGACAGTTGCTTCAGCAGGTCGGCATGCGCCTCTGCATTCACTTCGCGCTTGAGGATCTGCTCGGCGCCTTTGACTGCCAGCGAGGCAACCTGGCCGCGCAGTTCTTCGCGCACGCGGGTCACTTGCTGTTCTGCGTCTGCCTTGGCAGCGGCCACGATACGGGCAGCTTCTTCGGTAGCGGCTTTCTTGGCGTCGTCGATGATCATCGCGGCGCGCTTTTCGGCGTCAGCGATACGCTGCTGGCCTGCATCACGTGCGCTCGACAGTTCGGCGGCGGCACGCTTTTCGGCCTCGGCCATTTGTTCCTTGCCACGGTCAGCCGCAGCGAGGCCGTTCGCGATCCTCTCGGCGCGCTCGTCGAGCGCTTTCATCAGTGGCGGCCACACGAATTTCATCGTGAACAGCGCCAGGATGAAGAAGACCACGAACTGAGCAAACATTGTTGCGTTTAAGTTCACGGTATTTTCCTTCTCACAAAAACGGATGCCGAACCGCGAGGTTCGGCCCTTCAACCACAGAGTCGCGTGTTATTAGCTCGTGAACGGCTTGGCGAACACGAACAGCATGGCGATACCAACACCGATCAGGAACGCTGCATCGATCAGACCTGCCAGCAGGAACATCTTGGTTTGCAGGACGTTCATCAGTTCTGGCTGACGTGCCGAAGCTTCGAGGTATTTACCGCCCATGATTGCGATACCGAGGCAGGCGCCGATAGCACCCAGGCCGATGATCAAACCGCAAGCCAGAGCAACAAAAGAAAGGTCAGTCATGAGAGTTCCTTCAAAAAGTAAAATTAAAAACCAGATTTATAAAATGCAAAACTTCTTACTACCACTATCTTTCGATTCTTTACGATACGCGACTATCAGTGGCCTTCATGCGCCTGGCCGAGATAAACCAGCGTCAGCATCATGAAAATGAATGCCTGCAGGAACACGATCAGGATGTGGAAGATGGCCCAAACCGAACCGGCAATGACGTGGCCGACAAAGCCCAGCGTGGTTGCCATGGCGCCCAGCAGTGCGATCAGCATGAACAGCAGTTCGCCGGCAAACATATTGCCGAACAGTCGCATGCCGAGCGACACGGTCTTGGCCGCGTATTCGATGATATTCAGAAGCAGGTTGAACGGCGCCAGCATGATGCCGAACGGCGCGGCGAACAACTCATGGATCCAGCCGCCCAGGCCCTTGATCTTGATCGAGTAATAGATCATCAGGGTCAGCACGCCGAGGGCCATGCCCAGCGGACCGTTCAGGTCGGCGGTTGGCACCACGCGGTGATGAGGAAGCAGCGAGTCCAGGCCCAGCTGTTTGAAGGCCCAGGCAAACATGTCGACCGGCAGGAAGTCCAGCGAGTTCATCAGGGAAACCCAGACGAACACGGTCAGTGCCAGCGGGGCGATGAAGCTGCGATCGCCGTGGATGATGGATTTAGCCTGGTTATCGACCATTTCGAACAGGATTTCGACGGCAGCCTGGAAACGGCCTGGCACGCCCGAGGTGGCGCGGCGGGCCGCTTTCCACATCAGCAGGCAGCCGAGCACGCCGGTCAGGACCGACCAGAAGATCGTGTCCAGGTTCCAGATCGAAAAATCGACGATGAAGTCCTGATGCTTGGTGGACAGGTGCCCAAGGTGGTGAACAATGTATTCTGAAGCTGTCGGGGCGTGCGCCGCTCCTGCTTCGACCGTAGCTGTCGTCATGTCAGTGCCTAAATAATAGAATGATGTAACCTTTTAGCGCCACGATGAAGCCGCCGAGGAAGGCGAGCCAGTTCAGGTCGTGGTACAGCTTCACGGCTGCGAACATGCATGCAACCGTCATCGCAATCTTTACGAATTCCCAAATGAAGAACGATCCTGCGTTGGGGCCACCCGGTTTCTGGGCGCCGGCATACAAGCGCAACGCGACAATCCCATTCGGCACTACACAGCACAAGCCGCCGATTACGGCGGACACCATCGCGGCCACTCCCCCCAGCAGTCCGGCCAAGAGGCCGACGGCAGCAGTTAACATCAATTGCAGGGAGACTAAGCGCAGCATATTTTCTTCTTCGCGCCAGCCATGTGAACGCCGCGTTACGGTGTTTTGAAGTGCGTTAAACAGCGGGATTATAAGTGCAGATACCTACCTGCGTCAAACGCTCGTCGCCGTGGAAATATCTCGACAGTGACAAAAAACCACGGGTTTTGATGGCAGTTTCGCACCGTTTAGGTGCGGAAGCTTGGTAATAACCGTAACACGCTGCTTCACGGTGGGGCGCAGGCGCACCCGTTTGGGTAGCGCCGCCGAGTTGCGGGTGACGCCCCCAATCAGGGCGATGATCGTTTTTGGGTCAGGCGCGCAAGCGCGCCAGAACGCCATCCAAAACATCCAGGTCCGCAAAATCGATGATCATCTGGCCGCGTCCCTTGGCACCCATGCGGAACAGGACCGGGGTCGCCAGCTTGTCCGACAGCTCCTCTTCCAGCCGCACGATGTCGCCCGACTTCTCTTTCGGCGCCGGCGCCGGACCGCTGGCCTGTTCGTCCATCGTGCGGGTCACCAGCTTTTCGGTCTCGCGTACCGACAGACGCTTGGCCACCACCTGGTTGGCCAGCGTGATCTGGCTGGCCGCATCGACCGCCAACAGCGCGCGCGCATGGCCCATGTCGATATCGCCGGCCATCAGCATGGTCTGCACCGGCGCCGCCAGGTTCATGAGGCGCAGCAGGTTGGACACCGCGCTGCGCGAACGGCCGACCGCGCCGGCCGCCTGTTCATGGGTGAAGGAAAATTCCGTGATCAGGCGCTGGATGCCCTGCGCTTCTTCCAGCGGGTTCAAGTCCTCGCGCTGGATGTTCTCGATCAGCGCCATCGCCGCCGCGGCCTGGTCGTCGACGTCGCGCACCAGCACCGGGATGTCTTCCAGGCCGGCCAGCTGCGCCGCGCGGAAGCGCCGCTCGCCGGCGATGATCTCGTACCTGCCCTGCCCGACCGGGCGCACCAGCACCGGCTGCATGATGCCTTGCGCCTTGATCGACGCGGCCAGCTCATTGAGCGCGCCTTCGTCCATGCGGGTGCGCGGCTGGTACTTGCCCGCCTGGAGCACGGTTACCGGCAGCGAGGCCGGGCTGCCTGCGTCGGCGGCGGGAATATCGCCGTCACCGCCCAGCAGTGCGTCGAGGCCGCGGCCGAGGCCCTTGAGTTTTTTGGTCGCCATGATTCTTTACTTTCTGATGTCTATCGTATGTCTGAATTCGTGCTTACATTGTCTTGATGCGCTTGACCATCTCGGCGCCGAAGGCGATATATGCCTGCGCGCCTTTCGAGGATGGATCGAACACCACGCCCGGCACGCCGTAGGACGGCGCTTCAGCCAGGCGCACATTGCGCGGGATGATGGTGGTGAAGACCTTGTCGCCGAAGTGCTGCTCCAGCTGGGCCGAAACCTGCTGCGACAGCGTCATGCGCGGATCGAACATCACGCGCAAGAGGCCGATGATCTTCAGGTCCTGGTTCAGGTTCGCATGCACCTTCTTGATGGTGTTGACCAGGTCCGACAGGCCTTCGAGCGCGTAGTACTCGCACTGCATGGGGATGATGACGCCATGCGCGGCACACAAACCGTTCAGGGTCAGCATCGACAGCGCCGGCGGGCAGTCGATCAGGATGAAGTCGTACTCGCCGTCGACTGCCTGCAGCGCATCCTTCAGGCGCCGCTCGCGGTTATCCAGTTCCACCATCTCGACTTCCGCACCGGCCAGCTCGCGGTTCGATGGCAGTACGTCGAAGCGCCCTGCCTCCGAACGCTGGCGCGCGGCGTTCACATCCGCCTCGCCCAGCAGCACCTCGTACGTGGATGCCTTCAGGCCGGCCTTGTTGATGCCGGCGCCCATGGTCGCGTTGCCCTGTGGGTCAAGGTCGACCAGCAGTACTCGCTGATCAAGCTTGGCGAGACCGGCGGCCAGATTAACGCTGGTGGTGGTCTTACCTACTCCGCCTTTTTGATTTGCAACGCAAAATATTTTGGCCATGTATGCTCTTATCGTGGGACGAAACTATTAAAACAATTTAGTTGATTTATACTTTATAAACCGTTTATTTGGTTTATCCGGTATAAATAGTATAAATTGTTTATACTATTTACTTAGTTTGTACTATTAATACGGTTTAGTCTGTTTTCGCTATGAAAACGAGATGGCGCTCCGCCTGCAGTCCGGGTACCTGTAAAGGCCTTAATTCCGCCACTTTCCACTCCACGGGCAGTCTTTCCTGCTCCTCGGGTGGCGCCGTGCCTTTTAAGGCGATAAATCTGCCTCCCTCGGCCAGCAGATGTCCCGACCAGTTGACGAAATCCGACAGGTCGGCAAAAGCCCGCGAGGTAATGACGTCGAATTTGTCGCTCACCTCCAGTTCCTGGACCTTGGCGGTGTACACGGTGACGTTGCTCAACCCAAGCTCCGCTTTTACCTGCGTCAGGAAGGCTGTCTTCTTATGCACGGTGTCGATCAAAGACACCAGCATGTCCGGACGGGCGATCGCCAGCACGATGCCTGGCAAGCCGCCCCCTGCCCCCACGTCGAGCACGCGCACGGCTTCATCGAAAGCCGGCACCGCCGTCAGCGAATCCAGCATGTGCAGCGTGACCATCTGCATGGGGTCGCGCACGGAGGTCAGGTTGTAAACCGAATTCCACTTGAACAGCAGCGCCAGGTAGTCGAGCAGCTTTTCATGCTGCTGTTCGCTCAGGTTCAGCTGAAGTTCCTTGATACCGCTGGCCAGCACCTGGCTCAGCACGGGACGATCGAAATGCTTCATCCAGCCAGCTCCTCGTTCAGGGTGGCGAAGCCTTTGGCGCCGCGTTTTTTCAGGTGAACCAGCAGCAGCGAGATCGCCGCCGGGGTCACGCCGGAAATGCGCGAGGCCTGGCCCAGGGTTTCGGGACGCTGCTTGTCGAGTTTCTGGCGTACTTCGATCGACAGGGCGGCAATGTCCAGGTAGTTGAACCCTTCCGGCAATTTGAGGTTTTCGTAGTGGTCGTGACGCTCGACTTCCTTGGCCTGGCGGTCGATATAGCCGGCGTATTTCAGCTGGATTTCGATCTGTTCCGTCACTGCCGGATCGCTCACGCCCGGCCCGGCCAGCGACTGGCCTTCGGTACCGGTCATGCTCATCAGCTTGTCGTACTCGACGCCGGGGCGGCGCAGCAGGTCGGCCAGCGAGTATTCGCGCTCGATCGCCTGGCCAATTACCCGCTCCGATTCGGCCGCAGCCAGGATGCGCGGGTTGACCCAGGTCGAGCGCAGGCGTTCCAGTTCGCGCGCAACGGCCTCACGTTTGACTTCGAAAGCTGCCCACTGCGTATCGCCGACGCAGCCCAGTTTGCGGCCGATTTCGGTCAGGCGCATGTCGGCATTGTCTTCACGCAGGCTCAGGCGATACTCGGCACGGCTGGTGAACATGCGGTAGGGCTCGGCCACGCCTTGCGCGGTGAGGTCGTCGACCAGCACGCCGAGGTAGGCTTCGGAACGGCCCGGCACCCAGGCCTCACGCTCCTGCGTCTGCAAGGCTGCATTGATACCAGCCAGCATGCCCTGCGCCGCGGCTTCTTCGTAGCCGGTAGTGCCGTTGATCTGGCCGGCAAAGAACAGGCCCTTGATGGCCTTGGTTTCCAGCGAGGTCTTCAGACCGCGCGGATCGAAGTAATCGTATTCGATCGCATAGCCGGGGCGCAGGATAAAGGCGTTTTCCATGCCCTTCATCGAGCGTACCAGCGCCAGCTGCACATCGAATGGCAGGCTGGTGGAGATACCGTTCGGATAGAACTCGTTGGTGGTCAGGCCTTCCGGCTCCAGGAAGATCTGGTGCGATTCCTTGCTGGAGAAGCGATGGATCTTGTCCTCGATCGATGGGCAGTAGCGCGGCCCTACCCCTTCGATGACGCCGGTGTACATCGGGCTGCGGTCCAAGCCCGCACGGATGATGTCGTGGGTCTGGGCATTGGTGTGCGTAACCCAGCACGGCACCTGGCGCGGATGCATGGCGGTATTGCCCATGACCGAGAACACCGGCACCGGATCGAGGTCGCCCGGCTGCTCGGCCATTGCTGCGAAGTCGATGCTGCGGCCATCGATACGCGGCGGCGTTCCGGTCTTCAGGCGGCCTTGCGGCAGCTTCAATTCCTTCAGGCGTGCGGACAGCGAGATGGCTGGCGGGTCGCCGGCGCGGCCCGCGGAGTAGTTTTGCAGGCCGACGTGGATCTTCCCGTCCAGGAAAGTACCTGCGGTCAGCACCACGGCACGGGCTTTGAACTGCAGTCCGATCTGGGTGACGGCGCCGATGACGCGGTCGCCTTCGACCATCAGATCATCGCAGGCCTGCTGGAACAGCCACAGGTTTGGCTGGTTTTCAAGCCGCGAACGGATGGCCTGCTTGTACAGGATACGGTCGGCCTGGGCGCGCGTCGCGCGTACTGCCGGACCTTTGGAGGAGTTCAGAATGCGGAACTGGATGCCAGATTCGTCGGTCGCGATCGCCATCGCACCGCCCATGGCATCGACTTCCTTGACCAGATGGCCCTTGCCGATACCGCCAATGGACGGGTTGCAGGACATCTGCCCGAGCGTTTCAATGTTATGTGTAAGCAACAAAGTCTTCTGACCCATGCGGGCAGAAGCCAGTGCAGCCTCGGTTCCGGCGTGACCGCCGCCGACGACGATGACGTCGAATTCAGTTGGAAATAGCATGATTGGGGTGTTAACGGAGGAATTGAGAACCGATTATAGAGTCTTTTTGCTGTCGCGACTCTATCTTCCTCCGCCCTATGTTTCACGTGGAACGTCCTACACCCTGCTCCACCCACTGTTTCACGTGAAACAACAGCCACCGTAGAGTTATATTTTTGATAACTATACGGTTTCACGTGGAACAATTCACCAGCGGATTATCGCGTCGTAGCCCGTCTTCAAGATCAGCAAACTCACCACCACCAGGAACAATTGGCGCACAAAACCGCTGCCATGTTTCATCGCCATCCTGGTTCCGAGCAGCGATCCACTCACCCCGCAGACCGCCATCAGCAAGCCCAACTGCCACAGCAGATGTCCGCTGTAGCCAAACCACAGCAGCGCCGACACATTGCAAGCGACGTTCACGACCTTGGCCGCAGCGGACGCGCTAAGGAAGTCGAAGCCAAAAAAGCGGACAAACAAGAAGATCAAAAAGCTCCCCGTACCGGGCCCAAAGAAGCCATCGTAGAAACCGATGACAGCGCCGGTCGCCACGGCGGCCAGTTTCTCGGTGAGACCGGTGTGGGCCGGCGCGTGAACCGAACCCAGGTCTTTCTTGCGGAAGGTGTAAATCGCCACCCCCAGCAAGATGAATGGCAGCAGGGTCCGCACGAAATCGGCCGGCACCCGGGTGACTGTGTAAGCCCCGGCAAAGGAAAGCGCAAAGGCCGCCACCGCCGCGGGTAGTACCGCGCTCCAGGCGACGCGGACACGGCGCGCGTAATTGATGGCAGCGGCCGAGGTGCCGAACACGCCGGCCAGCTTGCTCGTCCCGAACAAGGTCGCGGGCACTTCCTTCGGGTACATCGTGAATAGTGCAGGAATCTGTACCAGTCCGCCCCCGCCTACCACGGCGTCGATAAAGCCGGCAAAGAACGCCACAAATCCCAACAACACAAAATCCATGACGACCTTTCCGAAGAAGCAAACACAGCAGACTATTGTACGAAACAAAAACAATTCGCACCGGCAGCCGCCCGAAGTTTGCTTCTCGGGAACACAGCCTTCGTGTAAGCTTGGATCAAACAATCACAATAAAAACCATGACCCAGATCAACGACTTCAGCTTCCGCACGGTGCCGCAGCTTATCTGTGCACCCGGAGCCGCCGCCCTTCTCGGCGAGCACATCACCGCACAGTTCCCCCTCGTCCGCAGAGTATTGATGGTCAGCGACGACGGCCTTCAGGGAACCGGTTTGCTGAGCGAGCCGCAACACAGCCTGGAGCAGCGCGGGCTGGCGGTGTATGTGTACGCGGGTGTGGTTGCCGATCCGCCCGACTCGGTCGTGAGGCACGCGGCCGAATATGCACGGGCGCAGGAAATCGATCTGGTGGTCGGCATCGGTGGCGGCAGTTCGATGGATGTCGCCAAGCTGGTTGCCGTCCTCGCGGCCGGCAAGCAGAGCCTCAGCCAGCTATACGGCATTGGCAAGGTGGTGGGCACGCGACTACCGCTGGTGCAAGTTCCGACCACGGCCGGGACCGGATCTGAAGCGACCAACATCGCCATCGTCACCACCGGCGAGACGACCAGGACCGCGGTGATTGCGCCGCAACTGTTCGCCGACATGGCCATCCTGGATGCCCGCCTTACGCTTTCTTTGCCGCCAGTGCTTACCGCCGCCGGCGGCCTGGAAGCCATGGTCCACGCCATCGAGGCCTATACCAGCCGCTTCAAAAAGAATCCGCTGTCGGACCTGATGGCACGCCAAGCCCTATCGCTGCTCAGCGCCAACCTGATCACCGCCAGTGAACACGGCGACAAGCTGGAAGCGCGCCAGGCCATGCTGCTCGGTGCCAACTACGCCGGCCAGGCGTTCGCCAACGCGCCAGTGGCGGCGGTGCACGCGCTGGCCTCCCCCATCGGCGGCGTCTTCGATGTGGCGCACGGTTTGTCGAACGTGCTGGTGTTGCCGCACGTGCTCAGGTTCAACCTGCCGCATGCGCTCGAACATTACGCGGAACTGGCCGGCGTGATCGCGCCGCATGTGGGCGGCAGCGTGGAAGCGCGCGCCGAAGCCCTGATCGTGGCAATGCAGCAGCTCGCCAAGATCACCGGCGTCGCTTGCAAGCTGGAACAAGTAGGTGTGCGGGAATGCGATCTGGACCGGCTGGCCGATGAGGCCATGCTGCAGACCCGCCTGCTGCGCAACAACCCGCGCGAACTCAGCCGCGCGGATGCCCTCGATATCTACCGGGCCGCGCTTTAAGCCGGGCGGCGATCGCGGCGCCGATCTCGCCGACAATCCCTCGGCGGAACAGCAGCACACAGGCGATGAAGATCAGCCCGGTGACCATGCCGACCGATTCGCCCAAGGTGCTGAACCATTCGATCTTCGTGGTCTCGACCAGATAGGCGCCGAGATCGCCGAGTTTGTTTTCCAGCGTAATGATGATGATGGCGCCGATAACCGGCCCGGTCAGCGTCCCCATGCCGCCTACCAGGGTCATCAGGATCACCAGGCCGGACATCGCCCAGTGCACATCGGTCAGGGTTTCCGCGCCCATCACCACGGTCTTGCTGGCGCCGGCCAGGCCGGCCAGCGCGGCGGACAGCACAAAGGCCAGCAGCTTGTATTTATCCACATCGAAACCCAGCGACACCGCCCTCGCCTCGTTCTCCTTGATGGCCTTGAGCACCTGGCCGAAGGGCGAATGCACCGTGCGGACAATCAGCGCAAAGCCGGCGACGAAGATCGCCAGCACGACGTAATACAAAGTCAGGTCATTGCCCAGGTCGATGGCCCCGAGCAGCTTTCCACGCGGCACACCTTGCAAGCCATCCTCGCCATGCGTGAACGGCGCCCGCAGCGCGCCAAAATAAATCATCTGGGCCAGCGCCAGGGTGATCATGGAAAAGTAAATCCCCTGCCGGCGGATCGCCAGCATGCCCATCACCAGGCCGATGAGTGCCGCCGCCCCTACCCCGAGCAAGATGCCAAGTTCGGTCGGCCACCCCCACACCGCCAGCGCATGGCCGGCGATATAGCCGGCACCGCCGAAGAAGGCCGCGTGGCCGAAGGACAGCAAGCCGGTATAGCCGATCAGCAGATTGAAGGCGCAAGCGAACAAGCTGAAGCAGAGCAGCTTCATCAGGAACACCGGATAGCCGAAGAACGGCGCCGCAAGTGCCAGCGCGAGGGCGATCAGGTAGCCGAGTTTCTTGTTCATCAGACGCTCCAGGGTTGGCTTATTTTTCTTTGCCGAACAAACCGGCCGGGCGCAGCAGCAGCACGATCACCATCACGACAAACACCACCACTTCCGAGCCTTCCGGGTAATACACCCGGGTCAGGCCCTCGATGACGCCCAGCGCCAGCCCTGTGACGATCGAGCCGAGGATCGAACCCATGCCACCGATCACCACAACGGCGAACACGACGATAATCAGGTGCGACCCCATCAGGGGCGTCACATTGA
>CAMLFK010000168.1 GCA_946479255.1 uncultured Oxalobacteraceae bacterium
CTTCGATACCAGCCGCATCAAACACTTCTCGCATGTTCGTGAAATAACAAACTTGGTCAGTGCTTTCAAGGATTAGGTTCGCGCTCTGGCATCTCCGTTAACCATTCGTTTGACAGCCCACTTGGCGTCCCGAAAATGAGGGAGCCCGAGAGGCATACACTACCATGCCGCCCTTCATCATCCTCGGCGACTGAACCTCTGATGGCGACACCGTGATCGCCGCCTCTTGCCAGTGCCGGCATCTGGCTGGGGCGCCGTGAACGATGTTAGGTACGAGTGAGTGTAGTCCCGCGTCAATAAAACCGCAGCCCTAGCTGTCCGAGTAAGGCCTCAGAAAACAACGGCCATGTTGGGTTGCTCCCGCTCCGCTTCTTCGACAACGCGTGACCTGGAAGCCCATGACCTTCCAGGTTCAACAAAGTTCACAAATGTCAGTTTGCCGGACCTGACCCCGGCGCCACCTGCGTTCGTGACACACCCGGACCTGACCCCCGTTCCGTGAACGTCGGTGTGATGCGGGTGGCACAAGGTTTGCAGGTCCAATGAAGTGTCCAACTGCCTATCCCGCGCGAACAATTTCCGCCCTGTGCTTGCACGATCCCGAGCAGGCCAAAAAGTTCTCAATTGTCAGATCGCCGGACCTCGTTTGTGACCCCGTTTGCGCATGGTGCCGCAGGTTGCGGTAGCGCAGACGAGGCCGTGTCCAAAACGGATGATGTTGGGAAAGGCTGAGGTATGAACATAATCAGGCGATTCATAGTATCGACCAAGTGCCGCTCGAATTAGTTGAGCTGACGTCGTGTTTAAGCCATTTGAAATTCCATGTACCATTATCTTTATATCCGATGACGAAGGCGCTCCCGCAAGCCTTTGTCCCAGCCCGCTTATAGCTCAGATGCCTATCATCGTCATTCCAATAGAGGCCATCCCAATTTACGTCCGATATCGATAACTTTCGGCGATTTACGGGCGTGCGCCCCTCCATCATTTTAAGTTCCGCATTGTCCCGCGCTTGTGACGACCCTGATTTATCGCTTAAATACGGTTGTTGGTAGGCGATGTGGGCCACCAACTCATCATTCGCGACGAAGCGGCACCCGTCCAGCATGCTAGTCAAGAAGTAGTTGCAACCGCTATTGTTAAGGTCGGCGAGCGTTACTTTTTCGACCTTGCACTGCATCCATGGAAGCCAATAAACTTCTTTGACGTCGGCTGAAGTGGGCTCATCATCGCCAAGATTGGTGAGGTCGTACCCTGGCTGCCCTCCGATGCGCTCGGTCGCACGAATCACCCTGATACCTTGAGGATTATCTGAACCGCCTTCCTGCCCCAGTTTTTTGTGTAGAGCAATGACGCCCATTGCATTAACGCCGTTCGCTGCCTTAATCGATGTCCAGAAGTTTGCCACGGTGCCTCCTCATGTTTAGTGTCCAGTCTACCCTAACCCCTTCTTGCAAACAACTTAACCTTGCCTGATTATATTCGTACCTCAGCCTTTCCCAACATCATCCGTTCGGACACGGCCTCGTTAGGAACGGCAGAGTTCTGAGGTACGAACATACTCAGGGGCCTCATAGTTGATCAGATAGTTTTATTTACTTTAGAGCCAAGCTAACAAAGAAATCAAAATATCGAGCGCCAAATCGTCCGCATGCATCAGCTAACAAGCCATCCCCATAAAAAAGCCCTTGAAATATCAAGGGCTTGGGATCCTACTTAGGTGTAGCGCACATCAGCTTAGTTGACGCCCCCCGCAATGCCGTGGACCTGCGGGCCAACTTACTCCCACTCAATAGTCGCTGGAGGCTTACCGGAAATGTCATAGACTACACGGTTAATTCCGCGTACTTCGTTGATGATACGGTTCGACACCTTACCCAGCAAACTATGCGGCAGATGCGCCCACTGCGCCGTCATAAAGTCCAAGGTCTGTACAGCACGCAGCGCCACCACATACTCATAAGTCCGCCCATCGCCCATCACGCCAACCGATTTCACCGGCAGGAACACAGCAAACGCCTGGCTGGTCGCCTCATACCAGTTCTTCGGCGCCTCACCCGCATCGATCGACTCCAGCGCAGGCAGATCGCAAGGCGTATTGCGCAGTTCTTCAATAAAGATCGCATCAGCGCGACGCAGCAGATCGGCGAACTCCTTGTTCACCGCGCCCAGAATCCGCACACCCAGGCCAGGGCCTGGGAACGGGTGACGATAAACCATGTCATGCGGTAGACCCAGCGCCACGCCCAGCTTGCGCACCTCGTCCTTGAACAATTCACGCAGCGGTTCGAGCAGCTTGAGGTTCAGCGTTTCCGGCAGGCCGCCCACGTTGTGGTGGCTCTTGATGGTCTGGCCCTTCTTGCCCTTGCCCGCGCTCTCGATCACGTCCGGGTAGATGGTGCCTTGCGCCAGCCACTTGGCGTTGCTCAGCTTGCCTGCTTCAACCTGGAACACTTCCACGAATTCGCGGCCAATGATCTTGCGCTTGGCTTCCGGATCGGCCACGCCGGCCAGGTGCCCCATGAACTGGTCTTCCGCGTCGATGCGCAGCACCTTCACGCCGAGATTCTTGGCGAACATGTCCATCACCATCTTGCCTTCGTCCAGGCGCAGCAGGCCGTGGTCGACGAATACGCAGGTCAGCTGGTCGCCGATGGCGCGGTGGATCAGCGCTGCGGCAACGCTTGAATCGACGCCGCCCGACAGGCCCAGGATCACTTCATCGGTACCGACTTGCTCGCGGATCTTGGCGACGGCTTCGGAGATGTAGTCCGGCATGTTCCAGTCCGATTTGCAGCCGCAAATTTCGTGCACGAAGCGGCCCAGCATTGCTTTGCCTTGCACGGTATGCGTGACTTCCGGGTGGAACTGCACTGCGTAGAAGCGGCGCTCTTCGTCGGCCATGCCGGCGATTGGGCAGCTTGGGGTGTCGCCCATCAGCTTGAAGCCTGGCGGCATTTCCAGCACTTTGTCGCCGTGGCTCATCCACACTTTCAGCATGCCGTGGCCTTCGTCGGTGACGAAGTCGTTGATGCCTTTCAGCAGTGCGGTATGGCCGCGGGCGCGCACTTCGGCGTAGCCGAATTCACGCACGATGCCGTTCTCGACCTTGCCGCCCAGCTGGGCTGCCATGGTTTGCATACCGTAGCAGATGCCCAGCACCGGTACGCCCAGTTCGAATACGGCTTGTGGGGCGCGCGGGGAGTCGCCGTCCAGGGTCGAGTTGTGGCTGCCCGAGAGGATCACGCCGGCGGCACCGTAGTTGCGGACGAATTCGTCGCTGACGTCGTGCGGATAGACTTCAGAGAAGACGCCGGCGTCGCGCACGCGGCGGGCGATCAGTTGGGTGACCTGGGAACCGAAATCGAGGATGAGGATTTTTGAGTGCATGGGGCGCTTGAGGAGTTTGATTGCTTAATTCGGACGGCTTGTTGCTGCTTTTTCAAAACCGTTTAGCTCATTCTTGGAACGGGATGTAACTCTGTTCTTATGTGCTATGGGTTCCCGCCTTCGCGGGAATGACGGCGGAGAGGCTAACTTAATTTTTTCGGCGGCAGCAACTGATGTGCAACGCGGCGAACTGGTCGCCGCGTTTTTGTCTGCTGTATTACTCGGAGCGGTAGTTCGGCGCTTCCTTGGTGATCTGGACGTCGTGTACGTGCGATTCGCGCATGCCCGCCGAGGTGATCTCCACAAATTCCGCCTTCTCGCGCAGTTCGTCGATGGTGGCGCAGCCGCAGTAACCCATCGATTGACGCACGCCACCAACCAGTTGGTAGATGATCGCCAGCACGCTGCCCTTGTAGGCAACACGGCCTTCGATACCTTCCGGTACGAATTTGTCGGCCTTGGCTGCAGCATCCTGGAAGTAGCGGTCAGCCGAACCATCGGCCATCGCGCCCAGCGAACCCATGCCGCGGTACGACTTGTAGCTGCGGCCCTGGTACAGGATCACTTCGCCTGGCGCTTCTTCGGTACCGGCAAACATCGAACCCATCATGACGGTCGATGCACCAGCGGCCAGCGCTTTGGAAATGTCGCCCGAGAAGCGGATGCCGCCGTCGGCAATACATGGAACGCCAGTGCCTTCAAGCGCCTTGGCCACGTTGGAGATCGCAGTAATCTGCGGCACGCCCACGCCGGCCACGATACGGGTGGTGCAGATGGAGCCAGGGCCGATGCCGACCTTGACCGCGTCCGCGCCGTGCTCAACCAGCGCCAGCGCAGCGGCGGCGGTGGCGATGTTGCCGCCGATGACGTCCACGTGCGGGTACTTGGTCTTGATCCACTTCACGCGGTCCAGGATGCCTTGCGAGTGGCCGTGGGCGGTGTCGACCACCAGCACGTCCACGCCGGCGGCTACCAGCAGGTCAATGCGCTCTTCGTCGCGCTGGCTCACGCCCACCGCGGCGCCAACCAGCAGCTTGCCGTGCACGTCTTTCGATGCGTTCGGGTGCTCGTGCGACTTTTGAATATCTTTGACGGTGATGAGGCCGCGCAGTTCAAATTCGTCGTTGACGACCAGCACGCGCTCCAGGCGGTGCTTGTTCATCAGGCGCTTGGCTTCGCTGGTGTCGGCGTCTTCCTTGACGAACACGAGCTTTTCGCGCGGGGTCATCTTGGCGCGGGCTTCGGCGTCGAGTTCTTCTTCGAAGCGCAAATCGCGGTTGGTGATGATGCCGACCACGGTCTTGCCTTCAACGACAGGGAAGCCGCTGATGCCATACTGTTCGGTGAGCTTGATCACGTCGCGGATCTTCATGTCCGGCGGAATGGTGATCGGGTCGCGCAGGACGCCTGCTTCAAAACGCTTGACCTTGGCGACTTCGCGGGCCTGGTCTTTCGGCGACAGATTCTTGTGAATAATGCCGATGCCCCCTTCTTGTGCCATGGCGATAGCCAGCCGACCTTCGGTGACGGTATCCATCGCGGCCGACAGCAGCGGAATGTTCAGCGACAGATTACGGGTCAGACGGGTCCTGAGGGATGTGTTGGCTGGCAAGATGTTCGAGTAAGCCGGCACGAGCAGCACGTCATCGAATGTGAGTGCTTTTTGAAGTAGACGCATAGCATTTTCCTATTGGCGCAAAAGCGAATTATACAGAAGTTCCTGCCTTTCGTCTCTAAAAGGCCTCACAATCCCCGGCCGCTTACGAACATGCATTGACAGTCAGGCGTTGCCGTGGCGAAATCTAAAGTGATTACACTCGGAAACTTATAGATGAACTTTTTAACAATCCCCCGCCTGATGTCAGCCGTCGTGCTGAGCCTGGCAAGCGGCGCCGCACTGGCCCAGTACATCTGGATCGACGAAAAAGGCGGCAAGAATGTGTCTGACCGTCCGCCACCGACCTCCATTCCGGCCAAAAATATCCTGAAGGCGCCGGGCGGGACATTGCCGGCCGCTGCGCCGCCAGTCCCGGCTGAATCGGCAGCCGGCGGCTGGGCAGAGCGCGAGGCGGATTACCGAAAACGTTCTGCCGAAAAAGCTGAAGCCGACAAGAAGCAGGCTGAGGCGTCGAAGCAGCAAGCCGAGAAAAAGCGCGCCTGCGATTCAGCGCGCGCGTACCAGGCGCAGGCCGCAACCGGCATGCGCTTCATGCAGGCAGCACCAGGCGGCAGCCGAAGCGTGCTGACCGAAGAGCAGCGCACCCGCAACCTGGCCAAAGCACGCGAGGTGCTTGGCAAATGCAAGTGACGGCCGGCCAGGTTCCCGCCTCCGCAAATGACAATATAGGAGCCAACTTAAGAGGCTACGGATTCTTCCGCTCCGCCCTCTTACGGCGCGAATCCTTGGGATCGGCAATCAGCGGCCGGTAGATCTCGATCCGGTCGCGCTCGCGCAGCACCGTATCGAGCGGCCGCTTTTTGCCATACAGCCCGACCGGCTGCACACTCAAATCGATTCCCGGAACCTCGGCCATTGCAATGGCCTGTTCAATGGTGGTGCCGGGTGCCACCGTCAAATCCCGCAAGAACTCAAGTTCCGGCGTCGCATAGCACACCTGCACCTTGATCTCAGCTCCCGCCGTCTCAGCTGCCATACACAGTCTCAGCCCGCTTGCAGAAAGAATCGACCATACTGTTTGCAATCATCCCGAACACCGGCCCGATCAGCTGTTCCAAAATCATGCTGGAAAATTCATAACGCAGGTCGAACTCTACCTTGCATGCGTCCGGCCGCAGCGCCTTGAACGTCCAGGTTCCGTCCATCATCTTGAAAGGCCCGTCGACCAGTTTCATGGTCATATGGGTCGGGCGGATGTTATGGTTGCGTGTGGTAAAGCTTTGCTTGACGCCATGGAAGGCGATCTGCAGGCTGGCGACCAGGCTGTCGTCGGTCCGTTCCAGCACCTTGACGCCACCGCACCAGGGCAGAAATTTAGGATAATCCTCGACTTTGGCGACCAGATCGAACATCTGTTCTGCGCTGAAACCGAGAAATACTGTTTTGTGCACGACTGCCATTGATCAACCGTTTGCTATGATGTTGGGTAAGTTACATCGTAGTTTAACCGAGCCGCCATATTTCATGAGTATTGTTGACAACAGAAAAGCATTCCACGACTACTTCATCGAGGACCGATACGAAGCCGGCATCGTCCTGGAGGGTTGGGAAGTTAAAGCCATCCGCGATTCGCGGGTGCACATCAAGGAAGCCTACGTGGTCGTGCGTGGCGACGAACTATTCCTGTTCGGCGCGCACATCACGGCCCTGAACACCGCATCGGCCTTTAGCCATCCGGAAGCGATCCGCACGCGCAAACTGCTGCTGCACCGCGCGGAGGTCGACAAGTTGATCGGCAAGGTGGAACGCTCAGGCTACACGCTCGTGCCGCTCAATCTGCACTACAAGGGCGGGCGCGTGAAGTGCGAGATTGGCCTGGCCAAGGGCAAGAAGCAGCACGACAAGCGCGCCACCGAGAAAGAACGCGACGGCAAACGCGAAGTCGCCGCCGCGATGAAGGTGCACCGCCGCTAATTTGATCTCACGGGGGATGGCGCGGACGCCGTCCCCATCAAGCGGCTCAGGCGCCAGCAGGCGAAGCTGATCGCCAGCCCCACCGCCACCCCGGAAGCCAGCTTGAACGCACTGTCGAACAGCAGCGGCGCCACCAGGCCCGATACCAGCGCGAACGACATCATCTGAATAAACGACAGCATCGACGATGCCAGCCCGCGGTTATCGGGGAACAGCGTCAGCGCGTTGACCTGAATGGCCGGCATGGCGACCGCCAGGCCGAAGGTATAGACCATCAGCGGCAGCACCGCCCACGGGATATCGGCCACGAACATGCTGGTGTAGGCGACATTGATGGCGGCGCCCGCACCCATGATGCCAAAGCCTATCCACATCATCTTGTTGGACCCGATGCGCGCCGCCGCTTTGCCGCCCCATGCCGAACCAATCACCATGCCGCTGATGAGCGGGATGAACAGCCACGCGAACGCGGTTTCCGGCAGGTCCAGGATCTGCATCACGAAGTTGGCGGCCGAGCCGATGTACAGCGACAGGCCGCCGAAGGCCATCCCGACGGCAAGCGCCAGCAGCAGGAACTGCGGCCGGCGCAGCACCATCAGGTAGTTGCGGGCGATGGCCGCCCCGTGAAAGGGGTGGCGCTGCTCCCTGGGCAGGCTCTCCGGCAGCCAGCGATACACCAGCAGGATCATCAAGGCGCCAAACACGGCCAGGAACATGAAGGTGGAGCGCCAGCCGAAGGTCACGTGCAGCCAGCCGCCCAGGATAGGCGCAATGGCCGGCGCCAGACCGAACACCATCATGATGTGCGACATGATCTTCTGCGCGTGCGCCTGGTCGTGCGAATAGCGGTCCTGCACAATGGCCTGGCCGATCACCGAGCCGGCACCGGCGGCCAGTCCTTGAAAGGCGCGGCAGATCAGCAATGCGCCGAAGCTTGGCGCGAACACGGCGCCAATTGAAGCCAGTGTATAGATAGTCAGCGACACCAGGATCACCGGGCGCCGGCCGAAGGAATCGGACAGCGTCCCGTAGAACAGCATCATCAAGGCGAAGGTGAACAGGAAGACGGAGAGTGTCTGCTGCACCGCCAGCGGACCGACCGCGAACTCGCGCCCGATCTCTGGAATGGAAGGCAGATAGGTATCGATCGCCAGCGCACCCACCATGCCGAGGCACGCCAAAATCACTGTCAACAATCGCTGCATGCCCTACCCCGATTTCTGCTCGAAACCGGTCATTCTACTGGGATTTGGCGATCCCTACCTGCGACGGGTTCAGCGCATCGCCATGCCGAAGCGTTCGAAGCGCGGCAGCCAGTCGCCCTCGATATCTGCCGATACCAGCACCCGCTCGGCACGCCCGATCAGCAGTTCGCGCGGCACCAGGCCGTAGTAGCGCGAGTCGACGCTGTTATCGCGGTTGTCTCCCAGCATCATGTATTGGCCGGCCGGTACGGTGATCGGCCCGAAGGTGCGGCGCGCAGCAATCTGCGGGAACAGTTGGATGCGGCGGCTGTGGCCGTCGACCGTTTCGTCGAAGCGCGACACCGCCAGTTGTGGGGAGTTGCCGACGCTTGCACTAGCGGTGCCGGCGGGTTTGTAGCTAGCGGTTTTGCCGTTGATGATCAGAGTTTCGTCACGCATTTCGACCACGTCGCCTGGCAGTGCGATGAGGCGCTTGATCAGGCGGGTGCCGTCGCGCGGGGACGAGAAGATGACCACTTCGCCGCGCTTAGGCTCGCCGGTGTGGGCTAGCACCACGTCGGTGAGCGGGACCTTGACGTTGTAGGCCAGGCGGTTGATAAAAACCACGTCGCCTTCGAGCAGGTTGGGATGCATGGAGGCCGAAGGAATCGGACTCCAGTCTGCCACGGCCGTTCGGAACACCCCGAACAGGAACACAAAGAGAATGAAGCCTTTGTTAGCGCGCAGCAGATTTTTCATGAAGGGGCCTTTGGGTTAACGACGTTTTAGTGGTTGGAACATCAACATCGTAAACACTTAAACTTTATGCTGGCTTAACCCCTGCAGATACCTTGAATGACAAGTTGGTGGCTTATTTGACGACGCGATTCTGGCTCTTCACCACCTGCATGGCACTGGCAATCAAACCACTCATATCGCCCAGATTCGCCGGCACGATGATCGAGTTATTGGTCTTGGCCAGCTCACTGAAAGCCGCCACATACTGCTCCGCCACACGCAGGTTGACCGCATCCTCACCACCCGGGTTACGAATCGCCTCACCCACCTGGCGCAGCGCCTCCGCGTTCGCCTGCGCCATCAGCACCGTCGCCTGCGCGTCACCCTCAGCGCGGTTGATCGAGGCCTGCTTCTCACCTTCGGAGCGCGCAATGGCCGCCTCGCGTTCACCGGTCGCGATATTGATCTGCTCCTGCTTGCGCCCTTCCGACGCGGCGATCAGCGCGCGCTTTTCGCGTTCGGCGGTAATCTGCGCCTGCATCGCATGCAGGATCTCGGCCGGCGGCGTCAGGTCCTTGATCTCATAACGCAGCACCTTGACGCCCCAGTTGGCCGCCGACTCATCGATCGCATTGACGATGGTGGTGTTGATGTGGTCGCGCTCTTCGAAGGTCTTGTCCAGCTCCATCTTGCCGATCACAGAACGCAGCGTCGTCTGGGCCAGCTGGGTAATCGCGGCCAGGTAGTTCGACGAACCATACGACGCCCGCATCGCGTCGGTGATCTGGAAGTACAAGATGCCGTCCACCTGCAGCTGGGTGTTATCGCGCGTGATGCAGACCTGCGGCGGCACATCCAGCGGAATCTCTTTGAGAATGTGCTTGTACGCGATGCGGTCGACGAACGGCACCACGATGTTCAGGCCCGGCGCCAGGGTCGCATGGTATTTGCCAAGCCGTTCCACCACCCATGCATGTTGCTGCGGCACCACGTTGATGGTCTTGAATACGAAGACCAACGCCAGTGCGAAAAATACGATTGCCACGCTTCCGAATAAATCCATATCCCGCCTCTTTCAGTGTTGTTTTAGGAGTTACTAACGATGAGCCGGTTGCCCAGCACTTCGACAATCTTGTAGTCACCTGCTTCCGCCGTCGCACCAGGGCCCAGCTCCACGTCCCACAGCGCGCCGCGGTATTTCACGCGCGCCCGGCCGTCCTGCCACGCGTCGACCACCACGCGCTGGCCAATGTCGATATTCACGTTAGGATCGCGCCCGGCATCGCGCCTGGACGGCGCGCCAAAGCGGCTGCGGTGCAGCAGGACGGTGGCGATCACGCCGACCACAGCGGCGACGATGATCTGCATGGATAGTGACAGCCCGGCCAGCGCCGCCAGCGCGCCGGTGGCCACCCCGATGGCGATCATCAGGATGTAGAACGTCCCCGTGAACAGCTCGACGATCACCAGTATCCCTGCAATCGCCAGCCACAACATCCAGTCATTCATGGCAGTTCCCTCAAAGTGAATTTACATAACAAAAACCCCCGAAGCCGCAAGCGGCTACGAGGGTTTGCACAACAAAGCGATAGCTATCGATGATCGGTATGAAAACGAGTTCAGTTACCGCCAAGTCTAGCTTACTTTTTCAATTAGTCAACATTTACATGGAGGCGAGCTTTTGCCATGTATCGATCACTGAGTCGGGGTTCAGCGACATCGACTCGATCCCTTCGCTCATCAGCCATGCGGCAAAGTCCGGATGGTCCGAAGGCCCCTGGCCGCAGATGCCGATGTACTTGCCCTGCGCGCGGCAAGCCTTGATCGCCATCGACAGCAGCGCCTTGACGGCCGGATCGCGCTCGTCGAAGTCGGCCGCCAGCAGCGCCATGCCGGA
>CAMLFK010000169.1 GCA_946479255.1 uncultured Oxalobacteraceae bacterium
AACAATGGCGTGCTGGGCCAAACCGCCTACACCTTCGCTTGCACCGATTTCGTCTCGGTCAGCGCTTGCAGCGTGGCTCCCGGGCGGCGCTACTTCCCGTATGTAACGCAGAGCGTGACCTCGTCGTGGGACCTGAACGGCGCCCCGCTGCCGCTTGCCACTTCCACCTATCAATTCGATGCGTTCGGCAATCCGACGCAGGTGGTTGAATCGACATCCGACGGATTCAGCAAAACGACCACGACGACCTACACCAACGACACGGCGAAATGGTGGATCGGCTTGCCGACCCGTCAGACCGTTCGGTCCGATTCACCCTGATAAAGCCGGCATCGGCGTTGCACAAGCGTCAGCGGCCGGCCCGGCCCACCGCTGACATCAAGAAAATCAAGAACTAGATCGGAATATCCATGCGGCAATCGTCAATTGCTCGGTCCTTTTCACGTCCTGACATGTGGCTCGTCCGTTTTGTGGCCTGCGCCATCGGAATGTCGCTCGGCACCGCAGCATGGGCTGGATCGATTACGCGCACGAGCGCGTATGAATACGACCCTGTCAAGGGCTACGTCACGGCGGAGGTCAGTGAACCCGATACGCCGCAATTGAGCGTACGCACCGCCTACACGGTGAACGCGTTTGGAAGCAGGTTGACGACGACCGTATCGTCCCCCGCGACCGGCCTGGCGGCGATTCCGACGCGGGCCGTCAGCACGATAACGTACAACCAGTATGGCCAGCCGGTGTCGAGCGCCAACGCACTCGGCCAGGTGGTCAACATGGCGTTCGACTCGTCAGGACAGCTGGCGTATGTGTTGAACCTCAACGGCTTGTATACGACCTACGACTACGACGAGTTCAAGCGCAAAACAGTCGAATACCGCCCCGACGGGAATAAAACCACGTACGTCTATCAATACTGCTACAGCTACACCAACTGCGCGCCCAATGTGCGATCCTACGTCACCACGACGCCCCTCGCGTCCAACGGCGCGCAAAACGGGCCAGCGGTAACGGTCTACAGCGATAGCCTGTCGCGTCCGGTCCGCACGGAAACCCAGGGCTTCGACGGTGTAACCCTGATCACCCAGGACACCGAATACGACGCCCTCGGCCGGATCGCCCGGGTCAGCAAGCCGTATTACCCGAACGCCAGCAAACAATGGACGACCTATACCTATGACGCGTTGGGGCGCGTGGTAACGGTGATCGCGCCTGACAACAGTGGTACCGGCACGGCGTACAACGGCTTGACCAAGACCGTCACCAACGCCCTGAATCAGACCCAGACGACGCTCGCCAACGGTCTCGGCCAGGTGGTGCGGGTGACCGATACGCAGGGCAATATGCTCAGCTATCAGTACGATGCCCAGGGCAATCTGACCAGAACCACGGACCCGAAGACCAACGTGGTAACGATGGTCTACGACATCCTCGGCCGCAAGACCTCGATGGTCGATCCCGACCTCGGCACGACCAGCTATGTCTACGACGCCCTGGGGGAATTGGTGCAGCAGACCGATGCCAGGAATAACGTGACCACCTACCTCTACGATCTGATCGGTCGCGCGACCAAGCGCACCGAGGCGGACCTGGTGGCCACCTGGGTGTACGACAACTGTACGATGGGCATCGGGCGCCAGTGCCGTTCGACGGCCGATAACGGCTACACCGTCG
Source organism: uncultured Oxalobacteraceae bacterium (assembly GCA_946479255.1). Next base: position 1,675 of record CAMLFK010000169.1, read on the forward strand.
ATTACAGCTTCGACAGCCAGAGCCGGCCGAGCCAGACGCTGACCCATGTGGACGCGAACTACACAACGAGCAACACGTATGACACGCATGGCCGCGTGGCCACGCAGACCTATCCGACCGGGTTGAAACTCAAATATATTTACACGCCACTGGGGTATTTGAAAGAGGTGCGCGATAACGCGAGCAATGCGCTGTACTGGCAGGCCAATTCGATGGACGCCGAGGGGCATTTGCTGCAGCAAACCTACGGCAATAATGTGGTGACCCAGCAGGTGTTCGATCCGGCCACCGGCCGCCTCAAGAACATCTATGCTGGCGCCGGCAATGCGGTACAGAATCTGTCGTTCAGCTACGACGTGCGCGGCAATATGCTCACGCGTGCCGACGCCAACCAGAATTTGTCCGAATCCTTCCTCTACGATACGCTCAACCGCCTGACCAGCAACACCGTCAATTCCAGCGGCGCCGGCATGGTGACCCAGACCTACGGCTACGACAGCATCGGCAACGTCACCAGCCGCTCGGACATGGGAACGTACACCTACAGCGCAAATGGCGGGGTTCGCCCGCACGCGGTGTCCCAGATCGCACTCGCCGGCGGCGGGACGCGGCAGTACAGCTACGACGCAAGCGGCAGCCTGGTGCAGGAAGTGCAGCGCGACGCGGCCAACAATGTGATTGCCGCAAAAGGCCGCACCGAAACACAAACAAGTTTCGGCATGCCCGTTACGCTGGCGAGCCCGGCGGCGACGCTCAGCTTTGTGTACGGTCCGGAGCATCAGCGCATCAAACAGATCGCGCCGGGTGCGACGACCGTCTATCTGAACCCGGACAACAATGGCGGTCTGCTGTACGAGAAGGATATCAAGACGGACGGCAGCGTCGAACACAAGCACTTCATCACGGCCGGCGGCGAGGTTGTGGTGCTGCTCAAGCAGACGGCGGCCGGCACGACGGCGCTGTACTTTCACCGCGACCATCTCGGTTCGACCACGGCAATGACGAACGCTGCGGGCACGGTCGTGGAGCGGATGGCGTATGAGCCCTTCGGCAAACGCCGCACGCCTGCCGGTTCGCTGGACCCGAACAACACGCTCGTTGGCGTGGCCACTGATCGCGGTTACACGAACCATGAGCAGCTCGATGAACTTGGGCTGATACACATGAACGGCCGGGTGTATGATCCAGCGACCGCTCGCTTCATGAGCGCTGATCCGGGTGTACCATACGCGACCGATATCCAATCCTATAACCGCTATTCCTATACGCGAAACAACCCGCTGGTGATGGTTGACCCCTCGGGGTTCTGTGATTCGCCACGGTCGGATGGTTATGTGTTTTCATATGCGGATGTTAGCGCCTATAACGAGTGCAAGAAAAAAGAAGCGGAAATGCAAACAGTCATCATTACTGGACCTAAGACGTGGGGTGACCCGTTTGGCGGAACAAAAATTACTGGAATGGAATTGGCGATGTTAATTAATAGCATCGGAATTTCGGCATACAGAGAACGGGCAAATACGGGCCTTTCGCGCACTTCGCCGGATCAAGCACGAGATTCTGGTTTTATCAATGGTGTGGGACAAGGCGTCGGAAGCTATTTCAAAGGCCTATTTTACGATCTGCCAAAGCATGCCCTAGAGGTAAACGGTGCAATGGGGCCTGAAGAGAAAACGAAAGCCATGGAAGGACAGGCAGTGGTTCTCGAGGCTTTGAATTTGATCATAGAGAATCCTAAGGAAGCGCTGAAGATTGCGTGCGTCGCCTGTATGAATTTGACTCCGTCTCAAGAGTTAAACTTGCAAGCTCGAGCAGGTGCAAGGCTGGCTACTGCGGGCATAATTAGCGGAATTAGCGGTCCGGTAGGCGCGACGGCGAGTGTGGGTGCAATCACGGGCAACCTACTAAGCGCTGGGGTGAACTTAAAAGATCAAGCTGCGGTTTACCGCGCTATCCTTTTTGGAAATTAAATGAAGACTACTTGTGATAAGTGTGGGACGTCTTTGCCCCAGCTACGCTTATTTCGAAATACTTGCCGGAGCTGTGGGGCACGATTTTATGCAGTTCGTTCGAAGAGATTTTCTTGGAGCTCAGCAATCTTCGGCGCTTCGGCGTTTATTATTCTTCCTGCTGGGCTATTAATTCCTGGCCCTATTTGGATTGGGTTGGTAGTCATCCCACTCTTGTATATTGTATGTTCTATTGTTCTTGCATTGAACAACCAGCGGTGGGTGCGTCGAAAAAGGTGATGGGGCCAAGTCCGGGAACAAGCAAGAACAAGGGGGTCACCCATTAGCCAACCCTCGTCAACTAGATAAAGCAATCCCGATGCCTCGATTCTATCGAGGCGTAATCACTTCAAAGCTCCACTGATACGACTTGGGCTGATACATATGAACGGCCGGGTGTATGATCCGGCGACCGCTCGCTTCATGAGCGCAGATCCGAGTGTGCCATACGCGACCGATATCCAATCCTATGACCGCTATTCCTATACGCGAAACAACCCGCTGGTGATGGTTGACCCCTCGGGGTTCTGTGATTCGCCACGGTCGGATGGTTATGTGTTTTCATATGCGGATGTTAGCGCCTATAACGAGTGCAAGAAAAAAGAAGCGGAAATGCAAATAGTCACAGTTCCTGGAACCAATACGTGGGATCCGTTTGGCGGAACAAAAATTACTGGAATGGACTTGCAGGATTTGCTTAATAGCCTCGGGGGAAGGGCAGCGCCATCTACGAGGGGCGGTGGCGGGGGCGGGGGCGGGGGCGGTGGAGCAAAGCCGTCATCTGAAACAAAAATGAAGTCCTGCACAGGCATTGCGCGTGTATTGCAAGGAAATTCCAATCATATTGGTAAACCAGGAGCGTTCTCCGGTGATTCGGTTGGTATATTCAAAGTCACGGCTGATTCTGGAGTTGTAATACCCTCTCAATTTAATTTGACTAAGTCTGGTATGCGGCCGTATATGGAGCAGATTAGTGGAACTTTCACTAATGGCACGGGTTTTAGTAGAGTTAGGGATGTTATGGATGATGAACCAACGCGACGGAAACATACGCCTACATGGACTACTCGGCAATTTCAGCAATTTATTATCGATCGCGAGACTGCCAATAATGGGGGGATTCCGATATTCGTTGTGGAGTTGCCAGGCGCTAGCAAAGACCTGGGTATCCGACAAATAACACTAAAGGTCCCAGAAAATGTGGATTGCCCAATAGGAACAAAATAATGAGACTTTTTCCTAAATATGTTGTTTGTGTTTCAAGTGTTTGTTCGATCCTTGCTTACCCTTTTGCTAATGCAATGGATTTGAATATTCCCAAGTGGCCCGAGGTTACACCGCTTCATGCAGTGTACTCATTATCAAAATCAAGTGCGCATGTGGAAACGGTGGTTTTTGCGAAAGACGGCACGCGGGCATACAAATTGAGCTGCCACCCCGCGACTTTCGAGTCTGAGGCGGAGGGCGATTTTAATGGTTTGTTTCAATGTAAGTTATTTCCTGCAAATATAAATGAGGCAGCAACTGACGTGTTCTATCCAGCAACGGATTGGAATCACTCGTACACCAGGGCTTCTTTTTTGCGCGGCCAAATTGCGGGCGCGTGTAAAACCCACAAATATTTCGGAAATAACCGCATGTTTCACCTTAGAGGGATGAAAATTCGCTTGGGGATTACTGATTTTCATGAGAAGACTAGTATCGAAAAATTACTTCGAAGCGAACGGGAGCCTAACTACAGTTACGTGTTGAGGATCGATATCGACATTGATCCAAGCGCCGTTCGCAAGCATGCGGAGGCTGTTAGAGAGCGCTGCGATTCGGATTGGGAGTTCGACAAATTCGGGAAGGTTGTCGAGCTAAAGGAAATAGTGATCGATGAGTCGTGGGAATTGGAGCATTCGAAGCAAGAGCGATAGGTGGCGTCGAAACCATGGCATGGGGTCAGCTACCCGTGACGCAAGAGCACAGCCGCTGCGGGGTAAATCATGCCGCTGGCGTGTTTTAACATAAAGCGTCATTCCGCAAAGTTGCGCCAGCTGTTGGGCTGTGCTTCACTTGGTGGCACGACCGCTGCGCCGTGCGCCCTTCGGGTTTGCGGAACGTCGCGGTATGTCTGGCGCCACAACGCGATTGCCAAGCCGGCATGTGCGCGCCGCGTAGAGTTCCGGCTAGGCGCTGCGCGCGACTACACACGGGTTGCTGCCAGGCAGGTGCAAGTAGCGCGATTTGGCGCCTTGCACGCGCACCGCGCTTGAGTGTTGTTTCGAGATTCATCGTTGTCTCGCTGTAGATTCGCCTACAATGAAGCTAGTTATTGCAGTGCTGGCCGTTGACCTCCTATGTTGACGGTGCAAGTAGTGGCAGCATGGCGCATGGCCTATTTGACACCTGTGGGGGCGCACCCGCCCGCAATGGGATACCTAAAATAGATATGGGCAATGGTTGATGCGTTTTGAGTGCAAGGTTTATCAAGTGGGATTGGGCGTGGCATCTTTGTCCCTCAGCGCAAAAGGGCACGCAGAGGTCCGCGCCATCCTCGCTGAGCAAGGCTACCAAGTCATCTCTTGCCGCCGCGTTTTTCCACTGCCCACCGTTAAACCAGCGGGAAAGCGCTTCTCGCTGGCCTTGTTTACCCAGGAACTGTTGGCCCTGCTCGAAGCCGGCCTGTCCCTGATCGAAATCATCGAACTGCTGGCGCACAAACAACAAGGCGAAGCAACAATCATCCTGACCAACCTCGCACGCCACCTGAGGGAAGGCCTGCCGTTCTCACGGGCGCTTGAATTGCTGCCAGATGCCTTCCCCACGATGTTCGTAGCCACCATCCGCACCTCAGAGCAAACTGGCGATCTACCGGAAGCGCTGCGCCGTTACATCGCCTACCAGCAGCAACTCAATGCAGTGCGCAGCAAGGTGGTGTCGGCCTCGGTCTATCCGGCGTTGCTGATAAGTGTAGGCTTGCTGGTCGTCCTGTTCCTGCTCGGCTATGTCGTGCCGCGCTTTAGCGGCATTTATGAAGATTTGGGCGGCAATCTACCGTGGATGTCGCGCGTGCTAATGCAGTGGGGCCAGTTCGTATCGAACTACGCGGCCGGCATGATGCTGGGAACAGCTGCCACGGTGGCCTTGCTGGTCTACGGTTTCACCCGCCGCTCGGTACGCGCCCGGATTGAGCGCTTCATCTGGGAAATGCCGATCATAGGAGAACAAGTGCGCCTGTATCAGCTGGGCCGATTTACCCGCACTCTGGCCATGCTGATTTCTGGCGGAATTCCATTCGTGACAGCGCTCGATATGGTGGGCGGGCTGTTGCAGCAGCCAGCGTTGCAGCGTGGATTGCGGCTGGCCGCTCAAGCAATTCGCGAAGGGCGCATGGTGTCCGATGCGTTCGCCGCCAACCGGCTGGCGACCGAGGTCGGGGTGCGGCTGATCGCAGTCGGTGAGCGCTCCGGCGAAATGGCGCAGTCGCTGGAGAAATTGGCGAAATTGTACGATGACGAAGTGGCACGCTGGGTCGATTGGTTCACCCGTTTATTCGAGCCGGTATTAATGCTGGGTATAGGGTTGATGATTGGCGTAATTGTGGTTCTCATGTATCTTCCTATATTTGAACTGGCGAACAGCCTCCAATGAGTTTGCAGTACCCTCCCGAATTCGACGTGCTGCCGCCGCAGCTGATGCACGATGCGCGGCAGCAGGCGCAGGCATCCGGCCGTCCGTTAATAGAGTTGTTAGAAGAGTGCGCGGCCCTGCCGATGCGCGGATTTGTACAGGCGCTGGGCCGCACTCTCCACTACCCGGTGCTCGATATGCAAGCGCTCGATTTGCTCGACCCGGCATTCGACGTCTTGCCTTTTACCGAGGCAGTCCAAAAAAACTGCTTTATCGCGCGCGAGCAGGATGCGCTCGTCGCGGTGCTGGCCGATCCATTCGACGTGGCGCTGCAATCGTGGCTGGAAGCACGTAGCGATGAGGCGATCGATTGGCGCATTGCGCATCGTTCCGACCTGAGTGCCTTCTTTGCAGTGCATGAAGACGCGCTGCGCGCCATCGACAGCGCGATACATGCCGGGGAAACCGCGCAGCCGTACAAGTCAGCGTTGACTGATCTGTCGCTTGCCAGCATTGCGGAAGACAGCAGCCCGGTCGTCCGGCTTGTCAATTCCACGATCTACGATGCATTGAAAACCGGCGCCAGCGATATTCATCTGGAAACTACGGCCGCTGGCCTGCAAGTCAAATACCGCATCGACGGCGTGCTGGCGACGATCGTCGCGGTACCGGGCCTGGATATGGCCGAGCAGGTAGTGTCGCGCATCAAGGTCATGGCCGAGCTGGACATCGCGGAGCGGCGTATCCCGCAGGACGGGCGCTTTCGCCTCTCCATCCGCGGCCAGGAAATCGATTTCCGGGTTTCCGTAATGCCGAACATGGTCAGTGAAGATATCGTCGTTCGCGTGCTGGACAAGCGCAGGCTGGCCGATGAACTCCAGGGGCTGCGGCTGGATTTCCTTGGCTTCGATCCGGCCACGCTCGAGGAAATCCGCGCGCTCGCCGCCAAGCCCTACGGCATGCTGCTGGTAACAGGGCCAACCGGCAGCGGCAAGACCACCACCATGTACGCGGCCCTGTCGGAAATTAACAACGGCCAGGACAAGATCATCACAATCGAAGACCCGGTCGAATATCAACTCCCCGGCGTGCTGCAAATCCCCGTCAACGAACGTAAGGGGCTGACCTTCGCGCGCGGCCTGCGCTCCATCCTGCGGCATGACCCGGACAAGATCCTGGTTGGCGAGATCCGCGATCCTGAAACCGCGCAGATCGCGGTTCAATCCGCACTGACCGGGCATCTGGTGCTGACCAGCGTTCATGCCAACAATGTGTTCGACGTGCTTGGCCGTTTTTTGCACATGAGCGTGGATACCTACAGTTTCGTGTCGGCGTTAAACGGCATCATGGCGCAGCGTTTGATACGGCTGATCTGCCCGGAATGTTCCGTACCTCATCAACCGACGGCGCAGGAACTGGCGGCATCGGCCATCAGTCCTGAACAGGCTGCGGCCATGTCGTTTTGCCGCGGCCGCGGCTGCGGGCATTGCCGCGGCACCGGCTACAAGGGACGCCACGCGATAGGCGAAGTACTCACCTTGACCGATGACTTGCGCGAACTGATCGTCGCGCGCGCGCCTGCAAGGCAAATCAAGGCCGCCGCACGCGCAGGCGGCACCCGCTTCCTGCGCGATGCTGCGCTGGACCTGGTGTCTGCCGGTAAAACAACCTTAGAGGAAATCAACCGTGTTACTTTCGTTTCGTAGCCGGTTGTTCGTGACCCTGGGGGCCGAGCATGCGCAGATTCAGGTGGAGCGCGCTCGGCGACAACCTGTTGCGGATGGAAAGGTGCTGCCCGCGCAAAAAAATGAATCCCCCTTTCCTTGGGGACCGTCGCTCGCCGCATGGCGCGGGTACATGACGGAGGCGGCGCTCACCGGCGCAAATGTCAACGTCATCGTGGCTGACTGCTTTGCGCGCTATGCATTGGTCCCATGGCCAGGCCAGATCTTGGGGCGTGACGAACTGGAAGCGCTGGTGCGCATCCAGCTGGAAAACCTGTACGGCGAAGCAGTGTGTACCTGGGCCTGCCGGTACGACATGCGCCGCTACGGCGAAGCCGGCATTGCCTGCGCGATCGATTCAGCGCTGGTGGAAGCCATCGAGGAACTGTGCGCCGATACGGGCTGCAAACTGGCGTCCCTGCAGCCGCAGTTCATGCATTCTTTTAATGCCGCATCGCTGCCGGAACAGGGCAGCGCATTGTTCGCCTTTTCGGATGAAGCTTCGTGCACGCTGGCGTCGCGCGGCGATCATGGCTGGCGCAGTATCCGGTCGGTACGTCACCAGCGCGCGCAATTGCGGCAAGTGCTGGAGCGTGAGCGCCTGCTGCAGGGTCTGCCGGCCGATGCGCCGATTTACGTCGCCGGCCTGCCGGCTTCGTCGGCCGGCGACGTGCGCGGCATCGCAGCCTGCACGGTCCTGAAAGAAGGCATGCGTCCGGATGACGCCGGCATTACGCGGGAGGCGGCATGATCGGTAAGCCCTTGCAGCTGGAGTTTGCGCCGAATGCGAGCGCGCGCCATGCCGGTGGTTTGTTGCTGCTTGCCGGTGTATTGCTGGCCTGCTGGCTGGCTTATGAATACCGCGAGCGCACCAGCACGCTGGCTGGCCTCGAATACAGATTGCGTGCGCTGCAGGGGCGCTCCAGTGCGGCGCCGGTGGTGCGCAGTGCGGCGAACCTTGCGCAGGAGCAGGGCGAATTGAAGCTGATGCGGCAAGTGAATGCCCGCCTGAGCCTGCCATGGGAAGCCTTATTCAATGAGATCGAAGCGACGGTAGATGAACACGTCACCCTGCTCAGCGTCGAGCCGGACGCGGAAAAAGGCGTGCTGCAAGTGACCGCGGAAGCCAGGGATCTCGGTGCAATGCTGGCCTACGGAAAGCGCCTGGCCGCCAGCGCCCGTTTCAAGGATGCACAGATCCAGAGCCATCAGGTGCAGGTGCAGGATCCGCAGCGGCCGGTACGGTTTGTCCTTGCCGCGCAGTGGTTGATGGCGCCAGTGGCATCGGGAGGGCAGTGACATGGCCGTACCTGACCGCTTGTCCTTGCCTGCTTTGGCGTGGTCTGCGCGCCAGTTGTGGTGGCGCACGGGGCCATTGTTGCTGGCTGGCCCGCTCCTACTGTTGTGCTGCCTGTCGTTTGCCGATGTCGTGTTGCGGCCACTGCACGAGCAGACTGCACAGGCGCAGCGCCGGCTTGCTACCCTGCGCGGCCAACCTGCCGCAGCGCCTGTGACGGCAAGTGCGGAAGGCCAGCCGCCGGCAAAGTTTTACGGTAGCTTTCCCGATGCCGAAGCCAGGTACAGCCTGATCGAACGCGTATATGCCGCTGCGGCCAGCCAGAACCTTGTATTGGAACAGGGAGAATACAAGCTGGTGCATGAGATGGATGGCAAATTAAGCCGCATCGGCATGGTGCTACCGGTCAAGGGCAGTTATCCGCAAGTGCGCAGGTTT
>CAMLFK010000170.1 GCA_946479255.1 uncultured Oxalobacteraceae bacterium
TGACGATCAGATCGACGAGATCAGCTTGGCGCCGCACGCGGTGACGTCGCCGTCGTAGGCCACGGCCTTGCCATGGTGATGGCGGTCGCTCTCGGCGACTTTAATAGGAAATCTGCCCTTGCATTGCGGGCAGACAGTCATGTCGCCGTCGAGTGCGACCTGTTTTCCCAACGCTCTGAACGTCTCGGTGGCGCTGATGACTTTCCCACCGTGGCTAGTCGAGTCGCCCAGCCGTACTACACCATCGCCGCGTGAATTTCGCATTTTGGCCTCAGCATTAAGTATAGGAACCCACCGGTTTCTCGGGGTTCTCGTCCACTGCGGCGATAAGCCCTTTTCGGCTTCCAAGGAATCCCTTCCGATAGCGCCAGTAGCCCGTCCATTCGATCAATTTTCTATCGAAACCGGCAAGAGAGTCATGTACGTAACCGTCGAACATACTGTGGGCCGCTGGGGACGTGGGTGGCGCAGCTTTCGCCGCCGCATATACCTTTCTGGCCTCTGGATCAAGTTGAGGAGTAAGTCCATTCAGCGCGGGAAAAAGCCGTCTTGCGATCTCAAAGTAAATCCCCTTGCCGCCGCCCCCTGCTGACTCCATGTAGGCGGCATGATTCAGCAACATCGCGTTATATGCGTTTAGACGTTCGCGATCCTTCGCGTTCGCCTTTCTCCAATGTCCCTGGCTCTGCAACCGTTTTGAGATCTCCCACTTCCAGTTGATATATGGCTGCAGCCATTGGTGCAAGGGCCGCGCGTGCAATTGCGTCTCCCGTATAAAGTCGTCGTAGGCGAGCTGAAGTCTCGGGTCAATTTTAAATAGGTCATGCCCAATTGACGACTTGGCGTCTGACTTATTTAATGGTGAACCAGCTTTGAGCGCGCACGACAGCATATGATTCAATGGCACCTGCGAAAGTTTAAGGGCGTCCCCCTCGGCAAGTGTTGCTCCCACCGCCATGCCTATTTCTCCGGGGGCATAGCCACCACCCACATCGCTATGTGCACCCGGATATGCGTGCTCGACGCAATTGGGTGGAAGCTTACCGTTCGCGATAACAGTGTCGACCGGAAAATTCCGTCGGAGCTCATGCATAGCGACCATGTGGACGCAACTTTTTACAGATTCTCGAACAAGGAGATAATCGGCGTCCGCCCATCCAGCGTGGCCGCCGTCCAAGCCAACCGCAGATCCGATGCTTGAGAAAAATCCTGCGGAAGCCACTGTATCCATGATGCCGAGGAATCGAAAAGTAATTTTTACACCCGCCAACCCGCCATTGATGCAAAGGCGGTCCATCCAGTTGCAGAAAACACGTGCTTGAGCCGCGCCTCGCGAAAATCCAAATACGTCGATAAAACACTCCTTGACCCGTACTTTGGACGTAATAAGCTTCTTCTTAAGCTTGACTGCCAATCGCCTTAGGATTTCCTCTCGATCCCCGTCACCGAAGGTGTCGGGCATCCGTAGTCCACCGATTTCACCAATTTGAATGAGCGCGGCCTGGTCAGTAGGCCATTTGAACGTCATCCCGGATTGATTCCGGCAGAGCGCCGTAATCTGAGCGTCGCTGAGAAACCTAGCCGCGTCGAATGCCGTTTGATGAATGTATTCAAGCATCCAACACATGGCGAACAAAACGCGCTGCTCGCATCCGTGGGCAAAGCCGTTTCCAGTAAAGCTTTCTCCCTCCTCACCGATCTCGGAGAACTTGGTGCCCACGCCTGGCACATACAAACTGTAGTAACCTTCATTTGGTTCCATGCGATATGCCTTGTACAAGCGCACAACGTTGCTGTCCCCCAGTTTGGGTTCATCTCTTTTAGCATTGTTGTCTGTGCCGTCAAAGAACACTCCGACATTGATATTTCCTTCGCATTTGGAACAATCCGTCAGCGTTAACGGCTCGGATACCCGTACGTTAGCGATGGGTGCCTGGGCTGATGGAGCAATCACGAAATCCGCTTGGTCGCTCATTTCCAACTCCCTCCAGATTTCGCTTCCTCTGCCTCCCATGCGGCCCGCCGTTTCGCCAATTCGGCTGGAGTAAACAGCTCATCCACTGGTGTTCCAACAGTTGCAATATTCGCTTCCCGAGGATCATCAGTGATCGGATGACCTTTGCCCCAATGGCCAGTTGTGCTGGATACCACCCGCGCTTTCCCGTTCGAAAAAAAATGTACATAAAGATGAGCGGCAGTGTCGTAGCGTTCAACTGGAACAATTGCGCGATAGCTCTTAAAGCTAACGCTACCGTAGTTGTCGTTTTCGATTTCAGTACGATTCTCGTTGGTCCAATCCCCGACGGCCCACCGCAGATCGACGGTCAATCCAGGACGCCATGCCTTAGGGAGGTTAACGCAGCAAATATCGCCCCCACTCCCGGTACGCTGGACGTTAAACCGCGAGTAGCCATCTACGTAAAGGTCTGGAATATTGAAGTTTGGTCCCATGTGATGGACACCGGAAAAAAGCACGCTGGCGAATTTACTATTGTGATTCTCCCGCTGCACCCACGGGATCGTGAAATATATGATTACTCCAAGAACTGTGAGCCAAGCGATCGTCTTGACCGATTTAGATGAAATACCCTTTGCAGAAGCCATGAAACCTCCATCTTGTTGAGTGATGCAATGTGGAACTTCGAGCTCGCTATGTAACCGGTTTAGTGCGCATGGACGGCCACTACGTTAGCGAAGATCGCACGTATTTCGTCCAGGTTTTTCTCGGAAAGCAATCGAGGCAGGTTTGTTAACTCAAGTGCCTTCCCGGCAGTATCGATTGCCGCCGCAATCAGCCAGCGCAGCACCACATCCTCAGAATTTCCGGATGCGCGCCAAAGGTCTCGCGACTTGCATGCCCATAGATACTGTTCCTGGCAGCTGCCACGCAACGCCGCTCCATGCCTCATTGCTTTAATGTGCGCGATGTATACGTCCGGCTCACATGCATCAGCGCACTGCCCGAATTGCTCACTATCCAGGATCAAAGGGGTCGCAGAATTTTCCTTGCTCGCATCCGCGATCGGCAGCTGGAACAGCCGTCCGTCCCGGCCATGCGTTTGCCATCTCACGAACGGACTGGTTAGCGAGGCCCACTGCGGTGGCCGCAGAACGACGGCCAACGTAGACTGAACAATGCAATCCGCAAATCGCAAGGAATAGGTTTTGTACGCCTCGTTGCGCACCACGATGAATCGCCGCAGGTGTTCAGTCAGTGCAGCCGCAGTCAAGTGCGTCTCGATGATCGACAGGTGAAGTTGTGGAGAGACTGCGTTCACAAGCACCATCATCGCGCCGATCTCCTCAGCTTCGAGTGCGGCGGCAATGTCGATCACTATGGGCCCCATTTTTACGGCCTCGTCGGGATACGGTGAATGGATCCAGCCAGGCTTATCCGGTCCGGCGAGCACCAGTCTGTCAACGGCATCACCAGCCAAGGCACCGTCCACCAACAGATACGATAAAACCGGTAACGATATGCTGTTCATTTCACCTCCACGAACGGTGCATGCGCCTTCGAAGCCTTGAGCATGCAGGGTAAGCAAATTTCATGGTGCGGTATCTCGTCAGGAAACTGCGTCGGGCGATCCTGCTTCGGAAAGGTCTGATGATCCGCGGCGTACATCTCGTGTTTGCCGCCCGTGTAGCCTTTGATGCCAGCAGCACTGATTTCCAGCTCACTGCCGCCGCCATAGAATCGGACGCCCGTTTTGGCTTTAATGTTGATCCAGTCCGTCGTGCTGATGAGATCGAGTACCTTCTTCGCCAGGATCTCCACCTTGTCGTCCTGGGCCTGCACCCGCACAGGCCCCTTGGACGCGATGAACCTCATGCCGAGCTCATTGGCAAACAAACTGATATCGAGTGCGGCGCGCAGCAATACGTGCGCGCCTGCCGCCACTGTTGTCGTGCCGCCGCTGAGCATGTCGATGTCGCTGGCGGCACCGAGGCCAATGCTGCCGCTGCTGCCCGCAACCAGACCCGCAGGTGCGCTCACAGCAACGATTGCCGGACCATTCTCAGCCAGCTTTTTCGTACGCTCGATCAGGTCCGCAAGTTCAGTGCCGCCAGGCTCGTCCTGCGCATGCTTCTTCGCCAGATCGGCCAGCTGCGTGGACAGCTTGTGCAGTGCATCCAGCGTTGCGGTGAGCTCGCTGCAATCGAGCTGGCCGCCTTCCGCTTCCTTGCTGGCGGCGGCGCTGATCAGGGTGCCCTTGCCGCTGCGGACAGCAACAGCCGCGTCGCTGCGCAGCTCCGCGCCCTCGCCCCTCGCTTCGCCGTGCCCGCCCTCCAGCGGATGCACAAGAAATCCAAGATTGAGCTGCGATGTCGCATGGTCGCTCGCGAGCTGTGCGTTGATGCGGCCAGCCGAGTCGTCGAACCTCAACTGGTTTCCACGGTAGCTCGCCTTTTCACGGCTTCGCATTCCCGACAGATAGCGATTCGCGGGCAATGCGCCCTTCTTGCTGAGGGCTGGCGGCTCGGCATCGCCGTTATAAACCTGCCCTGTAATCATGGGTTTATCAGGGTCGCCATTCAGGAAGGTCACGATGACCTCTGCACCATTACGCGGCAGTGCGATGGTGCCAAACTGGCGACTGCTGCCCGGACCATTGCCCGCCCAGTTGCTCGCCACGCGCACCCAGGCCGAATAAGCATAAGGCTCATCCGGTACACCACCGAGGAATTGCCGTTCGGTGCGGCTGTGCGCACCCGGGAACAGCACCAGTACCCGGCCCATCTTGTCGCAGTAGAGTTCTTCGCCTGCAGGCCCCACCACGATTGCCGTTTGCGTTTGCGCCTGCGGCACATCCCTGCGGGCGTCAAATGCGGGCACGATCGGGACGCCACGGCGTACTACCGTCACCTGAATCTCGCAACGGACCGGACCGGCGGTGCCATCTTCAGCCATATCAACCGCGCCGGAACCTTGCCAGCGGCTGCGCGTGAACAGGCGCTCCACCTTCATGGCGAGCGCGGTCGGCAGGTTGTTGCGCGCGACGATGTGAAATCCAGTGATGACGAAATCCCGCTCGAAGTGGGGATGCGTGTCGATTTCCGGGTGCCCCGTCAAGGTGAAATATTCGCCCGCACAGAATGTACGCACCGTGCAGTCCGCCACGAAGCATTTGGCATCGAACTCCTTGCGCTGCAACTGAATGTGTCCGAGACGAAAAAAATCTTCCTCGTCGTCGCCCAGATGCGGGGCCATAACCTGATAGTCTTCGAGGCTGGCGGCAAGGCTGTTCCCGGCAGCGCCTTGCGCGATCCCGCTGGTCACGGAGACTCCCATGGCGCGCCGTCCACTGGGATACTTGTAATCCCAGCTGAAGCGTTCTACTTTCCCACCTTGCAAGGAACGAACAGCATTCCACGCCGTGACCGTATCCCGTTGCTCGGTCGGACCGCCGAGGTGGTAGCGCACACTGTCGGCCGCGTTGCGCTCCAGCTGGTCGAACCGGTTGAACAAAACAAGTGCGTGGGAGGGGGCAGGCTGATTGCCCGCACCAGCGGCTTCGTCACACGCACGAAAAAACCAGCTGATGCCGCACCGCCGCAGCAAACGGCGTATGAAGGCGGCGTCGGACTCGTTGTATTGCATCGTGAACTCTCGCGCCGGATAGTTCGTGCGGTAAAAAAAGCCCTTGGCAATTTCAAGCCGAAATGCCGCCGCGACAATGCTGCTCGATTGCTGCCACTCGCTGACGAGCAGTTGTACAATCTGCAGCTCGCTCATGTGCTTGAAAACGCGTGTCCGGATACGCATTTCCATGATCGACATGGCATCGCGAATCCGGAGCTTATAGGCGGCCAAGCCGCCATCGAAATCCCCGGCAACGGCCTCAGTCACGATGCCGCAAATATTGCGCAGTTCGCCCCGATCAGTCACCAGTTCAACGGCGACCGGCAAGCCGATGAAGCCCGTCAGCTTCAACTTTGGGGATAGAGAAACGCCGAAAACTTCGTAATCGATCGCGCCGCAGATTGCATCGCCCCCACTCACCCTTTGCGGTAGCAATACCCCATCGAGCTCTTTCGAAAGCGACCCGAAACGCAATCGAAGCGGCCGGTTTACGCCGTCGAGGAAGCGTTCTTGCTCAATCCATGCCGACAAAGCATCCTGGCTTCCCATACCAGTCTCCTTGATAAGCCGAGCAAGGAAAGTATGGTGGAATGCACCGATGAAAGATTGACGAGCAGCAATTACAAGTTTGAGTGTCGCAGAAACGACGAACTCTCGGTCCCTGCCTTCTTGTGTCCTGTACGGTGCCGCTCCACCAAGGCGGCGATGGCCTTAGATTGATAGCCTTGCGCCAGGGTACGCAACTGCTTGGCGAATGCGGCGTAACGCGAGTCCAGGGCTATCAGATAATCTGCCCGTGCGCTGATTTTTTGCATATCGCCTAGCCGCGCCAACTGACAGAGCGCTTCTATCTCATCCTGTGGGGGAATAATGAGATCAAGCGCTTCCCGCTCCCCTTCACCGACAGCTTCCTGCGGAATTTCTTCATTGATCCAGTTCAAGCCCAAGCCCTCGCCGATGGTCTTCAGCAAACTGGCTTGCTCAATAGGCTTGGGCAGGAAGGCGTTGGCGCCGACCGTTTGACTTTTTAATTCATCGTCATGGCTGACGCTGGCGCTGGTGATGATGATGGGAATCCGGGCGAACTCCGGCAAGTTGCGGATCCTGCGCGTCGCCTCCCCGCCATCCATCACCGGCATCATGAAATCCATCAAGATGAGATCTGGCCTGGCGCTGTCGAGCATGTCAAGGCACTCCTGGCCGTTCTCGGCCTCAATCACGTAGAACCCCAGTGCCTGCAAGGCATCCATCAACATGGCGCGATTCTGTGGCACGTCATCCACGACGAGCACCTTCTTGCGCAAGCCTTCATAGCCGATGACGGCCCGCGGCTTGGGCAAGGCTGCCAGCGGGGCCGCCGCAAGCGGCAGCTCGAGTTCAAACCAGAAGAGGCTGCCTTTGCCCAATCGGCTATCGACCAGAATATCCCCTCCCATCAGATGAACCAGTTGCTGACTGATGGCCAAGCCCAGCCCCGTCCCACCCTCGCGCCGCCGCACCTCGGCCACCTGTTCGAAGGCCTGGAATATGCGCGACACTTGTTCTTCGCTCATGCCAATACCGCTGTCCTGCACCTCGAAACGCAGGCGCACCATGGCTTGCTCCCCCTGAGGCTGGTGCATCGCTACGCTGTGCACGCGCAAGCTTATTTCACCGCTATCGGTGAACTTGACAGCATTCCCAAGCAGATTGAGCAGCACTTGACGCAGGCGCTTGTCGTCCACTGTTATCGAGGCCGGCAAGTCAGGCGAGTCCTGGTAGGTAAACAACAGGCTTTTCTCTTCGGCCTTGACGCGGATGATGTTCACCACCACCCACATGAAGTCAGGGAGATTGACTGCGGCCGGATACAGGGCAAGTTTCCCAGCCTCGACCCGCGCCAGGTCAAGGATGTCATTGATGAGGGTGAGCAAATGTTGGCCGCTCTCCTGAATGATCTCCAGGCCGCGTGCCTGCTGCTCGGCCAAATGTTTCGTGTCGCGCCGCAAGAGCTGCGCATAACCCATGATGGCGTTGAGCGGCGTACGCAGTTCGTGGCTCATCTGCGCCAGGAATTCGCTGCGTTGCCGCGCCAGCCGCACGGCCTCCGCCAAAGCCGCTTCCCGCGCTGCTTCCGCAGCCTTGCCTTCGCTGATATTGCGGGCGACGCCAACTGTGCCCAGCACCGTCCCGTCCTCGTCCAGCACGGGCGCGCGGTAGGTCTCCATCCAGACCAGACCATCCGGGCCGTTCATGGATTCTTCCACCGTGCTGCGCTGGCGCGAAGCCATCACCTGCACGTCGTCTGCGCAGTAGCGCTCGGCAAGCTCGCGTGGCCATAACTCCTCGTCGGCCTTGCCAACCATCTCGTCGACCGTATGGCCGCAGGCTTCGGCATTGGCCTGGTTGGTGGCCAGATAGCGGCGCTCCATATCCTTGATCCAGACCCATACGGGAAGGGTATCGATGAGCGTGCGCAGGTAACGCGTCTGCTGGCGCAATTCGGCGGTGCGGGTTTGCACGCGCTGCTCCAGGGTCTCGAAAGCGTGCCGCAGTTCGGCAGTCATGACATTGAATGCCGAACTCAGTTCGCCGATTTCGTCGGGCGCCTCGATGGCAATCAGTTGAAGTTGATCTGACGCAGTCCCGCTGCTGTCCCCCAAGCGGCGCTTGGCACCCATCTGTTTCACGACCTTGGTCAGTGCAATGATCGGATCGATTAAGCGCCCTACCCAAAAGATGCCAACCCCCATGCTTATCACCAGAATCAGGCTCGCCGAAGCCAGGATCGCGGTGACGGTTTCCCGTATGTTTTGCAAGGTGCTCGCGCGCGAGGACATCAAGCCCAGGACCAGGCGCGTCCGATTCTCGAATTGCCATGGCAGCAAGGCTTGGTAGAACGATCCCTGTTCAGTCCTGACGGTTTGCCGGATCACTTGCGGCGTACTTCCAGGCGGAATCGCCTGCGCCTTGCGCAACAGCTCGTTCGACGTCAAATTGACATCGGTGAGCCGCTGCCGGTGGCTGCCGTCAGGGGAAAAAAGGAGGGGCCACTTGCCCGTCTTTGCCGCCAGCTGGTCCAGGACGTGACGGTCGATCAGCTTGCGGAAGACCAGCACCGCGACCGTCTCCCGTCGCTGCTGGGAGGTGGCCTGGTCCTGCGCCGCCCCCGCAATCGCTAACCCGAGCACGACGCGGGACATGGGCATCGGCAGGTCGCTCCAGAGTTCTTCGACGATTCCTTGTAGCGGGACGGCGATTTCAATGGCAGCAAATTCGGGAGAAGGAAATACGACGGAGACGGTGGGCTGTGCCATTGGCGCAACGACGAGCGCGGTGGCGGATGGCGGACGCCCTTCCTGCCAGGCGGGCCAAGTTTGGAAATCCAGGCGTCCATTTGCATCAGCGCGCGCCCGAACCCACACCGGAGGCGTATTTCCTCGGCGGGCCATCATCCCCGCTTCGGATGCGGAAATGAAATGACTCAGCGTGCCTCGGGTATAAACCGCGATACTCGAAAAGCTACCCGTACGCAATACCAGGTGCAAGCGATTGAGGGATACGGTCTTGGTATAGGACGAGGTTCGCCCCATCGCCACGATTTCTTGCGCCCGCCACGGGTTATCGACATTGACCTCGAGGTTGAGCAGTTCATCCAACTGGTTCAACACGACGCTGTCGCCGACGGTGGCCAGCGCCGTGCTCCTGAGGCGCAGGGTCAATGCATGCAAATCATTCTGCCAGGCCAGCAGATCACGGCTGAGGTCAGCAAACGCCGACTCCTGGTTTTGCCGGTTCGTGTAATACGAAGCAAGCAGCGCATCGAGCGCGCTGGTGAACGCCAGTGCGCCGACGAGCACAAGTAAAACCTTTCGCTTGATGCCGAAATTCATACTTCCATCCCGACCGGGCCAGGCGTCCACAGCCTGATTCTTGCATCCATCACGGATACGGAAAGCCGCGGCGCGCAGCGATCTCCCGATCGATGATGTCGGCGGCTTTGCTGAGCTCGGATTGAACATCGCCCCCAGCAATGATATTGGCGGTCGCGCCTCGGAAGGCATTGCTGATCGTGGCGTAGGCCGGCGTTGCAGGACGGGGCACGCCGCCGATGGCTAGCTGTTGCACAAAAAGTCTCGCAGGGCCGCGCGCGCCATACAAGGGCGATTGCGCGATGGCCGACCGGCGGGCGGGCATGGCGCCGTTGACCTTCGTCATGCGCAAGATTTCCCGGGTTGAAAGCAGATGGGCGAGAAACGTCCAAGCGCCGGCGGGATCGTCACAGGTGCTGGAAATGCCCCAGCTCCACGACCCCATCCCGGTCTTGATGCCCCGCCCAAAGTCCGGCAAAGGCATCAATACCAGGTCCTTGCCCAGCGATTTGTGATAGCTGCGGTAGGTCCAGTTCCCGCTCCATGACAGGGCGGCCTTGCCCTTATCGAAATCATCTTGTCGATCGAAAACGACCTGGGTCCAGCCCTTCGCAATCCAGCGTTGGAAATACTTCATCGCCGCCACCGACTGCGGCCCATCGAGCATCCCCTTGGCGCGGACGCGCCGGCGATCGATCAAATCGCCGCCGAAACCCTGCAAGATCGGTGCATATGCATAGGAATAGAATTCCTCGCCCCTGTTGTAGAGGGCGAAGTTGATGGCGTAGTCCACTTCCTCCAGTGCAGTCAACTTGGCCAGGGCTTGCTCGAACTCCTCCAGGCTCCAGGGGGCGTTCAGGGTCGGGATACGTAGCCCGGCGGCACGCAGATAGCGGCGATTGCCCCACAAGCCCAGGCCGGAGTCGTATTGCGCCAGGCTGTAGAGCCGCCCCTGGTAGCTTCCCTGCGCCACCACGGACGGCAGAAAATCGTGCAAAAATCCGGGGGGAACAAATGGATCGATGGGCTGCAAGAACTGGGGCCACGCGAACGCATGCAGTAATGGTCCATCGAACTCCAACAGGCACGGCAAAGTGCCGGAGGCCGCCTCCCGGCGCACCCAGTTTTCATAATTCCGGCGAAGGTTGGACGTGATCTCGACCTTGTATCCATGCTGACGCCGGTTGAATGTTTCCGCAGCCTTCCTGAGTACCTCAAACACAGCAGAATTGGCGTCTTCATGCGTCCAGGCGCTGATGATTTTGGGCGGCATTCCGGAGGCCGGCCG
>CAMLFK010000171.1 GCA_946479255.1 uncultured Oxalobacteraceae bacterium
GAGCAGCGCCAGGACCGCGGCGGGGATGGCGCCGGCCAGCAGCATGTCGTTGTCGCCCAGGGCCAGGCCGATGGTGATGCGCTCCCCATAGCCGCCGGCGCCGATGAAGGCGGCGATGGTGGCGGTGCCGACGCTCATCACGGCGGCCGTCTTGACGCCGGCCAGGATCACCGGCAGCGCCAGCGGCAGCTCCACATACAGCAGACGCTGGAGGGGGCTAAGGCCGAGCGCCAGCGCGGCGCTGCGCAAACCAGGCGGCACGCCGAGGATGCCGGTGCAGGTATTGCGCACGATCGGCAGCAAGGCATACACGAACAGCGCCACCAGCGCCGGCACCGTGCCGATCATGCCCAAGACGGGAATGAGGATCGCCAGCAGGGCCAGCGACGGCACCGTCTGCAGCACCCCGGCCAGCGCCAGCACGCCCTGGCGCAGGCGCGGGGCGAAGGCCGCCACAATCCCCAGCGGGATGCCGGCGGCGCAGGCCAGCGCCACCGACACCAGCACCAGCAGCAAGTGCTGGCGGGTCAGCGTCCATAGGGACGGGTCGAACAGCTTGGCGGCCAAGCCTGAGGAAGCCGCGCTGGCCGGCTGCGGCGCCAGGAAATCGCGCGCCACGGCGGCGAAGCTCTTCCCTTCCAGTTCCACCGCGGCGTTCATCGCGATCATGCGCTCGGCGCTGATGCGCCCTTCCAGCGCGGTGAGGGCGCGCCACTGGTTTGGGAAGCGCCGTGGCGCATCGAGCCGGTACAGCAGCACCGCGTCATAGCGCGGGAAATAGCCGCGGTCGTCGTTCAGCACCTTGAGCTTGTCGCGCGCGATTTTTGCGTCGGTCGCATAAATGTCGATGACGTCGACCTGGCGCTGCGCCAGCGCTTCATAGGCGATGCCGTGATCGAGGCCGCGCGGCTGCGCGGCCAGCCCATAGCGCCGCGCCAGAGCGGGCCAGCCGTCGGCGCGCCCGATGAATTCATGCGACAGGCCGTAGCGCAGATCGCCATGGCGGGCCAGGTCCGACAGCGAATCGATCCCGGCGCTGTCGCCGCGCACAGCCAGCGCGTAGCTGTTGTTAAAGCCCAGCGGCAGCGCCACGC
The DNA here is from genome assembly GCA_946479255.1 of uncultured Oxalobacteraceae bacterium. Next base: position 1,095 of record CAMLFK010000171.1, read on the forward strand.
CAAGGCCGAGCGGCGCCAGTGCCGCGTGCATCTGCGCCAGCGAAGCGGCTTGGCTGTTCTTCAGGATTTCCTGGCCGATGGTGCCGAGGTATTCGGGATACACGTCGATGCTGCCCTCGCGCAGCGCCGCCAGCACGATCGCGGTATTGCCCAGTCCTTGGCGGTGCTCCGCCGGGCCATGGCGCGCAGCGCTCTGGGTCAGTATTTCGCCCAGGATGTAGGACTCGGTAAAGCGTTTCGACCCGATTTGCAGGGCCTCGGCCGCTTGCGCGCCAGCGCAGGCGAGCAGCCACAGGGCCATGACAAAGGCGGCAGCGATCGGGCGCACACGGGCTCCTGTCATGATGAGTCGCGCCAGCTTATCAGCAGTTTTCGTCAAGCTTCCTTCATAAACAGCTTTATAGACTGACGGAAATCTTTACACTCCATTCCAACAGGCATTTTTTACTCCTGAACATAGTTAGAGAAATCAGGCACTTAAGCCGGCCGGCATTGCATGGTACGCAATCTGCTTCATCACGCTTCACAATCTTCCAATCAGGAACATAATCATGATTAAGAAACTTTCCGCTGCCTTACTCCTGTCCGGCTTCGCGCTGGCCAACGCCAACGCTGCGACCATCGCGCTGCAGTGGTCGGGCACTGGATCGGACGGCTTTTCGGCACAGACCCGCGGCTGGGCATTTAGCAGCAACGCAAGCATCAATGTCACTTCGCTCGGCTGGTTCGACTTCGCCAACGACGGCCTGGCCGATTCGCACAAAGTCGGCGTCTGGGATGAGCTGGGCAATCTGCTCATGACCGGCACCGTCGCTGCCGGCAACGCCGATCCACTGCTGGCCGGCTTCCGTTACACCAGCGCCCTCTCCGGCACCACCACCCTGGCGGCAGGCAGCTACGTGGTGGCCGGCCTGTCCACCGATGCCGACCGGAGCTGGCGCCATGTCAGCCCGGCAGCGGTCACCACCGGCCCGGAAATCAGCTACATCGAAGCCCGCACCTCCGGCACCACGGTATTCGAATACGCCGACTTCCACCAAGGCTTCGATGTCGGCTACTTCGGCGCCAACTTCCAGTACAACACCGTGCCGGAGCCGGCGGCGCTGCCACTCTCCCTGCTCGGCCTGGGCCTGCTGGGTGTCGCCACCCGCGCGCGCCGCCGTTCCAAAGCTGCTTAAGCTCCATTGCATCTCATGAAGGGGCGGCATGCGTGCCGCCCCTTTTTGTTTACCCGGCGCTTAGCCGCGCGGGGCGCGCGCCACGCCCGCGTTGACCACCATCGTGCATGGATTAAAGCCGATCGCATAGGCCAGTTCGGCCGGGCGGGCAATGTCCCACAGCGCGAAGTCGGCGCGCTTGCCCACCTCCAGCGATCCGGCCTCGCCGCCCAGTCCAAGCGCGCGTGCCGCGTGCACCGTGCAGCCGGCCAGGGCCTCGCGCGGCGTCATGCGCCACAGCGTGCACGCCATGTTCATCGCCATCAGGATCGAGGTCATCGGCGACGTGCCGGGATTGCAGTCGGTGGCCAGCGCCAGCGGCACGCCGGCCGCGCGCAAGGCGGCCACCGGCGGCTCGCGGGTCTCGCGCAGGAAGTAGTAAGCGCCCGGCAGCAGCACCGCCACCGTGCCGGCGGCAGCCATCGCGGCGATTCCCTGCGCGCTCAAGTGCTCCAGGTGGTCGGCGGACAGGCCGCCGTAACGCGCCACCAGCGCCGCCCCATCCTGGTCCGACAGCTGCTCGGCATGCAGCTTGACCGGCAGGCCGTGGCGGCGTGCCGCCTCGAACACCCGGGCGGTCTGGCCGTGAGTGAACCCGATGCGCTCGCAAAAGGCGTCGACCGCGTCGGCCAGCCCTTCCTCAGCCAGCCGCGGCAGCATGCGCGTGCAGATCTCGTCGATATAGTCGTCGGCGCGCCCGGCATATTCCGGCGCCAGCGCATGCGCACCCAGAAAGGTGGTGCGCACCCGCACCGGCAGCACCTGCCCCACCTGGCGCGCCACGCGCAGCATCTTCGCTTCCGCCTCCAGGCTCAAGCCGTAGCCCGACTTGATTTCAAGGGTGGTTACGCCCTCGGCCAGCAGCGCCGCGACACGCGGCACGCTCTGGGCCAGCAGATCGGCCTCGCTGGCGGCGCGGGTGGCGCGCACGGTGGACATGATGCCGCCGCCGGCGCGCGCGATGTCTTCGTAGCTGGCGCCGTTCAGGCGCGCTTCGAATTCGTCGCTGCGGCTGCCGGCGTAGACGATGTGGGTGTGGCAGTCGATCAGGCCCGGCGTAAGCCAGCAGCCGGCGCCGTCATGCACCTGCAGTGCCGGCGGCGCTTCGGCGCGGGGTCCCAGCCAGGCGATGCGCCCGGCGGTAACGGCGATCGCCGCATCCAGCACCTCGCCGGCATCGGCCATGGTGGCCAGCTTCACATTGGTAAACAGCGTGTCGCAGGGTGCCGCCGCCATCGCGCTAACTCTGGTTCAGGAACAGGTCCACCACCAGCACCACCGCGCGCGGCGACTCCAGGGTCCACACCGTCGGTGTGTCGAATACCACCGTATCGTAGCGCACCAGGCCGATCCGCTCGGCGTCGCTGCTGACCGACAGGCTCTCGCCCTCGGCCAGGAACAGCACCGTCACATCGCCGCGCGGGGCGAAGGGAGACGCGCCATTCAACACGCGCCGCCCCAGCCGATGGTGGCAGCGGGTGCGCCGGGTCATGACGTTGAAATCGGTGCTCGGCGCGCCGTTGAGCGTGGCGCTGACGACGGCCTCGCCGGGGAACTCGAAGATCGGCTCGTCCTCGCTGAGGAAGAAGCGGTTGCCGGCGCCGATATCGAGTACCGCCCCCGGTCCGTCGACCAGCGCCAGCGTTCGTTCTATGCCCGGGAACTGGGAAAACGGCCCGTCCAGCGTGATGGTCGCCAGGCTGATACGCCAATCGAAGCTGTCGAAGGTAGCGCCAGGCGGCGCCGCAGCGATTTCGGTGGTGCTGCCGCCGCCGTTTTTCCATGGCGATGGCTCCAGACCGGCATAAGGAATGAGCAGTGTCATGTTCGCAGTATCCGCAGTTGAGCGAGAGTCTGTTGAAAGCGCTGCGCAATCGCCGCCTGCGCAACGTGCCTGTGATCGCGCACCACCCAGCGGCCGCCCACCATCACATCCCTTACAAGGTTATCATTACCGCAGAAAATCAGGCGATTCAACACATCCTGCGGTGCCGCATCGGCCAGATTCGGGTGCGCACCGTCGAGCACCAGCAGGTCGGCGCGGCGTCCCGCCGCCAGCGTGCCCACCGGGCGTGCGCTGGCCTGGGCTCCGCCGGCGAGCGCCGCCTGCCACAAGAAATCACCCACCTTGGGTGAGCGCGGGCCGGCCGCGATATTGCGGCGCTGGTGCTGCAGGCGCTGGCCGTACTCCAGCCAGCGCAACTCTTCCACCGGCGACTGCGACACGTGGCTGTCGCTGCCGATGCCGAATCGCCCGCCCGCCGCCAGGTAGGGCTCCAGCGCGAACAGGCCGTCGCCCAGGTTGGCCTCGGTGCTCGGGCACAGCCCGGCCACCGCCCCGCTGGCGGAAAGCAGCGCCGTCTCGCCAGCGTCCAGGTGGGTGGCATGCACCAGGCACCAGCGTTCATCGACCGCCACCTGGTCGAACAGGTAGCGCAGCGGGCGCGCGCCGGTCGCCGCCAGGCACTGCGCCACTTCGCCCTGCTGCTCGGCGATGTGGATGTGCAGCGGACGCGCGCGCGGCAAGCCGGCCAGCAGCGTCCCGATCTGCGCCACGCCCGCCGCGCGCAAGGAATGCGGCGCCGCGCCGACCTCGGTCTGGCCATCGCGAAGGCAGTCCAGGGCATCGACAATCCTCAGCACCTCCTCCGGCGTGGTGCCAAAGCGCAGCTGCTCCGGCCGCAATGGCTGCTCGTTGAAACCGGAAAAACCGTACAGCACCGGCAGCAGCGTGATGCCCATGCCGGTGGCACGCGCCGCGGCGATCACCCGCTCGGCCATCTCGGCCGGGTTGGCATACAGGGCGCCATCGCGGTCGCGCTGCAGATAATGAAACTCGCACATGGCGGTATAGCCGTGCCGCAGGCACTCGGCAAACAGCTGGGCCGCGATGGCCTCCATATGGTCCGGGGTGATATGGCGCGCGAAACGGTACATCAGGTCACGCCAGCTCCAGAAGCTGTCCGGCCCCTCGCCGGCCACCTCGGTCAGCCCGCCCATGGCGCGCTGGAAGGCATGCGAGTGCAGGTTGACCATCCCCGGCAATACCCAGTCGGCCAGCTCCTGCCCGGCCACAGGCGCCGCCCCGGGCCTGGCCTCGGTCAGTTCGCCGGCAGCGTTCCAGGCCAGGTGCACGTTATGCGCCCAGCCCTGCGGCAGCCAGGCCTGGCGGGCAAACAGGCTGCTCATGCGCGCGCCCACGCCGCAGCTGCGCCCAGCAGCTCGCGCAGCAGTGGTGTTATCCGCGCCGCCAGATCCGGGCGCCAGGCAAACGGCGCATTCTCATCCATGTACAGGCACTGGCACATCTCCAGCTGGATCGCATGCACGCCGCGCACCGGCTGGCCGTAGTGGCGGGTGATGTAACCCCCTTTAAAGCGGCCGTTGTGGGCCACCGAAAAGCGCTGCTGCGCGCGTGCCGGCGCCAGCACCGCCGCCTCCAGCGCCGCATCGCAGGAGGCGCCCTGCGCGGTACCGAAGTTCAGGTCGGGCAAGCGGCCGTCGAAAAAGCGCGGCACTTTTGAGGCGATCGAATGGGCATCCCACAGCACCACCCTGCCGTGCAGCGCCAGCAGCCGGCCGAGTTCAGCGCGCAGCTGCGCATGGTAAGGCTGCCAGAAGCGCGCCAGCCGCGCCCCGGCCTCGGCCTGGTCCGGCACATCGCCGGCGGCGTACAGCGGCTCCTTGTTGAAGGTATCGACCGGGCACAGGCCGGTGGTATCCATGCCGGGATAAAGGTTGTCGTCCTCGGGCGGGCGATTCAGGTCGATCACATAGCGCGACCAGCGCGCGGCGATGGTCGACGCGCCCATGGCGCCGGCGAAATCGTACAGCAGCGGCAGGTGCCAGTCGGTGTCGGCCAGCGCCAGCGCGCTTGGCGCCAGGCGCGCCGCGATCTCGTCCGGGATATCGGTGCCGGCATGCGGCATCGACACCAGCAAGGGGATGCTGCCCGACTTGAAGGTAAAGTCACTCATCCGGCTCCCCCCTATTGTTACAGCGAATACAGCGTTGAGAACACGCCCGCGCAGGCGCTCGACAATGCACCGTCCAGCACCATCAGGCGCGCCGCCTCGATATCCGGCGCCAGGAAGCGGTCGGCCTCGAAGAACGCCACCTTCTCGCGCAGCAGCGCATGCACATGCTCCAGGTGCGGCGAGGACCGCAAGGGCCGATGAAAGTCGATTCCCTGGGCCGCGGCGAGCAGCTCGATGGCCACGATCACCGCGGTATTGTGCGCCATATCGTCCAGCCGGCGCGCGGCGAAGGTCGCCATGCTGACATGGTCCTCCTGGTTGGCCGACGTCGGCAGGCTGTCCACGCTGGCCGGATGGGCCAGCGACTTGTTCTCCGACGCCAGCGCGGCCGCCGTCACGTGGGCGATCATGAAGCCCGAATTGACGCCCGGCTCACGCACCAGGAACGGCGGCAGGCCGGACAAGGTGGCATCGATCAGCAGGGCGATGCGGCGCTCGGCCAGTGCGCCGATTTCGGCGATCGCCAGGGCCAGCGTATCGGCCGCGAAGGCCACCGGTTCGGCATGGAAGTTCCCGCCCGAGATGATCTCGCCAGTCTCTGGAAAGATCAGTGGATTGTCGGTGACGGCATTGGCCTCGATGAGCAGCGTGCGCGCCACGTTGGCGATCAGGTCCATCGCCGCGCCCATCACCTGCGGCTGGCAGCGCAGGCTGTACGGATCCTGCACCCGCTCGTCGCCCAGCAGGTGCGAGGCGCGGATCGCGCTGCCGGCCAGCAGCTCGCGATACATGGCCGCCGCCGCGATCTGGCCCGGCTGGCCGCGCACCGCATGCACGCGCGCGTCGAACGGCGCATCGCTGCCGCGTGCCGCGTCCAGCGACAGCGACCCGCTCACCACCGCCGCTTCCAGCAAGCGCTCGGCCATGAACAAGCCATGCAATGCCAGCGCGTTCGAGACCTGGGTGCCGTTGATCAGCGCCAGCCCCTCTTTTGCCGCCAGCACCAGCGGCGCAATCCCGGCCGCGGCCAGCGCCTCGGAAGCGTCGCGCAATTGCCCGCCCACCCGCACCTGCCCGGTTCCGAGCAGCGCCAGCGTCATGTGCGCCAGCGGCGCCAGGTCGCCCGAGGCGCCCACCGAACCCTTGGCCGGGATGGCCGGCATGATGCCCGCGTTGTAGACGGCGATCAGGCTGTCCACCACCACCGGGCGCACGCCCGAGTAGCCGCGCGCCAGGCTGCCGATCTTCATCAGGAGGATCAGGCGCACCACCGCGTCGGGCAGGAGTGCGCCGGTACCGACCGAGTGCGACAGGATCAGGTTGCGCTGCAGCTGGTCCAGCTGCCCGTCCGGAATGCGGGTCCTGGCCAGGATGCCGAAGCCGGTATTGATGCCGTAGGCCGCGTCGCCCTTGGCCACGATGGCCCGCACCGCCGCCGCCGAGGCCTCGATCGCGCCATAGGCCTCGCTCGCCAGGCTTACCGGCACGTGCGCGCGCCACGCGGCGCGCAGCTCGGTCATTGTCATCCCGCCCGGGACCAGGGTCCAGCTGGTATCTGCGCTCATTGTCCAGGCCATCCGTCTAGTCCACCATTGGTAGGTTCAATCCATTGCGCCTGGCGCAGGCGATCGCCGCATCGTAGCCCGCGTCCGCGTGGCGCATCACGCCCGAGCCGCTGTCGTTGACCAGTACTCGCGCCAGGCGCCGCGCCGCCGCCTCGCTGCCATCGGCCACGATCACCATGCCCGCGTGCTGCGAATATCCCATGCCCACCCCGCCGCCATGGTGCAGCGACACCCAGGTCGCCCCGCCCGCCGTATTGAGCAAGGCGTTCAGCAGCGGCCAGTCCGACACCGCATCGGTCCCGTCGCGCATGTTCTCGGTCTCGCGGTTCGGGCTGGCCACCGAGCCGGTATCGAGATGGTCGCGCCCGATCACCACCGGCGCCTTCAGTTCCCCCGTGCGCACCATCTCGTTGAAGGCCAGGCCGGCCAGGTGGCGCTCGCCCAGTCCCAGCCAGCAGATACGCGCCGGCAGGCCCTGGAAGGCGATGCGCTGGCGCGCCATGTCCAGCCAGCGGTGCACCTGTTGAAGGTGCGGAAACAGCTCCTTGATCTTGGCGTCGGTCTTGTAGATATCTTCCGGGTCCCCGGACAGCGCCACCCAGCGGAACGGCCCGCGCCCCTCGCAGAACTGCGGCCGGATATACGCCGGCACAAAGCCCGGAAAATCGAAGGCATACTTTACGCCGCGGTCGAACGCCACCTGGCGGATGTTGTTCCCATAGTCGACCACCCGCGCGCCCAGCTGCTGGAACTCGAGCATTGCCTGCACATGGACAGCGCACGAGGCCGCCGCCGCATCCACCAGGCGCGCCTGCTGCGCCGGATCGCGCCGCGCCGCCTGCCATTCGGCCACGCTCCAGCCGGCCGGCAGATAGCCGTTGACCAGGTCGTGCGCCGAGGTCTGGTCGGTGACCAGGTCCGGTACCAGGCCGCCCGCGCGCGCGCGCCGCACCAGCTCCGGCAGCACCTCGGCCGCGTTGCCCAAGAGGCCGATCGACACCGCCTCGCCGCGCGCGCGGTGCTGCGCCACCAGCGCCAGCGCCTCATCGATATCGGCCGCCTGGCGGTCCAGGTAGCGGGTGCGCAGGCGGAAATCGATGCTGCTCTGCTGGCACTCCACCGTCAGCGACACCGCGCCCGCGAACGACGCCGCCAGCGGCTGCGCCCCGCCCATGCCGCCCAGGCCCGCAGTCAGGATCCAGCGGCCCGCCATGTCGCCGCCGAAGTGCTGGCGGCCGGCTTCCGCGAACGTCTCGTAAGTGCCCTGCACGATGCCCTGGGTGCCGATATATATCCAGCTGCCGGCCGTCATCTGCCCATACATGAACAAGCCCTGGCGGTCGAGTTCATTGAAATGCTCCCAGTTAGCCCATTTCGGCACCAGATTCGAGTTCGCGATCAGCACGCGCGGTGCCTCGGGGTGGGTCTGGAATACCCCGACCGGTTTGCCGGACTGGATCAGCAGGGTCTGGTCATCCTCCAGCACGCGCAGGCAAGCGAGGATCTGGTCAAAACAAGCCCAGTCGCGCGCCGCCCGCCCGATGCCGCCGTAGACCACGAGGTGCTGGGGATTTTCCGCCACCTCGGCATCCAGGTTGTTTTGCAGCATGCGGAATGGCGCCTCGGTCAGCCAGCTTTTACAGCTGAGCTCGGGGCCGCGCGGAGCGCGGATGACCCGGGTCGGATCGAAACGGGGATCGTCGGCGGCGTGGCGGGGATCGGTGGTCATGACAGCTCCAGTGGTGAAGTGGCGCGCCCAGTCTAGGTTGTCTATACAACCATGTCAAACGAAATGTCGAGGACGACTCCGCTTCAGCGGATTTTAGACCAGCCCCGTGGCGGACGATGGCCGATCGCGTATGAAGTGGCCCCCAGTGCCTATTTAAACAACAATTTGCGGCCAGGATCGTTCGTTTGGCACGCTTGATCAAGTGGACGAACTGATGTCCGATTGAGCCGCATCGCGCCGGTCGGCGGCGAATGGCACTAGCGTGACGAGCCAACCCCACATGACTCTACCGCCATGCCACGCCGCGCCCGATTGGTCCTTCCCGGAATTCCGCTACACATCACCCAGCGCGGCAATAACCGGCTACCTTGTTTTTTCGAGGAAGCCGATTACCGCTACTATCTTGACTTACTGGAGAACAGTGCCGCCGCAACGAGGTGCGAAATCCACGCGTTCGTTTTGATGACGAACCACATACACCTGCTGATCACCCCGCGCGACCCAACCGGGGCCGCAGCACTGATGAAAACGTTAGGCGAGAGATATGTGCGATATGTGAACCGCCGCCACGAGCGTAGCGGCACGCTGTGGGAAGGGCGGTACCGGTCTTCCCCGGTGGACTCGAACCGCTACTTGCTGACCTGCTATCGCTACATCGAGCTGAACCCGGTGCGCGCCAACATGGTGGCCAGGCCAGACGACTACCGCTGGTCAAGCCATCGCGCGAACGCTTATGGCATCAAGAATTCACTGCTTATTCCGCACGCCCTGTATGACGCATTAGGAGTTGACGCGGCCGCGCGAAGGCAAGCTTATCGATTACTGTTTGAAACCAATTTATCCGACGAAGAACTTGGTCGGGTGCGTCTCGCAAGTTGTGGCAACCGCGCGCTCGGCAACGATGAATTCATTGCGAACATCCAAATTCAGCTCGGTGGCAACGCCACCACAAAACCGCATGGTCGCCCCAGCAAGTCATGACGACTTGTGCTCAAAAACTTGCACCTAAAACCGGGTCTGTCCCTGAGGTCTCCCCTCAAATTGATGCAACGTTGCCATCGCAAAGGTCCTTGA
>CAMLFK010000172.1 GCA_946479255.1 uncultured Oxalobacteraceae bacterium
CTGCGCCTGGTGCTCGACCAGGGCTACTGGCCGGACACCCTGATGACCGCGCCCAACGATGCGGCACTCAAGCGCGACGTCGAACTGGCCAAGGCCATGGGTTTTAACGGCGTGCGCAAGCACCAGAAAATCGAAGATCCGCGCTACCTGTACTGGGCCGACCGGCTTGGCCTGATGGTGTGGGAAGAAATGCCGTCGGCCTACCGCTTCAGCCCCAAAGCGATCACCCGCATGGTGCGCGAATGGACCGAAGCCATCGAACGCGATTACAGCCATCCGTGCATCATCGTCTGGGTGCCGTTCAATGAATCGTGGGGTGTGCCGAACCTGACCTCGACCCAGGCCCACCGCAATGCGGTCGAGGCGCTGTACCACCTGACGCGCACGCTCGACAGTACGCGGCCGGTGATCGGCAACGACGGCTGGGAAGCGTCGGCCACCGACATCCTGGGTATCCACGATTACGATTTCGACCCCGAAAAACTGCGCGCCCGCTACGAAGTATCCGAGCCGCAGCGAACCCTGTTCGACCAGCGCCGCCCGGCCGGCCGCATCCTGACCCTGGACGGCTTTCCGCACCGCGGCCAGCCGATCGTGCTGACCGAGTTCGGCGGCATCGCCTACGACAAGGGCGCTCAGCCGTCGCACACCTGGGGCTACTCGCGGGCCGAAAGCGACGCCGGATTCCGCGAACACTACCGGCGCCTGCTGGAAGTGGTTAACGAAACCAACCTGTTCAGTGGCTTCTGCTACACCCAGTTCGCCGACACCTTCCAGGAAGCCAATGGCTTGCTGTGCGCCGACCGCACGCCGAAGATTCCGCTTGAACAGATCAGTGCGGCCACCCGCAATATCAAACCGGAGAACTAACCATGCGCCTGAATGCTCCGGTTCGCCGCGGTCCACGCTCCAATGAGCTGGCCCGCATCCTCGCCCCGCCTTAGTGGCGCTTGGGGGAGGGAAGAAACAATAAAAACCATAAATCATCGACTATGAATCAGCCCTAGAGGGGCGGAAAGGAATTCCTATGTCAACCATCATCGTGTTCTGCCAATTGCGCTGGGATTTTGTGTTCCAGCGGCCGCAGCATGTCATGACCCGTCTGGCCAAATACCACAAGATCATCTTCATCGAAGAGCCGATCCACCACGATGGCGAAAGTTACCTGGAGAGCTACCAGGCAGCCCCGAATGTCACCGTGATCAAGCCGCACACCCCGGTACAGCAGCCCGGATTCCACGACGACCAGATCGCCCTGCTGCAGCCGCTGCTGGCGCAACTGGCGCCGGCGGGCGACAACCCGATCGTCTGGTTCTACACCCCGATGGCGCTGCCGCTGCTGCAGTCGCTGCACCCGAGCCTGGTGGTATATGACTGCATGGACGAGCTGTCCGCTTTCAAGAATGCACCGAAGCAGCTGCTGCAGCGCGAGACCGCACTGCTGTCGATTGCCGACGTTGTCTTTACCGGCGGCCCGAGCCTGTACGAAGCCAAGAAGACCCGCCACGCCAACGCCCACTGCTTCGCGAGCAGCGTCGACGTTGCCCACTTCGCCCAGGCCCTCGACCGCAGCACCGCCCATGCCGACATTGCCAACCTGCCAAGGCCGCGCCTTGGTTTCTACGGGGTCATCGACGAGCGCTTCGACGCTGAGCTGATCGGCGCGCTGGCCGATGCCCATCCGGAATGGCAACTCGTCATGGTCGGACCCGTCGTCAAGATCGACCCGGCCAGCCTGCCGCAGCGCGCCAACATCCACTACCTGGGCCAGAAGACCTATGAAGACCTGCCGAAGCTGCTGGCCGGCTGGGATGTCTGCCTGCTGCCGTTCGCGATGAACGATTCCACCAAGTTCATCAGCCCGACCAAAGTGCTGGAATACATGGCAGCCGAGCTGCCAGTGGTGAGCACCCCGATCACCGACATTGTCAAGCCATACGGCTCGATCGTCGCGATCGCCGGCACCGCCAGCGAGTTCGTCACGGCTTGCGAAGAAGCCCTGGCGATGACCCCTGAACGCCGCGCCCAGGTCAACGACCAGATGCGCGCGGTCGTGCAAAACACCTCTTGGGACAAGACCGTGGAACAAATGAACAATCTCATGCGCGGAGCCAGGGCCACTGCGCGCGCTGCCCGACCGATCGCGCCCGTCGAAAGCGGCGATGCCGCCAGCGTCAACGCCCTGCGCAGCCAGGCCGCGCGCCAGAACTTCAAGTGCGTGATCATCGGCGGCGGCCCGACCGGCCTGTCGGCGGCCTACCACTACGGCAAGGACTGCCTGCTGCTGGACCGCAACCCGACTGCCGGCGGCTGGTGCCGTTCGATTGAAGACAAGGGCTTTACCTTCGACTACGCCGGTCACATCATGTTCTCGAACGACCCGTACGTGCTCAAGCTGTACGACAAACTGCTGGGCGACAACCTGCACTGGCAGAACCGCGAAGCATGGGTCTACAGCAAGAACGTCTACACCCGCTATCCCTTCCAGGGTGCGCTGTACGGCCTGCCGCCGAAAGTCATCACGGAGTGCGTGATGGGCGCCATCGAAGCCCGCTACGGCCTTGAGACCGAAGTGCCGAAGGTCGAACAAGCGCCTGAATGCAGCAACGTCAAGCCGGTCGAGGATTGCTGCGCCGACGGCACTGCGGACGTGGCCAACGGCGACACCAAAGGCAACGCCGGCCTTGCCGCCAAGTCGGACAAGCCGCAGAACTTCGAGGAATTCATCTACAAGGTGTGGGGCAAGGGTATCGCCAAACACTTCGCTATTCCTTACAACAAGAAGATCTGGACCGTGCCACTGACCGATATGGAAACTTCCTGGCTGGGAGGCCGCGTGCCACTGCCGGACCTGGAGCAGATCATCGAAGGCGCCCTGGAACCATCCGGCACGCCGATGGGACCGAACGCGCGCTTCGGCTATCCGCTCAAGGGCGGCTTCCAGGCGCTGGTCAGCGGCTTCCTGCCGCACATCACCGGCAAGGTCGAGCACAACGCTGAAGTCGTGCAGGTGATTCCGAGCGAGAAAGTGGTGGCGCTGGCCGATGGCCGCCGCTTCGGCTACGACCATCTGGTCTCGACCATGCCGCTGCCGGAACTGATCCGCGTGATCGGCAACGAAGCGCCCGAGCATGTGCGCAGGGCCGCCAAAGGCCTGACCCACATCTCGATCCGCAACGTGAACATCGGCGTCAAGCGCGAGAACCTGACTGAGAAGCACTGGATCTACTACCCTGAAGATACGATCTTTCATCGCATTTTCGTCCAGGGTAACGCCAGCCCGCATTGCAACGCCCCGGGCGGCTTCGGGCTTACCTGCGAGATCTCGTACTCGCCATGGAAGCCGCTGCCGGTCGATGGCGAAGCGCTGACCAAGCGCGCCATCGAGGATTGCATCAAGGTCGGCATCTTCAGCGCGGACGACGAGATCATGGTGGCCAACCAGACCGACATGCCGTATGCCTACGTTCTGTACGATCACAACCGTGCCCAGAACGTGCAGACCTGCAAGGAATGGCTGGCCCAGCATAACATCCTGCTGGCGGGTCGCTATTCGGAGTGGGAGTACTACAACTCCGACCACGCCTTCATCGCCGGCAAGCGTGCGGCCGAAGCCGTGCTCGAAGCCCAGGCCGGTATGACTGGCGGCGAGAAGGCGGTCAAGCTGTAAGCTGAGCTCTTGTCACTCGCAGGATGAATAGCCCACTTCGGTGGGCTATTCGTTTTGGGAAGAGAACACGCTAAGCCGGACAAAAAGAGTAAGATTGTCATTCTTGCCAATCGACGATACGGAGTATCCCAATGAGTTTTTCTAATTTCCTGTCCAGCCTGAAAACCAAAGCGGGCGAGCTGAAAACAGAAGCGTTGAAGTTCAAGAACAAGGATTTTCTGAACGCGGCCATGGCCGGTTCCGCACTGGTGTCGATGGCTGACGGCAGTGTCAGCGCCGAAGAGAAACAGAAGATGATCAAGTTCATCGAAAGTAACGAAGCACTGTCGATCTTCCCGACCAGCGACGTGATCAAGTCTTTCCAGGACTACGTCGGCCAGCTCGAGTTCGACAAGGACATCGGCGAAGCCAAGGCCTTCCAGGCACTCGGCAAGATGAAGTCGAATGTCGAAGCATCGCGCCTGCTGGTGCGCATGATCATCGCGGTCGCCTCCGCGGACGGCAACTTCGATATCAGCGAGCGCGCCGTGGCGTCCAGGATCGCCAAGGAACTGGGCATCAGCCCGTCGGAGTTCGAACTGCAGTAAGGGCAGCATCCAATGCGGGAGGGGCGGCTGCGGAAATGACGGGGCGATGATAGACTTTGCGATCGTTGAAGTTAAGCCAACCCGCTGTCATCGAAAGCACATGCCATGAACGACCTTTCCGCATTCCCGATCACCAAAAAGTGGCCGGCGCAGCATCCTGATCGTATCCAGCTGTATTCGCTGCCGACGCCGAATGGCGTCAAGGCCTCCATCATGCTGGAGGAAACCGGCCTGGCCTACGAGCCGCACTTGGTCAGCTTCGAGACCAACGACCAGCTCACGCCTGAATTCATCTCGCTAAACCCCAACAACAAGATTCCGGCCATCATCGATCCGGATGGGCCAGGCGGCAAGCCGCTGCCTTTGTTCGAGTCCGGCGCCATCCTGATCTATCTGGCCGAGAAGTCTGGCAAGTTCCTGCCGCAGGATCCTGCCTTGCGCTATCAGACCATTCAGTGGCTCATGTTCCAGATGGGCGGGATTGGCCCGATGTTTGGTCAGTTGGGCTTCTTCCACAAGTTCGCGGGCAAGGACTATGAAGACAAGCGCCCGCGCGACCGCTACGTTGCCGAGAGCAAGCGTCTTCTGGGCGTGCTTGAGCGCCACTTGGAAGGCCGCAAGTGGATGATGGGTGAGGAATACACCATTGCGGACATTGCGATCTTCCCGTGGGTGCGCAATCTCGTCACCTTTTATGTTGCCGGTGATCTGGTGGGCTACAAGGAATTGACGAACGTGCAGCGCGTGGTGGAGTCGTTCGTCGCCCGGCCTGCGGTCGATAAAGGTTTGAATATTCCGGCGCGCGGTTAAACTGCTTAATTGGGCGAAGCGCTGGTGCTTCGCTCGGGTTTTTTAAATGGAGCAGGGTAGTCAATGGCAACAGTATTTGCAGCATCGGTGTTCGACGCAACCGTGATTTATGAGGGCAACGAGCTCTTCAAAGGGAAGGGTGCCGCTGGCGTCTGGGCTGAAAAGCTGGCCGCTGAAATCGGCGGCGAGGTCAAGGTAGACAAGGTCGGTACCGGCTGGGCCTTGTTTGGCGAGGTGGATGGTCAGCCATGTGTTTGGGGAATCATGGGGCAGCGCTTGAAGCGGATTGAGGTGCCTGCGGGTTGAGGCCTTGGCTGCCAGAACTTCTAAGGTTTTGATTGGGCAAGCGCCGGGAGTTCGAGTCGGCGCGCATCCGAGGATAGCTTCGCTTGCAGTTCGCCGTGACCGCCGTATCCCAAGAACGAAATCGCTAGACGGCCAACAACGGCCGACAGGGCCGCCATCTTACTGCGTCCGCCCCCATCATCGGTCAAATAAATCGATTCGGCGCAGCTTTCAATGAGGGTGTCGCTCAATATTTTTAGTTTGTTGCCGCCTATCTCGATAGCTCCAAGGAAGAGTTCCATACCGCTTCCACACTGTCCACTTCCATCTCCACCGCAGGCTTCCGCCGTGCTCCACCGGCCTGGTCAAGCTCCAATCAAACCGATTGGATTACCCGACAAGTAGTCTGACAGAGGGGGGAGTTAGCGTCGTGTCACGTGTGCACGCGCTTTTGCACGGAGTATTCAGCGTGTGAGACTTGCTCACCGTCAGAAGATCAGGTCGCCAAGTGTCGACGCCGCTCAAAGACTGCGAGGATATCTGGACCTACATTTACACAAGGAAATTTTCGAGTGTAGTGTTCAGATCTTCACAGGATGTCTATGCCTTTATCCGAAGGGATTCGCACGGTACGTGACCGGCTGGCGGAACTTGTAGCCCTGAGGCAGACAAATCGGCTGTTGCGCCTCGATTTTCCTCGCAATGACGGTCCCGCTGGCGCGATGCTTGTCGCCAATCGCCTGCACGCTGTCGAGTCGCTCAGCCGTGACTATGTCTATACCGTTGAGGCTATCTCGGACCGTCCTGATATTGTGCTGGCCGACGTATTGGGGCGCATGGTGACCGTTTCATTGGTTCGCGATGACGGCAGCGTCCGCTACTTCAACGGATACGTCTTTTCGTTTCAGTTCATCAGGAATGACGGCGGTTTTTGCTTCTACGAGATGACGCTGATGCCTTGGTTGGCATGCCTTCGCCACCGCCGGAATTGCTCCCTGTTCAGCGAAACGTCGATCAAAACACAGCTCTTGGAGATTTTAGCCAGGTACCCGGAAGCGGATTGGAAGACATCGAAGCTCGGGGATGATCCCCGGATGAGCGACGCATGTCAATTTGATGAAAGCGACTACAACTACATACATCGACGGATCGAGTCGATGGGGTGGTTATATCGATACATGCATCGTCATGATGGGCACACCTTGCATCTGACAGGTGACAGCTATGACTGTCCCCCGATCGACGGACGGGGTTCCATTGAATGGCACGGCGCGCAAAGTGGCGTCAAGACAGGCGGCCTTCGCGAATTTCGATCACGCCAAAGCCTCACGCCGACAAAATTCAGTGCGGCCTCATTCGGATTCAAAAACTGTGGCGTACCGATCGCCAGCTCATACAGTGAAAACAATATTGGCCAATCTGGAGAGCTGGAGGTCTACGAATACGCAGGTGAGTACGGGTTCGCCGATCGTGCGGCCGGCGACGCTTTTGCTTGTCTGCGTATTGAGGAAACGGATGCCCGCGCGCTCACGTTTCACGGCGCGGGTGATGACGATCACGTGGAGCCCGGACGGTTCTTCCGCGTCCGTGACGCTGGCAATCTTGCTGGCTTGGGAATGAGTTCCGAGAGTGAATTTGTCGTACTCGAAATCGTTCATACCGCCAGTAACAACTACGAAGTGTCGGCGTCTTCCGACACGGACCGACGGTCGGAATACCGCAACACCTTCACCTGTATTTCCCGCAAGACTGCGTGGCGTCCCGGCCGCGGCTTCAATAGCATCGATACCAAGATCCACGGCGTCCAATCGGCCACAGTGATTGGGATTGGCGACGCGGAGATCTATACCGATGAATATGGCCGGGTTCTTGTGGAGTATCACTGGTCGCGCAATGGTGATCACGCCAAGCTAACCGGCTGGGTTCGGGTAGCGAGCGGTGCGGCTGGCCCGGCATATGGTCACTCCTTTATTCCACGCGCCGGTGATGAAGTGCTGATCCAGCATCAGGACGGTAACCCGGACCGTCCTGTCATTACCGGACGACTTTTCAACGGTGTCAATCGGCCTACTCGCTTTAACGGGCGGGGGCGCTTGCCACATGACCGCAACCTGAGCGGTTTGAAATCGAAGGAAGTTAAAGGGGGCGGGTACAACCAATTGCGGCTGGACGACACCCCGGAACAGGTCAGTGCGCAGGTCCTGAGTAGTCATGCGCAATCGCAGCTCAATCTCGGATTCTTGAGCCATCCGCGTGAAGACGGCTGGGGAAAGCATCGTGGGAATGGCGTGGAATTGACTACCAATGCCAGCACCGCGATCCGCGCCGCAAAAGGGCTACTGGTCTCGGCGTGGGAGCGTCTGGACGCGTGCGGGAATCAGCTCAGCTGTGAAGAACATGTGGCGCTGATGCAGGTTTGCCTCGATCTTTTCAAAACAATCGGTAAAGCTTCGGCTGAGAACAATGCGGGCGTAGTCGACGACGGCCCTCAAGCCGACTTGGGAAGTGCCGTGAAGGCGTGGGGTACCCAGGCGCAGGCAACGGCTGCGGCCGAACCGGCCCCCGCGTTGGTCATTACCGGACCTGATGGACTAAGTTTTGCAACACCTAAAGCGCTTGTAAGTTATTCAGGCCTGAACATTGACTCCGTCGCGCATCGCAAAATTCAACTGACCGCAGGATCCGATCTGGTAGCAAACGCTAGCCAGGGGATATCACTGTTCGCGCAGCGAAATGGCATCCGCCAGGTTGCCCACTATGGCAAGTTCGTCCTTCAAAGCCAGCATGACGATATCGCGCTCAATGCCGCGAAGAATGCTGTCATGACCGCGACCGACGGCGTCATCAAGCTGATGGCCAAAGAGATTCAACTCATCACCGAAGACGGGTCATTCATCAAGCTGGGCGGCGGGATGACCGCCGGATCAAATTCCGGCATGCATTTCAAAGCGCCTTCATTCGATTACGGCAGTTCGGCAACGATGCATGCCGAACTTCCATATTTCGCCGACGAAGGCAAGGCCCCGCCGCACTGGATAGCTCTCCAGTATCTCGACGCAGAAACATCCGAGCGCCTCAGCGGCGCCGAATACGAAATCCACTTTGAAAATGGTCCCATGATCAGCGGGACTCTTGATGAGCAAGGCACTGCGCGGCACGAAAATGTCCTTGAGAGGCCTGTTTCAAAAATAGAATACAAGCCGCGTTCGCCTGACGAGGACGAGCCAACTCCGTCGTTCGAGCAAGTACTCAGTTAAATCGGAGTTCCCGTAACGAGGTCGCGCGAAGGCGCAGCCAAAGGAGAATTGATGGCGCAGTTGACTAACACGCAGGTTCGGGATGGAATGGCTTGGGCCACTGGAGCTGATGAAAAGGCAATCCAGCCCAACGACAATCCATGGACCTGGTTCTTCGAAGCCATTCAGGGTGATTTCAACGAAAACAGATCGACCGCTCAAATACTAACGGATGCCGCGATTTCGATGATCCCGGTCGTGGATCAAATCTGTGATCTGCGCGATCTCGTTGCGAATTCAAAGAAGCTGTCGAAAGATCCGGACGACAAATGGGCGTGGGTTAGCCTTGCGCTGACATTGGTTGGATTGTTACCAGTCGTTGGCTCATTGCTGAAAGGCGTACTGAAAATTTTCTTCTCGTTTGTCGCGCGTTGTGACGGGGGAAATGTAGCGAAGGCGGTTCAGCACGGGATGTCTTGGGTGGTGACATTCCTACGTCGACGGGATGTACAACTCTATTTGCGAAAAAAGAAGATCGACGAAGTATTTTCTTGGGCAGTTATACAAGTGAGAATCGTACGGAACAGTCTTGATGTGCCGAAGCTGATTGATGCGTTGGGGAAGTGCGTATCGGTCCTTGAACGCTGTGTCGAAAAGGTCGCAATCATACCGAAAATCGGCGACTTCGCCACTGCAGTTCTATCGGACGTTAAGAAGGTGCAGATGGGAGCGCAAGAAGGGTTAAATACTGCGCACCATAATGTCGTCAGTGTATTGGATGAAATCATCCAAGCGTTAGAGCGTACACATCTCCATGCCCGATTTGGCATTCTTGACGTGGGAAATGTTCATTTTAGGGGTGGGTTACCGGAATCGGTCTCGATTACCTTGATGCGGACGGCCGCCAAGATGCCGCGATGGTTGACGGTCGGGAATGTACTGAAATGGAAGGAGGCAAAGGTGAGTGCGTATGCTTCAATGGTTTCTAGCGCAGTAAAGAAGGGCTGGCCATCACTATCGGAGCAAAATATTTTGTCTTTTCACCGAATCGTACAAGATGAAATTAAGGGGCCGGCGCGTCTCTATCGGATCATTTCGCCAAACAGTCGGGCGATGGGAGACTGCTGGGTTAGTGAAGATGTTTTTCGGAAACTGCAAGCATCGCCAGATCCTCGGACTTCGTGGCGAAAATATCTTGCTGTATGGCCAGATTGGAACGTAAATGGGCAGTTCGTAATATTCGACGTAAAGCCAGGTGAAAACTTGAAGGTGTGGCGCGGCCCTGCATCGTCGCAAGCGAAAAAATCGCACCCGGATGCACATTTGGAAGGAGGGTGGGAACAGATCATTTTTAAGATCGATCGATCGGATAGCCGGAATGATTCCGTCCGCTATTATAAAGAAGATCGGTTAAATGACAATAAGATCACCAGCACTTTGGATCAGGTTCAGTACGACAAGCTTTCGCAGATCGACCGTGTTGCATACGCACCAATACGCGAAAGCATTAATCATGGAAGTATTAGTGGCCCATTTGAAACAAGATGGGGTTACACCGATTTCGAAGGCAAGGGATTTGAGGTTTCCGTCGGCGTGCCCCCGTTGCCTGGCCAAACAACTGAACTGAGGTAGGAATGAACACACTTATCGAACTCACCCTATGGCAGAAGAAACAAGCCGCACTTCTTTACCATTTTTCGTCGACTCAATACCTTCAAGAATTATATAGGCGAATAGGTGCGGTCGTCGGATATGTTGATGGTCTCCTTGAACTGGCAAGAGACCAAGATCGGGACAGGTTCCTCGGCGACAAGCAGTGGGGCGAAAGAAACACCGCTTCAAATTGGTCGAATAACGCATGGCCGTTTCTCGAGGAATTTAGGCAACGAACAGCTAGCGAAATAGCTGAAAGAAAACATGATGCCTTCTATCAAACTGGTAGTAATGACTGTTCTCGTGGCATGAGCGAGATATCGCTGCTGTGGGCAACGCCAGAGGAGGAGAAGACGCTGGAAGAAATGGTCGATGCACTTAGTTGGTATGCACTTC
>CAMLFK010000173.1 GCA_946479255.1 uncultured Oxalobacteraceae bacterium
GCTCGAACGGCTCGATCTGCTTGAGCAGGTTGTCGGTCAGTTCCTGGCCGGTGCACACAGGCACGGCAGGAATGTCGTAGATCGGCTTGTCGGGATACAGTTCAACGCACTGGCCACCCACCGCCGGCAGCGAATCGATCACGTGGGCTTTAATCTCCAGCAGGCCCAGTTCGAAGACCTGGAACAGGCCGACCGGACCGGCGCCGATGATGACGGCGTCGGTATCGATGGCGCCCGCGAAAGAACTATTGGCAGCGACGCTGCCTGCTTCATTGTTGGCGATGATGGTCATGCGCTTGACTTCCTGTGATATTTAAATGGTGCGTACGGCGCCAACCCGGCCGTCAGCCGGGCCGCGCGCCGTGCAGAGCGTTAGCGAACCAGCTGGGCCAGTTTTTCCTTGACGTCCTTGAACTGCTCGGCTTCAGGCAGGGGAGCTTTGGTCTTGGTGATCGAAGGCCAGGCGCGTGCCAGCTCAACGTTCAGCTTGATGAACTGCTGCTGGTCGGCCGGAACATCTTCCTCGGCATAGATCGCGTTGACGGGGCACTCGGCCACGCACACGGCGCAGTCAATGCACTCGTCCGGGTCGATGGCAAGGAAATTCGGGCCTTCCCGGAAACAATCTACCGGGCATACATCGACGCAATCGGTGTAACGACAGCTGATGCACGATTCGGTGACAACGTGGGTCATAACAGTCCTATCAGTGAAAAGGGGCGGCGCGGACAGGCACAGGGCGCCGCTGAGCATAGCAAAGCACTGTATTTTAAGGCAATTCGCTTATTCCCACAATTCAGGCTTATACACAATCCACATAAGCAAATGCGGCAGTTGGATGCGCCTGGCCTCGCTATGTTGTTGATAACTTAAGGAATTTGGGCAGCCGTGGCGCCTGAATAAGCCTAGACCAAGAACATCGCCATCGCCATCGCCGTCGGCAAGAGCGCGCCAAGCAGCAGGCCGCCGACCCCGATCGACTCGTCGTCAAAACCATCCCGCAGCAGTGCCGCGCCGGCCGGATTGGGCGCATTGGCGATGATGGTCAGGCCGCCGCCGGCCACCGCGCCGGCCACCAGCATGTACTTGGCTTGGCTGGATAAGCCGACGATCAGCGAGCCCAGGTAGGTGAGGGCGGCGTTGTCGGTGATCGCGGTCAGGCCCACGGCGCCGAAGAACAGGGCGGTCGGCTCCAGGCTGGAGACGATGGGCTGAAGCCACCATTGCTGCATGCCGCCCAGCACCACCAGCCCGGCCAGGAAGAAGCCGACCAGCAAGCCTTCGCGCAGGATCAGGGGGCTCTGGTACTGCTCGTAAGCCTGGGTGAAGCCCAGGAAAAACATGAACAGGCCCATGAAAATCACCGGATGATGGGCAAACGCCACCACCCCGCCCAGAAACAGCAGGTGGATCAGGCTGACCAGGAAGGGCACGCCATGCGCGCCGTCGGCGGCCTCGTCTTCGATGTGCCGGCGCATCAGGAAGGTCACCACGGTGGCGTTGATGATCACCGCGATGGCGGCGCGCCAGCCGAAGGTGGCGGCCATGAAGGCGCTGTCCCATTGCCAGGTGGTGGCCACCATCAGCACCGGCGGCGCGGCGAAGGAGGTGAGGGTGCCGCCGATGGACACGTTGACGAACAGTACGCCGAGCGCGGCGTACTTGAGCCATTCAGGCATGTTTTTGCGGAATACCGTGGGGGCCAGCATCAGCGCCGCCAGCGTCATCGCGGCCGGCTCGGTGATGAGCGAGCCGATCAGCGGCACCAGCGCCAGGCACAGCCAGGCCTTGACCAGCGCGGTGCGCAGCGGCGCCAGCCGGGCGATGGCGGCGATCAGGCCGCGTATGACTTCCAGCACCGGCCTGGAAGCGGCCACCACCATGATGACGAACACGAACAGCGGCTCGGTGTAGGTGCGCGACTCGGCGTACTCGATGGCCTTGGCGCCGCCGGACAGGATGGCCATGGCGATGATCAGCACCAGCGCCCACAGGCCGAACACCACCTCGACTTCGCCGAAGAAGTGAAACAGGCCGGCGTGGCGCGGGTAGCTGTCGGCCAGGCGCTCGAAGGTTTTGGCGGCGAAGGTGTGCGCCAGGGCGAGTCCGAACAGGATGGCGGCGATCAGCTGGATGTTGGTCATGGAGGTCCGTTCTCAAAGGGTTGCCGCATTATAAAGAAGTCGCGAGGGCCTGCCTAACTCAGCGGTGGTTTGCTATCATGCCGCCTTCATCGAAAGGAGCCACATGACCGCCATCAGCATCACCCAGGAACACGCACTCCCCCCGGCCCTCGCGCGCACAGCGGCGCAGAAGGTCGCCGACAAGATGGCGGGCGAGTATGGATTGGCTTGCCGCTGGGATGGCGATGTGCTGCGCTTTGAACGCAGTGGGGTGCAGGGAGCCTTGACCCTGGAGCCGAGCCAGGCGCATATGGCGATTCAGCTGGGGTTTCCGATGAATGCGTTTGCGGGGGCGATTCAGGCGAAGGTGGCGGAGAATATGAAGAAGGTGTTCGGGGCCTAGGCGCCCGCTGTTAGAGCTGTCATTCCCGCGGAGGCGGGAACCTATACCACTTCAATTCAGTGTGTGCATGCTACTCTGAGATGACATGGGTTCCCGCCTTCGCGGGAATGACAGATGTAAGCAGATAGTCCGGCTACGCTTAGTCCTTCAGATCCTCAATCAGATCAATATACTGCTGCATCGCCTCATCCTGCGACGTGCCCTTGAGCGCGTCCCAGGCATCGAACTTGGCGCGGCCGACCATGTCGGTAAAGCCCGGACGCTCGCCGGCCGCATCGCCCGCCGACGCCTGCTTGTACAGCGCGTAAATCCTCAACAAGGTCATGTTGTCCGGACGCTCGGGCAGATTCTTGGAATCGGCCTGGGCCTGGGCGAATTGGTCCAGCAAGCTCATCGTGGCTCCTCGCGCTGATGAATTAAACGGCCAGCAGTTCTACGTCGAAGATCAGCGTGGCGTTCGGTGGAATCACGCCGCCGGCGCCGCGGGCACCATAGCCCAGGCTCGCTGGAATCGTCAGGCGGCGCGCGCCGCCGACCTTCATGCCCTGTACGCCTTCATCCCAGCCGCGGATGACCTGGCCGGCGCCCAGCGAGAACTGGAACGGGTCGTTGCGGTCCTTGCTCGAATCGAACTTGGAACCCTGGGTGCCGTCGTCGTTACGCAGCCAGCCGGTGTAGTGCACGGTGACGTGCTGGCCGGCTTTGGCTTCGGCGCCTTCGCCGACGGTGGTGTCTTCGTATTGCAGGCCGGAATCGGTGGTGATGGTCGACATAAATGTTCCTTGGTGGTTGTAATTAGGCGTTTCGGATTGTAGACCATGGCGTGTCAAAGCGCTATTGACGCGCCGCTCTAGTACACTGCGCATTTCTCGATCAATCCTCTTATCAAATCCATCACCCATTCCATGACTGCTCCCTCCACGCGCGCTGTCGTCATCGCTTACGGCCGCGCCTTGCGCTCCCAATTTTCCGGCAAGATGCTGCTGCTGTCGATCCTGCCGGTGGTGCTGTCGCTGGCATTGTGGGGCGGCCTGCTGTACGTGGGCTTCCAGCCGCTGCTCGACTTTCTGCAAAGCCTGTTCGCCGAATACGATTTCTACAAGGTCAGCGCCAACATGCTTGGCGGCCTGGGCCTGGGCATGCTCAAGACCATCGTCGTGCCGCTGATCGCCATGCTGCTCCTGCTGCCGCTGATGATCCTGACGGCGCTGCTGTTCATGGGCGTGGCGGCGATGCCGGCCATCGTGCGCCACGTATCGCAGCGCCAGTTCCCCGATCTGGAAAAGAAGCATGGCGGCAGCTTCGTGGGCAGCTTGACGACCAACTTCACCGGCATGGGTATCTTCATGCTGATCTGGCTGTTCACCCTGCCGCTGTATGCGATCGCGCCGCTGGCGCTGCTGGTGCAGATGGCTTTGTGGGGCTGGCTGACTGCGCGCGTGATGGCCTACGACGCGCTGGCCGATCACGCCAGCGATGAAGAACGCGCGCTGATCACGCGCACGCACAAAACCAAACTGCTGATGATCGGCATGGCGTCGGGCGCGCTGGGCGCCTTGCCCGGCATCGTCTGGGTGGGCGGCACGGTGATCTCCTTCGTGCTGTTTCCTTTTCTGGCCGCGGTGTCGATCTGGGTGTATGTGCTGATCTTCATTTTCACCGGCCTGTGGTTCCAGTATTACTGCCTGCAGGCGCTGGCCGATCTGCGGGCCGCGCACGGCCTAGGTGCAAAAGCGCCATTCGTGGCAAACTAACAAGAAACTGGTCTGACACTTTCGAAAGATTCCCATGGCAATCGGCTTGATCATCATCGGCGACGAGATCCTCTCCGGAAAACGGCGCGACCAGCATTTCCCCAAAGTGGTCGAGATGCTGGCCGAACGCGGCTTGCAACTGGCCTGGGCCGAGTATGTCGGCGACGATCCGGCCCGCATCACCGCTACGCTCCAACGCACCATGGCCAGCGGCGACATTGTGTTTTCCTGCGGCGGGATCGGCGCCACGCCGGACGACCACACGCGCCAGTGCGCCGCCAATGCCCTGGGCCGGGCTTTGGTGCTGCATCCGATTGGTGCGCGCAATATCCAGGAGCGCATCGTCGAGATGGCGCAGGAGGCCGGCGGCACGGCCGACCTGGACTCGCCGGAAAACCTGCACCGCCTGAAGATGGCCGAGTTCCCGGATGGCGCCAGCCTGATCCCCAACCCGTACAACAAGATCGCCGGCTTCACGGTAGGCACCCACCACTTCGTGCCGGGCTTCCCGGTCATGGCCTGGCCGATGATCGCCTGGGTGCTGGACAGCTTGTACAGCGAGCTGTTCAACCGCGAAGCGCGCAGCGAACATGCGGTGCTGGTGTTCGAACAGGCCGAGTCGCGCCTGACCCCGCTGATGGAAGCGATCGAGCTTGAGTACCCGCTGGTGAAGGTGTTCAGCCTGCCCAGCGTGGGCGACGCCACTACCCGTCGCCACATCGAACTCGGGGTCAAGGGCGAGCCGGCCCAGGCGGCCAAAGCTTTTGCGCGCATGTGCGCCGAACTGGACCGCCTGGAGGCCGAATACCGTCCGGCCTGACAGGTCAACGAAGTGCTCTTCCGACACGTTTATTCGGAACGCATTGCGGTCGTTGTTTGATTCACCACGGCAATTTTGTGACGCAGAGCGAGCCGTTGTTTTTTTGCGAAATTTGAGGCGGCAAATCAACTTTTCTTGGGGACGGCAACGTGTAGGCGAGTCCGATGTGGTGCAATGGTAGCTATGGAACGCTGAGATCCGGAGTGAGATTTCAGTGACAATTCCCTTACATTTACTGCATTACTTTTGAACACGATCACTCGGCTACCCCTTGCACCGATGGCGAAGCTTGAGACAGTGATTGCAGCTTTGATTGAGTGAAACCGGTTGAGCCATCATGGAAAGTACACGTCGTTTTCGACGGCCCAAATTAGTAGTGACGCGCGCGGTACGCAAGTTGCGCGCGGCGACTGCCACCAAATCGCCCGCGTACGCGCAGGCAGCGGCGGCGCACCATCAGTCGCATCCGTCGCATCCCCATCCACATTTGTCGCTGGTGACCGACATGCCTGAGTCGTCCGATCTCAGCGCTGACCTCGACGAGGATCAGCCCGAGCCGCCGGAAGGCAGCAGCACGCCCGAACCGGCCACCAAGCCGCCGCGCAAGTGGCGCTTCATCGCCTTTCTGTGGCTGTTCTTGCTGGTGCTGGTGGCGATCCTCGCCGCCTTCATCTACTACGAGTCGCGCAGCTCGGCCATGCAGGCCAGGTTCTTCGCCAACATCGCCTCCAAGGTCAGCTACAAGGTCCAGAAGGGGCCGAGCCGCGCGATCGTGTTCCCGCAGTCGAGCCCTTACGACGACCGCCTTGGCTACTCGCACCTGCCCGACTACCTCAAGCGCCTGAGCAGCCGCGACTACCTGATCGAATCGCAGGCGCGCATGTCGCCCAAGATGATGGAACTGGCCGACATGGGCCTGTTCCCGACCTTCCGCGAAAAGACCAAGGTCGGCCTGTCGATCCTCGATTGCCGCACCCAGCCGATCTTCACCTCGCAGTATCCGGAGCGTTTCTACAGCGGCTTCGAGCAAGCGCCGGCGCTGCTGGTCAAGAGCCTGCTGTTCATCGAGAACCGCGAGCTGCTCGACCCGACCTACCCGAAGCGCAATCCAGCCGTCGAGTGGGACCGCTTCGGCAAGGCCGTGTTCGACAAGACCGTGCATGTGTTCACCGGCAGCGAAAAGCGCTCGGCCGGCGGCAGCACCCTGGCCACCCAGATCGAAAAATACCGCCACTCGCCGGACGGCCGTACCAGCTCGCTGTCGGAAAAGCTGGTGCAGATGGCCTCGGCCACCTTGCGCGCCTACCAGTACGGTGAAGACACCACCCACGCCCGCCGCCAGATCGTCATCGACTACCTCAACACGGTGCCCTTGTCGGCCAAGCCGGGCTACGGTGAAGTCAACGGCATCGGCGACGGCATGTGGGTCTGGTACGGCCGCGATTTCGCCGAGGTCAACAAGACCCTCAATGGCCCGATCACCACGCCGCAGGCCGCGCTGGCCTACAAGCAGGCGCTGTCGCTGATGATCGCCCAGCGCCGTCCGGCCCACTACCTCGGCGCCGGCGCCAACGACCTCGAAGAACTGACCAATGTGCACCTGCGCGTGCTGGCCCAGGCCGGCGTGATCACGCCCGCCCTGCGCGACGCCGCCTTGAAGGTGCGCCTGCATCCATCGACCGCTTCGGGTGTGCTGGCGCCGGAGCCCAACAGCTTCGTTTCGCGCAAAGCGGCCAACGCGGTGCGCGCCTACTTGGGCGGCCTCATGGGCGATCAGCGCCTGTATAACCTCGACCGCCTCGACCTGTCGGTCGTGACGACGCTCGACTCGAACGTGCAGCAGAAGGTCACCGCCATGCTGCGCGAACTGCGCGACGCCGAGAAGGCCGCCGCGGCGGGCCTGACCGGCAAGGGCATGCTTGGCAACGGCGACCCTTCCAAGGTGGTGTATAGCTTCACGCTGCTCGAACGCGGCGAGAAGGTCAACTACCTGCGCGTCCAGACCGACAACTTCGACCAGCCGCTCGACATCAACGACGGCGCCAAGCTCGATCTGGGTTCGACCGCCAAACTGCGTTCGCTGATCACCTACCTCGACATCATCGACCAGCTGCACCAGCGCTATTCCGACAAGATGGTCGCGGACCTGCGCACGATCGTGGTCGACCCCAAGGACCACCTGTCGCGCTGGGCGATCGATTACTTTATCGCGCTGCCGGACATGACCAAGCGCGGCTTGCCGGAGATGCTCAACGCGGCGATGGAGCGCAAGTACTCCGGCAATCCGGGCGAAGCCTTCTTCACCGGCTCGGGCCTGCACACCTTCGGCAACTTCAGCAAACTGGACAACAGCCGCATCCTGACCTTGCGCGAAGGTTTGCGCAGCTCGACCAACCTGGTGTTCGTGCGCATGATGCGCGACGTGGTGCGCTACTACATGTTCCAGCTGCCTGGCTCCTCGGCCGCGCTGCTGGCCAACGCCGACGATCCGCGCCGCGACGAATACCTGGCGCGCTTCGCCGACCGCGAAGGCCGGGTCTTCCTCAACAAGTTCTGGGCCAAGTACAAAGGCAAGACGACGCAGGAAGCCGAGAAGGCGCTGCTCGAATCGCGCCACCAGACGCCGACCCGCCTGGCCAACATCCACCGCACCATTGCGCCCGCGGCCACGCTGGAGCAGTTCCGTGCCTTCCTGGACGCCAACCTCGACTCCGCCAATGAAGTGTCGGAAGAGAAGAGCGCCAAGATGTACGAGCAGTACTCGCCGGCCAATATGTCGCTGGCCGACCGCGGCTACCTGGCCAGCGTGCACCCGCTCGAATTGTGGCTGGTCGGTTATATGCGCGCCAATCCGGACACGACCTACACCCAGATGATCGACGCCAGCGTCAAGGAGCGCCAGATGGTGTATGCGTGGCTGTTCAATACGCACCGCAAGCACGCGCAGGATCGCCGCATCGCGGGCTTGCTGGAAGTGGAAGCCTTCCTCAAGATCCATGCGCAGTGGAAGAAGATGGGTTACCCCTTCGATTCGCTGGTCCCGTCGTATGCGACCGTGCTGGGCGCGTCGGCCGACCGTCCGGCTTCGCTGGCCGAGATGATGGGTATCGTCGTCAATGGCGGTGTGCGCAAGCCGATCGAGCGGGTCGATTCGCTTCACTTCGCCAAAGGCACGCCGTACGAGACCATGGTCAAGCACGGCAAGTCGCAGGCGGCCGAGCGGGTGATTTCGCCCGAGGTGGCGCGCGTGACCGCCAACGAAATTCGTGGCGTGGTGTCGGACGGTACCGCCAAGCGCGTCAAGACCGCATTCAAGCTGGCCGACGGTTCGGTGATCGCGGTGGGCGGCAAGACCGGTACCGGCGACCAGCGTTTTGAAGTGTATGCGCGTGGTGGTGGTGTGATCGAGTCGCGTTATGTGAACCGGTCGGCGACCTTCGTGTTTAATATCGGCGAGCGCTTCTTCGGCAGCATGACCGCTTATGTGCAGGGTCCGCAGTCGGCCAACTACGACTTCACCAGCGCGCTGCCGGTGCAGCTGCTGGCCACGCTGGCGCCGAGCATCATGCCGATGATCGAACCGCCGGCTGGGACCAAGCCGGTGGCGTGCGTGCGCTGATTTATCCGAGACCTTTGCGTTAATCTGTCATTCCCGCGAAGGCGGGGACCTATAACATGTAATGGGTTCCCGCCTCCGCGGGAATGACAGCTAAAAAACAACTTTGATATTTATGGCAGCAGGTCCAGATACAGATCGCGCCATAGCGGATTGAACTTCGAGATCATCTGCGTCTTCCATACTCGGTTCCACTTCTTAATCCGTTTCTCACGCAGAATGGCGTCGCCTATGTCGCCGTACGCCTCGTACCAAACCAGCATCTTGACCTGATAGTCCTTGGTGAACCCCGGGACGACATTGTTGCGGTGCTCCCAGACGCGCCGCATAAGATCCGATGTTACGCCGACGTAGAGCGTGCCGTAACGTTTGCTGGCGAGGATGTACACGTAATATTCTTTGTCCATCCAGCGATGTTGGGTTGTTGGCTGCTCAGCGGGTTTATCTAGCTCAAAAGTGTTATAGGTCCCCGCCTTCGCGGGAAGTCATTTCGGGCAATGCGCGGAATGACAGCAAAACGGCTAGTGGACTTGCGTGACGATGATTTTGTTGGCATTGTTCTAAGCCATGAAACCATTCAACCGCGCCATGTCCAAGATTCGCAAGTTCACCCAGTTCTCCTTGCGGGACCTGATGGCCACCGCCGGCCCGACGATTGCCACGATCGCGGCCTTGCTGGCGCTGGCCTACCTGGTTGTCGACCCGGCCCCGCCGCGCCAGGTCACCCTGGCCGCCGGCCAGGAAAACAGCGCCTACGAGGAATTCGCCAAAAAATACGCGGCCAGGCTGTCCCGCCACGGCATCAAGGTCACCATCGCCCGCTCCCTCGGCTCCCAGGAAAACCTGCAGTTGCTGCGCGAAGGGAAGGTCGATATCGCTTTTGTGCAGAGCGGCTCGACCGAACCCGGCGAAGCTGAGCGCGACAATCTGGTCTCGCTCGGCAGCCTGTTCACCGAGCCGGTCTGGCTGTTCATGCGCGAGCCAGTCGCCGTCTCCAAACTCACCGACCTGAAAGGCCTGCGCATCAACCTGGGTCCCGAAGGCACCGGCGTGCCCAAGCTGTTCCGCCAGGTGCTGGAACTGAACGGCCTGCTACCCGCCGACCTGACCATCAGCGCGCTGGAAAACACCCCGGCCACGGTGGAACTGCTGGAAGGGCGCATCGACGCGCTGGTGTTCAGCTCCGGACCGGACGCGCTGCTGGTGCAGATGCTGCTGCAAACGCCCGGCATCAAGCTGTTCGACTTCAGCCAGGCCGAGGCCTACACGCGCCGCCTGCCGTTCATGTCGCATGTGACGCTGCCGCGCGGGATCGTCGACGTCGGCCGCGATATGCCCGCCCAGGACTATCACCTGGTCGCGCCAACCGCCACCCTGGTGGCGCGCGACGAACTGCATCCGGCCCTGATCGACCTGTTCGTCCAGGCCGCCGCCGATATCCACGGCGGCACCGGCTGGTTCCAGCAGCAGGGGCAGTTCCCGTCGCCGCGCTACACCGAGATCCCGGTGGCGGACGAGGCGGCCAAGTTTTTCAAGGACGGTCCGCCGCTGCTGCAGCGTTATATGAACTTCTGGATGGCGAACTTCTTCGACCGCATGTGGGTCGTGGTGGTGGCCCTGGCGGCGCTCCTGATTCCACTGTCGAAGGTGGTGCCGCCGCTGTACGTGTGGCGCATCCGCTCGCGCGTGTACCGCTGGTATGGCCAGCTGCGCACGGTGGAGCAGGAGCTGGAGGCGGCCCAGGGACCGGAGCGTGAGCAGGTCTGCGTGGGCCTGCTCAAGCGGCTGGACGATATCGAGGAGCTGGTCAACCAGATCTCGATCCCGCTGGCCTTCGCCGATGCGCTGTACGGCCTGCGCAGCCACATCAAC
>CAMLFK010000174.1 GCA_946479255.1 uncultured Oxalobacteraceae bacterium
GCCGACACCGAAAACATCCAGGGCGAAGTGCAGAAAAAGCTCGACGTGATCTCCAACGAGATCCTGCTGGAAGCGAACGAGTGGGGCGGCCACCTTGCGGCCATGGCGTCCGAAGAGATGGAATCCATCCACCCGATCCCGAACCGCTACCCGAAGGGCGAGTACATGCTGCTGTTCGATCCGCTCGACGGCTCATCGAACATCGACGTCAACGTCTCCATCGGCACCATCTTCTCGGTCCTCAAGGCGCCGGAAGGCATGGGGTCGCCGACCGAAGCGGACTTCATGCAGCCAGGTTCCCAGCAGGTCGCCGCCGGCTACGCCGTGTACGGCCCGCAAACCATGCTGGTGCTCACCACCGGCAACGGCGTCAACTGCTTCACTCTGGATCGCGAGATGGGTTCCTGGGTACTCACCCAGCGCAATATGCGCATCCCGGAAACGACCAAGGAATTCGCCATCAACATGTCCAACGCGCGCCACTGGCACGCGCCGGTCAAGCGCTATGTGGAAGAGTTGCTGGCCGGAAGTCAGGGCGTGCGCGGCAAGGACTTCAATATGCGCTGGATCGCCTCGATGGTGGCCGATGTGCACCGCATCCTGAACCGCGGCGGCATCTTCATGTACCCGGCCGACACGCGCGACATCACCATGCCCGGCAAACTGCGCCTGATGTACGAAGCCAATCCGATGGCGATGATTGTCGAACAGGCCGGCGGCGCCGCCACCGATGGCCGCAAGCGCATCCTCGACATCCAGCCGGCCAAGCTGCACCAGCGCGTGCCGGTCTTCCTGGGTTCCAGGTCTGAAGTGGAGCAGGTGACCCGTTACCACCTGGAATAAGCGACATGCGATCGGGATTTCCTGCTAAAAACGTCCGGATAGGGTTTTCCTGCCTATTCGGACTAGCAAGATTGACGAAATCTTTGCTAGAATACGCGTCTTCGCCGCTTTAGCTCAGTCGGTAGAGCAGTTCATTCGTAATGAAAAGGTCGCCAGTTCGATTCCGGCAAGCGGCACCAGAAACAGCAGACGAACCCGCATCCGCAAGGATGGCGGGTTTTTTTGTACCCGGCGCTTGCCCGGGACCGCGCTGCCATCCCACCATTTGTTGTATTTCACCAATTATTAACACAAAATCTCGATTGCCTGCGTTTTGTTTTCGTGGGGAAAGCATATGATCACCAATTCCTGATCTGGAATTCTCGCGCGGACACTGCGGCCAGGTCGTATGCCACTGCGATTGGACGATCCCTATGGGTTTCTCGAACTTGAAAATCGGCATCCGTTTAAAGATCGGCTTCGGCGCGGTATTGCTACTCATGATTGCACTGGCCGGGTCGGCGCTGATTCGTCTCGCCACGATCGAAGCGGCCAGCCGGGCCCTCATCGAGCGCAGCTGGGTCAAGAGTGACGCCGCCAACGCCGTCTACGCCACCACCCAGTCCAACGCCAAGCTGACCATGGAACTGTTTATCGCGCCCGATGCAGCCTACGCCGCCAAAGTGCGCGAGCAGATCGAAGGCAACAAGGCGGCCATCTCCAGCGCGATCGGGACGCTGACCCGCTTGGCCGACTCCAGCGAGGAAACGGCCGCGCTGGCGGCCATGAAGGAAAAGCGCCTGGCGTACGTCGCCTCTTTCGAGAAGGTGGGCAAGCTGCTGGGAGCCGGACAGCGCGACCAGGCCACCGGCTTGATGACCAGCGAAACGCTGCCGGCTCTCGACGCCCTGATGAGCAATACCAAGAGCCTGCTGGCCTGGCACAAGGCCATGGCGGAACAGGCCTCGGCCCTGGTCGGGACCGAAATCGATCTGGCGCGCCAGTGGCTGTACGGCCTCAGCGGCGCTGCGCTGGCGATCGGCATCGGCTCCGCGCTGGCCATCTCGCGTTCGATCACCGCGCCGATCCAGCGTGCGGTCGGCATCGCCGAGACCGTGGCGGCCGGCGACCTGACCAGCCA
Organism: uncultured Oxalobacteraceae bacterium; assembly: GCA_946479255.1. Next base: position 1,964 of record CAMLFK010000174.1, read on the forward strand.
TATCGACGATTCCGCGCAAGACGAAACCGGCGACCTGCTGCGCGCGCTGGGCAAAATGAACGGCACGCTGCAATCGATCGTCGGGCAGGTACGCAATGGCACCGAGGCCATCTCGAGCGCATCGAGCGAAATCGCCAGCGGTAACCTCGACCTCTCGGCGCGCACCGAACAGCAGGCTGGCGCGCTGGAAGAAACCGCCTCCTCGATGGAACAGCTCACTTCCACCGTCAAGCAGAACGGCGAGAATGCCCGCCAGGCCAAGCAGCTCGCGGCGGCCGCCTCCGAAGTGGCGGTCAAGGGCGGGACCGTGGTATCGGAAGTAGTCCAGACCATGGGTTCGATCAACGAGTCGGCGCGCAAGATCGTCGACATCATTGGCGTCATCGACGGTATCGCTTTCCAGACCAATATCCTGGCGCTCAACGCGGCGGTGGAAGCGGCACGCGCCGGCGAACAGGGACGCGGCTTTGCGGTGGTGGCAGCCGAAGTGCGCATCCTGGCCCAGCGCTCCGCCGGCGCCGCCAGGGAAATCAAGGCGCTGATCGGCGACTCGGTGGACAAGGTCGACAACGGCAGCCGGCTGGTACAGCAGGCCGGCAGCACGATGGATGAAATCGTCGCCAGCGTTCAGCGCGTCACCGACATCATGGGCGAAATCGCCGTCGCCAGCCTGGAGCAGGAGGCGGGCATCGACCAGATCAACCGGGCGATTTCGGAGATGGACTCGGTGACCCAGCAGAACGCTGCGCTGGTGGAGGAAGCCGCGGCGGCGGCCAGCTCCCTGCATGAGCAGGCCGGCCAGCTGGTCGGCGTGGTCGGCGTGTTCAAGATCGATGGGCCGGCACTCAAGCCGAAGCGGGCGCCGGTGCATCCCCTGAACGTGGCCAAACCGGCGCCGCGCAAGGCCGCCCCGCGGCGCCTTGCGGCCGCACCCATGGCGGCCAACGGCCGCGCCGAGCAAGATGAGTGGGAAAAATGTTAAGGGCTTGCGCTTTGCCACGCTGCTTTTGTTTCCAAAAGCAATCATTCTGCTTTCTTCTTCGTAGAAAGTTCCAGTAATCAAGGTAGATTTGTTCCTTGATTGTTTCGCTCGGCTGCTATGTTAGAGACCGCACAGTGAGCGTGTGACAATCGTTATATTTTTTGTATCCGGTGCACCGTCAGTGGTGCAATCGCCCAGCGCTGATATAAAACTTATAGAGGAACGATCATGGACAATCAAAAACCAAACGACGGCAACGCTCGCAATCTGGGTACTGAAGGATCCGGTAGCAGCATGGGAAGAGATCTTGGCAGCAACCGTGCTGGCGGACCGACTTCCGGCCCAGGGGGCGCGACCGGCGGCTTGGGTGGCAGCTCGGCAGCGGATACGCTGAGCAACAAGGCCAAGGAACTGGCCAACGATGCTGTAAAAAGCGCCTCCGACATGCACAAGACCATCGACAGGGCAGCCGATGCCGCCCAGCCGGCCGTGGACCGCCTGGCCAGCGGCGCGCATGCGACCGTCGACAAAGTGACTGGCGCACTGTCCGGCGCGTCCGAAAGCATGGACGAGAAAGCCCGCCAGCTGACCGACGCCTACAAAAACTTCAGCTCCACCAGCCGCGAGTATGTCCGCACCAGCCCAGGTACCTCGATTCTGGTCGCCCTGGCTGCCGGCTTCACGCTCTCCAAACTGCTGAGCCGCCGCAACCGCTATTGAGCCGCGGCGAGCGGTGCCAATAGCTGCTTTTCCCCCACAACGTCGTTCCCGCAGGAGCGACGTTGTCTATTCCGGCCTGTCCCTTTAATTCTTCACGTCCCAATCAAGTCGGGTGAATACGGCGAGCTATCGCGCACGCCGCAGGAAGGCGCCACCGCCAAGCCGCCGACGGACGCGGTGGGCGGCAGCACCAGCACGGAAACCCTGGCCTCGCCAAAAACCGGCAGCGGCGTGCCCCCGGTCGGCGAAAACCCGCCCGTCGCACCGCTGTCCCGCGTGCGCGTCGACAGTACCGGCCAGACCTTGACGACCAGCCAGGGCGTACCACGCCAACAACCAGGACTCGCTGAAGATCGGCCTACGCGGCCCTCCCGCGCTGGAAGACTTCATCTTGCGTGAAAAGCTCACCCATTTCGACAGCAAGCCGCCCCGGATCACACCATCCCGTGGGCCGCCGTTGTGGGGCCAGCAAGACGTGGCCGACACGTATGACTTTGATGCACAGGCCGATCGTGTGCCAGAGCCGCCGGAATGTCAGTTCGATCAGCGCATCGACTGCTGATGGGCCAAGACCGGTCCGCAGTGCTCATGCGGGGTTGGTGCGCCACCACGGGCCAGCATGAAATGATCCGGATTTTTCAGGGCCGGAACACCCAGATCTTGTGAGGCTGAAAAATCCGTCGATGCCAATCAAACATATAGGTTGATTTATGTCCACTATATATTTAAAGCAATGTTTCCGCAAGTATTTTCGGAGGAAATGCAGCCACCAATCTGCACAATCATTTCAACTATCCGCACGCCACAGGTTTTTTTTATTAAAACGCGATGAATTGATGATGGTTTAGACATGTCGAGAATATATTGCTGACATTCCCCCTGTGTATATCTCTACCCTGCTGTCGAAAGGAGTTTGTAGCGAATTTACTGGCCAGTCATGATGAAAACCCATTCCGAATATTGTGAATATTTTAGGAGACGCACACAAATGAAGTATATAAAAACACTACTAGTGTTGGCGACTGCGCTCGCCGCAGCCAGCGCCTCGGCCCAGAACGCCGCGGGTTATCATTGGAACGTCGCACCGTTCGGCGGCGCCGGCATGGTGACCGGGATCTTCCCGTCCAAGACCGAACCGGGCATGGTATATGCCCGCACCGACGTAGGCGGCGCCTACCGCTGGGACAAGAACAATGCCAAATGGGTGGCGCTGATGGACTGGGTGTCCCCAGTCGACAGTGGGCTGATGGGTATCGAGTCGATGGCAGTCGACCCCAAGAATGCCGCCCACATCGTGATGCTGGCCGGCAACGAACATGCCAATTGGGGCCACACAGAGATTTTGCGTTCAACCAATTATGGCCAAAGCTTTACACGCACCAACGTGACGGCGCAGTTCAAAGCCCACGGCAACGGCTATGGCCGCCAGAGCGGCGAGCGGCTCGCCTTCGACCCGGGCTCCAGTAACGTCCTGTATGTCGGCACCCGCTACAACGGCCTGTTCAAGAGCACCGATACCGGCGCCACGTGGACTCGGCTGAACAACCTGAACGTCACCACCACGCTCAATACCAACGGGATCAACGTGGTGTTGCCGGACCCGAACAGCGTGTCGGCTGGCGTGGCCCAGCGCCTGTTCGTCGCCGTTTCGCGCCCTGCTACGGAAGGCCCCAACCTGTACCGCAGCAACGATGGCGGCCAGTCGTTTACCCCCATCAGCGGCCCGGCAGGCCATTTGATGGCCCAGCGCGGCGCCTTCGACGGCCAGGGCAACCTCTACCTCACCTTCGGCAACGGCCGCGGTCCAAGTTTCGGCGATAATGAGGATCCGGCATTGAGGCAGTCGAATGCGATGGACCAGGGCGGCGTTTGGAAATACAACATCGCCAACGGGAGCTGGAGCAATGTGACCCCGGCCGGCATCACCAGGGCGTTCAGCGGCATCAGCATCGATCCGAACAACGCGCAACGCATCATTGTCTCCTCCATCAATCAGTGGGTGACGCAGTGGCAGAAACCCGACGGGACCTACACCGGGGGCGATCGCATTTACCTGAGCACCAATGGCGGTGCCAGCTGGACCGACGTGGTCGCTAATGCCACCAGGAACCCCGACGGCATCGACTGGATCATGGAGGAATCCATGCACTTGGTCAACACGGTGGTATTCGACCCCTTCAATACCCAGACCGCCTGGGCCACTTCGGGCAACGGCATCTTCAAGACCACCAACGTGAGCGCCTCACAACCGACCTGGACCTTTGACGTCAGGGGCCTGGAAGAATACGCGGTGCTGAACGGGATCAGCGTGCCGGGCGGTCCGCTGCTTGTCGGGATCGGAGACTATGAGGGATTCCGCACCTACAACACCGCTAACTACGCAGCGCGCTTTGAGCCGAAGATTGGCAACACCGAGAGCCTGGCCATGGCCAGCGCCAATCCGTATATCGTGGCGCGCGTCGGCAGACAGCTACAGGTTTCGTGGAACGGTTCGGTGAACTGGTACCAGGCCGCGGTCACCAAGGGCTACGGCGGCAGGCTGGCGCTGTCGCCCAATGGCGGCGTTCTGTTGCATTGCCCGCAAGACTCCACCACCACCTACCGTTCCACCGACTTTGGCGCCAACTGGACGACTACCAACCTGAACTTCCGGAATGCCTACCCGGTCGCCGACGCGTACCACAACAACTTGTTCTACACCTACGACCGCGACACCGGCAATTTCTATACCAGCTATGACGGCGGCGTCAACTTCTGGGTCGCCAGCAACATACAAACCGACGGCGAGACCCGCATCGCCGTCCCGCCCGGTATTGGCGGCGAGGTCTGGGTGGCGCAGAACTACAGGGGCCTGAAGCGCTCCACCAATTCGGGCAGCTCGTTTACCACGATCGCCAACGTGAACGACGTCTCCGGCATCACCTTCGGCAAGGCGGCCCCCGGATCGAACTACCCCACCGTCTACATCTTCGCTACCGTGGGCGGTGTGCGCGGCCTGTTCCGCTCTACCGATGTCGGCAACACCTGGTTGCGCATCAATGACGACGCGCACCAGTACGGCACCGACGGCAAGATCATCGTGGGCGACATGAACACATTCGGCGTGGTGTACATGACCACGAACGGCCGCGGCCTGGCAGTGGGCAAGCCATAAGGGTCCCGCCCTTATGCTTAAAGCAATTCCGGCGGATTTCCACTGATTCGTGAACGGCCTCGCCTGTCCTTGCCCCCGCAAGGACAGGCGAGTTGTCAAATTATCGGAGACGCACACAAATGAAGTATATAAAAACACTACTAGTGTTGGCGACCGCGCTCGCCGCTGCCAGCGCATCGGCCCAGAACGCCGCAGGCTATAAATGGGATATCGTCCCGTTCGGCGGCGCCGGCATGGTGACCGGGGTCTACCCGTCCAAGACCGAACCGGGCATGGTATATGCCCGCACCGACGTGGGCGGCGCCTACCGCTGGGACAAGAACAATGCCAAATGGGTGGCGCTGATGGACTGGGTGCCCGAAACCGAAGCTGGGATGATGGGTGTCGACTCGATGGCGGTCGATCCCAAGAACGCCGCCCACATCGTGCTGCTGACCGGCATCAACTACTTCAACGACGGCAAAACAGTGATTTTGCGTTCAACCAATTATGGCCAAAGCTTCACCAGCACCGACGTGACGGCGCAGGCCAAAGTCGCCGGCTTTGGCCCCGGCCGCCATAGCGATCGGCTCTCCTTCGACCCGGGATCGAGTAACGTCCTGTATCTCGGCAGCCGCGCCAACGGTCTGTTCAAGAGCACCGATTCCGGCGCCAGCTGGACCCGCATGAACGGCCTGAACGTCACCACCACGCCGAATCAAAACGGCGTCAACGTGGTGTTGCCGGACCCGAACAGCGTGGTGAACGGCGTGGCCCAGCGCCTGATCGTCGGCGTCTCGCGCCCCAGTACGGTCGGCCCCAACCTCTATCGCAGCAACGATGGCGGCCAGACTTTTAGCGCCATCAGCGGCCCACCAGGCCATTTGATGCCCCAGCACGGCGCCTTCGATGGCCAGGGCAACCTCTACATCACTTACGCCAACGGCGCCGGTCCGGGCGCGCTCGATGCGCCATTGAATGTGTCGGATGCGATGGACCAGGGAGGCGTTTGGAAATACAACATCGCCAACGGGAACTGGAGCAATGTGACCCCGGCCGGCTGGACCAGGGCGTTCGGCGGCCTCAGCATCGATCCGAAGAACCCGCAGCGCATCATTACCTCCACCATGTATGTTTGGGCTCAGCAGTGGAATAACCAGGCCAACGGGGATATCAACGGGGGCGATCGCGTCTTCCTGACCACCAATGGCGGCGCCAGCTGGACCGACGTGGTCGCCAATGGCGTCAAGAACACCAACGGCATCGACTGGATCTCGGAGAGTTCCATGCACGCTGCCGGCACGGTGGTATTCGATCCCTTCAATACCCAGACCGTCTGGGGCGTTTCGGGCAACGGCATCTTCAAGACCACCAACGTGAGCGCCTCACAACCGACCTGGACCTTTGACGTCAAGGGTCTGGAAGAATCCGTGCCGCTGGGCATAGTCAGCGTGCCGGGCGGTCCGCTGGTGACCGCGATCGGCGACTACGACGGATTCCGCAATTCCAACACCTCGACCTACGGAACGCGCTTTACACCCACGATGGGATCGACCTTCGGCCTGGCCATGGCCCCCGCCAATCCGAATATCATGGCGCGCGTCGGCAACAAGCTGCAGGTCTCGTGGAACGGTTCGGTGAACTGGTACCAGGCCGCGGTCACCAACGGCGCCAATGGCCAGGTGGCGCTGTCGGCCAATGGCGGCGTTCTGTTGCATAGCCCGGACAACTCCACCACCACCTACCGTTCCGACAACTTTGGCGCCAGCTGGACGACGTCCAACAACCTGAACGTCCCGAATGCCCGCCCGGTCGCCGACGCTTATCACAACAACCTGTTCTACGCCTACGACCCCGACAACGGCAATTTCTGGACCAGTTATGACGGCGGCGTCAACTTCTGGGTCTCCAGCGTCCCGGGAAACCACGGTGTGAAGCGCCTCGGCGTCCCGCCCGGTATTGGCGGAGAAGTCTGGCTGCCGATGAACTACAAGGGCCTGATGCGCTCCACCAATTCCGGCAGCTCCTTTACGAAGATCAACAGCGTGACAGACTGCTCCGCCATCACCTTCGGCAAGGCGGCCCCCGGATTGAGCTACCCCACCATCTTCATCTGGGGCACCGTGGGCGGTGTGCGCGGCATGTTCCGCTCTACCGATGTCGGCAACACCTGGCTGCGCGTCAATGACGACGCGCACCAGTACGGAACCAAAGGCGAACACATCACGGGTGACATGAACACCTTCGGCGTGGTGTACATGGGCACGGGCGGCCGCGGCCTGGCAGTGGGCCGGCCATAAGGATCCCGCCCTTATGGCGAACCTTATAGCAATTCCAGCGGACTTCCGCTGAGTCGTGACCGCTCTCGCCTGTCCTTGCCCGCGCAAGGACAGGCGAGTTTTTTGTGTTCCCCTCAGGAGCGCCATGGAGCGGGCGATCCGGTCGCGCTCGACGCCCTGATCCGCCCCCCCCAGGATTCGATCTGCATTACCATCTCAACTATCCGCACGCCAGAGGTTTTTCTGTTAAAACGTGATGAATTAAAGATAGTGTAGACATGTCCAGAGTATATGACGAGCGGGGCACCCGGCAACTCCCCCAGCGGCAAACCGTATTCCGACCTGTAGTAACGCGCCAGCGTCACTCGCGCGGGTTCACTTACCTCGGCCTGATGATCCTGATCACGATCATCGGGTTGGTTAGCGCGGCAGGCTTGAAGATGGGCAGCTTGATGCAGCGCGCCGCCGCCGAGGAAGAATTGCTGGAAATCGGCGCCCAGTTCAGCCAGGCGCTGCGCAGCTATGCCGCGGCCACCCCGCCAGGGCAGCTGCAACAGCCGCCCAATCTGCAAGCCCTGTTGAAAGACCCCCGTTTCCCCAATCCGCGCCGGCATTTGCGCAAGATCTTCGTCGACCCCTTGACCGGCAAGACCGAGTGGGGCGTCATGTATTTCGGGGACAAGGTCGGCGTGATCGGCATATACAGCCTGTCGACCCGGCGTCCGCTCAAGATCGCCAATTTCGACAGCCGCTTCGTCAACATGGAGAATCGCGAGCGTATTTCTGATTGGAAATTTTTAAGGGCTGGCGGCGATATCGTCAATCCGAGCCAGCAGATCCACCAGATGCCGGGGGGCGGCGCCATGCCGAGGTCGATGTTCCGGCCGGGTGCACTCCCGAACGAGGGCAGGCCGCCCCTGGGCCAGGCGCCCGTCGGCAACCAGCCGATCGCGCCGCCGCCTCAACCGGCGCCAGTCCAGGAAGCGCCGGTCGAGCAAGCCAGGCCGGACGAGGGCCAGCCGATGGAAGCGCCGCCCGAGGACGAGAAGGAGAAAGAGATAGAGAAAGAGAAAGAAAAAGAGAAGGAGAAGGAGAAGGAGAAGGAGAAAGACGCCGAAGAGCAGCAGGCGCAGGACGACGCCAGCGGCACCAGCCAACCACAGCCCGAGGTGACGCCTCCGCCCCAGGTTCCGCCGACCCCGCGCTGATGACGGCGCAAGGTGGTGACGTCACTGCGGCACTCGATGCGTTCAAGGTCGCGTTGGCGGATCCGTCATCCTTGCGCAGGCAAGGTCTTCGAAAACTGCGACACTCCATCCAGATTGAACAACTCCGCGGTCAGCGCTTTCGACACCGGATCGATCAGCACCTCCCCAAAGAACTGGAACCCAGCAAACGGCGAAGCGTTAGCCTTGGCCGGCGCTTTCTCGAACACGACGGTCGGCCCGAAGGTCTTGTCCATCTTGTTCGGCCCGAACGAGCCGGCATTC
>CAMLFK010000175.1 GCA_946479255.1 uncultured Oxalobacteraceae bacterium
CCTGGATCCAGAAGTCGGCGAAGGTCACATAACGGTCGAAGATGTTCTGGCCATATTCGGAATAGCTTTCCAGGTAGGCGGTCTGGATCTCCTTGCCGATGAAGTCGACATAGCGCTGCGCCAGGTGCTCCTTAATATAGGAGAAGTAGCGCTGCTCCTGCTCGGGGGCGAACTGCTCGCGCTCGATCTGCTGCTCCAGCACATATAAGAGGTGCACCGGATTGGCCGCCACTTCGGTGTTATCGAAGTTGAAGACCTTGGACAGGATCTTGAAGGCGAAGCGGGTCGACAGGCCGTTCATGCCCTCGTCCACGCCGGCGTAGTCGACATACTCGTGCATCGACTTGGCCTTGGGATCGGTGTCCTTGAGGTTTTCGCCATCGTAGACCAGCATTTTGGAGAAGATGCTGGAGTTTTCCGGATCCTTCAGGCGCGACAGGATCGCGAACTGCGCCATCATCTTCATGGTGCCGGGCGCGCACGGGGCTTTCTCCAGCGATGAATTGCGGATCAGCTTTTCGTAAATCTTGATTTCGTCCGACACGCGCAGGCAGTAAGGCACTTTGACTATATAGATACGGTCAAGGAAGGCCTCGTTGTTGCGGTTGTTGCGGAAGGTCTTCCATTCCGACTCGTTCGAGTGGGCCAGCACGATGCCGTCGAAGGGAATCGCGCCGAAGCCTTCGGTGCCCTTGTAGTTGCCTTCCTGGGTGGCGGTCAGCAGCGGGTGCAGCACCTTGATGGGCGCCTTGAACATCTCGACGAATTCCATCAGGCCCTGGTTGCCGAGGCACAGGCCGCCCGAGTAGCTGTAGGCGTCCGGATCGTCCTGGGCGTAGTCTTCGAGCTTGCGGATGTCGACCTTGCCGACCAGGGAAGAGATATCCTGGTTGTTTTCGTCGCCCGGCTCGGTCTTGGAAATGGCGATCTGCTTGAGCACCGAGGGGTAGCGCTTGACCACGCGGAACTTATTGATGTCGCCATTGAACTCGTGCAGGCGCTTGACGGCCCACGGACTCGGGATGGTGCGCAGGTAGCGGCGCGGGATGCCGTAGTCTTCTTCGAGGATGGTGCCGTCTTCTTCCTCGTTAAAGAGGCCGAGCGGCGATTCATTGACGGGCGAGCCCTTCAGGCAATAGAAGGGGACTTGCTCCATCAGGGATTTGAGTTTTTCGGCGATCGACGATTTGCCGCCGCCAACCGGGCCGAGCAGATACAGGATCTGCTTGCGCTCTTCGAGTCCTTGCGCCGCGTGGCGGAAGTAAGAAACCACCTGCTCGATGACTTCCTCGGTGCCGTAGAAGTCCTTGAAGGCAGGGTAAATCTTAATGACCTTGTTGGCGAAGATGCGCGATAGCCGCGTGTCGTTACGCGTATCGACCAGCGTGGGCTCGCCGATTGCCGCCAGCATGCGTTCCGGGGCACTGGCATAGGTAAGCTTGTCCTTCTTGCACAGTGCCAGATATTCAGAGAGGGAGTATTCCTCTTCGCGGGTACGCTCGTAACGGGCTGCGTAGTTGTCAAAAATGGTCATATACATGTCCTTTAATGTGCTGTCACTACATCACTATCACTGGCAGTCGAAGCATTGGCGTTCCAGCCAGGCCTTTGTCTATGCGTACTCCGTTTTTATCATTACGGAGGTTGTTTGTTCCAGGCTTTTCTGAAACAAAAAACACGTATCGATGTATATTTTTCTTACCGGTGCAAACCGGGGATTTGCGCGTGGGGACAACGTCTTCTTACGCCTATGAAATTTATTATGTGCCTAATAGTTCCGGAAGTCAAAGTAATGTAGTGTGAGCGAGTGTAACGGATTCAAGTCATTGATTTCAAAGAAAAAACTGTCCTAAAGCAGGGGTTTGAAGTGTCGCTTTTTTAGCTTTTTAATGACGCTTTTGCATGGTTGCAGCACAGCGCATTCTTAAGCAGTCGAAAGAAATGCGCCGTGTCACCAGAAGGCCCTTCGATAGTGCACGAACTCTGCGCCCGATGTCGCACGCAAATCGCTCCGTGTCACACAAAATCCAGGGTGAAGTAATGGCTTTGCGCACATGCGCTACACTGCCATATCGGGCCGCCTCGAACTTCGCCGCACTTTGCCGAACTCTGCACTAGCCACGCCCATGCAACCACTTCCCAACGGAGCCAAACGATGCTGAACGACCGGATGCGCGACACCTTGCGCCAGATGCCGAAAGCAGAATTACACATCCACATCGAAGGTTCGCTCGAACCCGAGCTGATATTTGATCTTGCGCAAAGAAACGGCGTTTCTTTGGCCTATCCCTCGGTCGATGCGCTGCGCCAAGCATACGCATTCAGCGACTTGCAGTCGTTTCTCGACATTTACTACGCCGGTGCCAGCGTGCTGCTCACCGAGCAAGATTTCTACGACATGACGGCCGCCTACCTGCGCCGCGCCGCCGCCGACCAGGTGCGCCATGCCGAAATCTTCTTCGACCCGCAAACCCATACCGCGCGCGGCGTGCCCTTCGCCGATGTGATCAACGGCATCTGGCGCGCCTGCCAGGACAGCCCGGTCAGCGCCAGCCTGATCATGTGTTTCCTGCGCCACCTGTCCGAAAACGATGCCCTGGCCACCCTCGAGCAGTCGCTGCCGTACCGCGACAAGTTCATCGGCGTGGGCCTGGATTCGTCCGAACGCGGCCACCCGCCCGAAAAATTTACCCGCGTGTACGAGCGCTGCCACCAGCTCGGCCTGCACCTGGTCGCCCATGCCGGCGAAGAAGGCCCGCCGGCGTATATCGAAACGGCGCTCGATGTGCTGAAGGTCGAGCGCATCGACCACGGCGTGCGCTGCCTGGAAGACATTGCGTTGACGCACAGACTGGCGCGCGAGGGCATCGCCCTGACCGTCTGCCCGCTGTCCAACATCAAGCTGCGGGTGTTCGACGAGATGGGCCAGCACAACCTCCTGACCCTGCTTGACGAAGGCGTGGTCGTCACCGTCAATTCCGACGATCCGGCCTACTTCGGCGGCTATGTCAACGCCAATTACGAAGCCGTGTTCGACGCGCTGCCGCTGACCGTGCAGCACGCCAAGCAGCTGGCCCGCAACAGCTTCAAGGCATCCTTCCTCGAACTGGACACCCGCCTGGCCTATCTGGATGAAGTCGAACAATACTTCGCCAGTCTGCCGCGCTAAAAGAGAGTACTAAACCAGCCATGCTGATCCAATCCCTGCGCATGAGCGCGCGCGACTGGCGCGCCGGCGAGTTGCGCTTCCTGCTGCTGGCCCTGGTGGTGGCGGTCGCCGCGCTGACTTCGGTCGGTTTCTTCATCGACCGCATGCGCAGCGCCCTCGAGCGCGACGCCCACCAGCTGCTGGGTGCCGACTTGCTGGTGGGCGCCGACCAGCCGATCGACCCGGCCTGGCGCACCGAAGCCCAGCGGCGCGGCTTGGTGCTGGCCGACACCGTCACCTTCCAGAGCATGGCGCAAGCGGGGGAGGGCGACGCCTCGCTGGCCCAGCTCGCCTCGGCCAAGGCCGTCTCGCCCACCTATCCGCTGCGCGGCCAGCTGAAAATCACCACCAGCGTGGATGACGCCGCCGCAGCGATCGGCAGCAAGACCGACGCCACACCCGCGCCGGGCACGGTGTGGGTCGATGCGAATATCCTCACCGCACTCAAAACCACGGTGGGCGGCACCATCCGCATGGGCGACCGGCAATTCCGCGTGGCCCAGCTGATTGCCTCCGAGCCAGACCGCGGCGCCTCCTTCGCCAACTTCGCCCCGCGCGTGATGCTGCCGCTGGCCGACCTGGAATCGACCGGGCTGACCGGCTTCGGCGCGCGTGTCACCTACCGCCTGCAGGTAGCCGCGCCGGGCAACAATCCCGGCGCCGAAGTGGCCGCCTACCGGGAATGGCTGCTCGGCCAGATCAAGGCGGCCAATACCAAGGGCGTGCGCATCGAGACCCTGGAAAATGGCCGCCCTGAGATGCGCTCGACCATCGACCGCGCCGACCGTTTCCTCTCTCTGGTGGGCTTGCTGTCCGCCATGCTCGCCGCGGTCGCGGTCGCCATGGCCGCGCGCCGCTTCATGCTGCGCCATCTGGACGCCTGCGCCATGCTGCGCTGCCTGGGATTGACTCAAAACCAGGTGACCGCGCTGTACCTGATCGAATTCCTGCTGGCCGGCCTGGCCGGCAGCGCCATCGGTGTGCTGGCCGGTTTCGGCGCCCATTATGTGCTGCTGGAACTCATCGGCAGCCTGATCACGACCGATTTGCCGCCCGTATCCTTCCTGCCGGCCGCCCAGGGATTGGCCACCGGCATGCTGTTACTGCTGGGCTTTGCCTTGCCGCCGGTGCTGCAGCTGCGCAATGTTCCGCACAACCGCGTGATCCGCCGCGAGCAAGCCGCGCCCCAGCCGATGGCGCTGGCTACGTACGGGCTCGGCATTGCCGCCTTCGCCGCCTTGTTGCTGTGGCAAGCCGGCGACGCCAAGCTGGCCGGCATGACCGGCGGCGGCTTTCTCGGCGCCTTCGTGCTGTTCGGCCTGGTCGCCTGGCTGGGCTTGCGCGTGCTGAAAAGCCTGCGTCCGGCCGTTTCCAACCAGGCCTGGCGTTTCGCCGTCACTTCGCTTCAGCGCCGTCCCGCTGCCACGGTGGTGCAGGTGGTCGCCCTGTCGCTTGGCCTGATGGCGCTGCTGCTCCTGACCGTGGTGCGCAGCGACCTCATGGCGGCATGGCGCACCGCCACGCCGCCGGACGCGCCCAACCGCTTCGTGATCAACATCCAGGCGGAACAAAAGGACTTGGTGGAACAGCGCATCCGCGCCGCCCAGGTGCCGGAACTCAATCTGTTCCCGATGATCCGCGGCCGGCTGATCGCTATCAACGGCAAGATCGTCACCCGCGACACCTATGCCACCGACGATGCAAGGCGCCTGTCGGAACGCGAGTTCAACCTGTCCACCACCAAGGACTTGCCGGCATCGAACGAGATCGTGGCGGGCCGCTGGTATGTCGACGCGCCCGGCGTGGCCGAAGCCTCGGTCGAGCAGGGCCTGGCCAAGACCCTGGGGCTGAAGCTGGGCGACAGCATGCGTTTCGATATGGGCGGCATTCCGGTCGAAGCGAAAATTACCAGCCTGCGCAAGCTGGAGTGGGGCTCGATGCGCGCCAACTTCTTCGTGATCATCAACCCGGCCGCGATGGCGTCCGCACCGCAGACCTTCATGACGGCCTTCCACCTGCCGCCCAAGGCCAGTACCCTGGCCAATTCGCTGGTGCGCGAGTTTCCCAACCTGTCGGTGTTCGACGTCAGCGGCATCATTCGCCAGGTGCAGGATGTGCTCGACCAGGTCGTGACGGCGGTGGAATTCCTGTTCGTGTTCACCCTGGCGTCGGGCGTGCTGGTGCTGTACGCAGCATTGATGGGCTCGCAAGATGAGCGCACCCGGGAAGGCGGCCTGCTGCGCGCGCTCGGCGCGACCCGCAAGCAACTGTCGCAGGCGCAATGGATCGAGTTCTTGCTGGTAGGGGGCTTGTCGGGATTGCTGGCGGCCACCGGCGCGGCAGCGCTCGGCTGGGCGCTGGCCACTTACCAGTTCAAGTTCGCCTGGAGCTTCAGCCCGATGGTGTGGCTCGCGGGCATTGGGGTCGGTGCGCTGTGCGCGATTGCCGGCGGGGCTTGGGGGCTGCGCAATGTATTGCGGCAGCCGCCGCTGCAGACTTTGCGGGAGGCTTGAGCGTCTGCAGTCTCGGCCCAGGCGTTTTCGTCAGAACTTCAAGTTCCTGGAAAAATAGGGCAGTACTTTTTGCTCGAAGCGGGAACTCACGCCGCTGCCATGGTCGCCTTCGTATACCTCGAACACATGAGGGATCGCGAAACGATTCAGCACATCATGCAAAGCCGTATTCTCCGCCAGCAGGCCGTCCAGATTGCCCACATCGAATGCCAGGGCCTGGTAGCGGCGAAGGTGGTAAACATACTGGGGAACCATGGCCAGAGGCGCATTGGCAGCCCACTCGGCGAGTACACGCTGCTCAATTGCCCCATTTTCAAACGGAACGTCGACAAAGAACGGCGGCTTATTCGGATTGGGCGACCATGCCGAGGCAGCTGCCAAGGTCGTGCGGACCAGGTACTGAGCCTGCACCTGTGCCTTCGTTTTTACCGCTGCTACTTCCTTGGCAAGCTGGGTGCTGATTTCTCGTGCTGCAAGGCAGCAGGCACTCATCGCATACACGCTTGAAAAAACCTCGGGATACTTCATGCCTAAGCGAATGGCGCCATAGCCCCCCAAGGAATGGCCCATCAGCCCCCGGCTGTCGCGGTGGGGAATCGTGCGATAGTGGCGGTCGATATGGCTTACCAGGTCACGGGTGACAAAGCTTTCCCAATCTCCCGTCGTTACCGAAGTGGAGTACATGCTGCCGCCGTGCTCGGTAAGGGCATCCGGGAAGACCAGGATCATTTCGCGGGCGCCGGTGCGAAAGGCGCTTTCGATGCCCGCTTGCAGCTTGTCGAGGGCGAACCATATTTCCGGTGTCGCGTTATACCCGTGCAAGGCATACACCACTGGATAACGTCGGCCAGCTTCCTTGCCGTAACTCGGCGGCAAGACCACCCAAACCTCACGTCTTGCGTCATTGCCCTCAAGATTGCCCTCAAGCGAGATGCCGTGAATCTTGATGCGTTCGATACTGACCGTGCGCAGCGTCTGATCCGGCCGAGCATATGCTGTACTACAGTTCATCACCGCCGCGATGGCCAGGAATAATGTACAAACCGCCAAACGAATATCGATCATTGCTCAATCCAAAGAAATTAAGTAAGCTTGCCTGCTCGGCTATTCGAGCGCCAGCCGCATTGCCTGTTCCATCAGCGCCGTACCCTGGCGCGGTTCGGGCGCGCCGGCATTCTCGAAGCCCTCGCGCAGATACAAGCGCGCCGCCGGCGTATCGCCGCAGGTCACACTCAGGTGAACGGCGCGCGCCTTGCGCGCGCGTGCCCAGCGCAGCGCTTCGCGCAACAGCGAGGCGGCCACGCCGCGCCCACGCGCTTCGGGCGCCACCCACACCTGGAACAGATTGACGACCGACTCATCGTCGCCATCCACCTTGGCGTACAGCAGGCCCACCGGCGCACCCGCCAGCTCGGCCACCAGCGGATGGTCGCGGCCCGACACCGCCGCCGCCGTCAGGCGCGACGCCCACACCTCCGGATGCAAAGCCTGGGCGTCGGCCAGGGTCTGGCAAAACGCCTCGGGCGCATCCGCAAGCGAGCGCAGCCGCACGTCGCGGTAGCTGCGCCACTCGTGCGCGCCCAGCACTCTTACAGTGAGCGGTTCATCCATCAAGCCACCTCGCGTTCGCGCAGGAAATCGGCAAACGGATGGGTCGGCCCGCCAAGCTCGCCAGCTTCCAGCTGAAACAGCGCCCAGTAATAATTCTGCGCTCCCTTGCACAGTCGCGCCGGCTCCGTGTACTTGTGCCAGCCACGCGAGAATTCCTGCGAGTACATGCCGTCGCCTTCGCGGAAGTAGGGAATGATGCAGCGGTCGCGCAGCGCTTGCAGCAGCGAGTCGGGCGCGTCGTTGTCGCTCGCCATTTCGTAATGGGCGTTCATGCTCGCCTCGGTTTCCACCACCATCAGCTGCGCCTGGCCCTGCCTGTCGAACATCAGGATCCCGGCCGGGTTAGGGAACACATAGTGTTCGACGATGCCCTCGCGCGCGACGATGTCCTTGACCAGGGCGCAAAAGGTCGGATCGCTGACGAAACCGTAATTGTGCAGGGCCAGCAGGTCACGCAGCGGCGCCGAGCGGGCGGCAAAGTATTCCTGTTGCAAGGCAACGATTTCACTCTCAAGCTTGTCGAGGGCGTCATCGTCGCTTTTCTTGATATAGCGGTCGATCAGGCCGCGGTTGAAGGCATTGACCGCCACCTTTTCGTCGGCCACGCCGGTGAACAGGATCTTCTTGCACGGCAAATGACGGATCGCCTCGCACAATTCCACACCATTCATTTGCGGCATCGAGTAATCCACCACCAGCACCGAGGGCGTCATGAAGCGCTGGCGCTGGAAGCTGATGCGGTGGATCTGGTCGACGTCGAAAGCCACATTGCACTGTTCCTGCGCGGCAGGATAGGTGTCGAAGCTGGCGCACAGTCCGGCGCCGCGCGTGCCCGACTGCGCCGCCAGGAAGTCGAGCGCGCTGCGGGTGTCGTGAAAGCTCTTGCTGGCCAGCGAAGGGTCGAGCTGGAACGACAAGCTGCGCAGGAAACTGTCGCTGTCGTCGACCAGCACGGTCAGGCTGGGATGATGGTAGATGGGTAGTTGCATGGCGGTTGCTCGGCAATTGACGTCTGATGGGTCCAGCGTGCTTGGGTTGGCGAAAGGAGTGGAAATTCGAGGATGAAGACGGTATATGCCTGCTCGCGCGAGACGCAGCGGATGCTGCCTTGCCACGCTTCGACAATCTCCTTGCACAGCGCCAGGCCGATGCCTGCGCCGGAACTGGTGGGGTAGGAATAGAAACGCTTGAAGATCCGTGACAGTTGCTCTGGGGCGATGCCGCAGCCGGTGTCGATAAATAGCAGGCGCGGGGTGGCACGGCGCCCGTCCACCACGATCCGGATGCGGCCTTTGCCGGCCCGGTGCACGGCTTTCAGGGCGTTGCGCAGCAGGTTCAGCAGCACCACCACGGACAGTTCGTATTGCCCGGCGAACCGGAAGTCGCCGCGCACATCCACCTTGACCGAGTCGCGCTGGGCTTGCGAGGCGAATGGGTAGCGCAGGATCACCCCTTCGACCGCGTGCTCCATGGATACCAGTTCGGTGGCCTCGAGCTTGGCGCTGACCGCCGTGGCCGACAGCAGGAACAGGTCGATCATATGGTTCATATGGCGCACTTCGTACTGGATGCGGCCCATGGCTTCGCTCATGGCGGTGCGCTCGGCTTCGCTAGCCTGGTCGGCGCGTGCAAGCCGGCGGGTGAGGCCGCGCACGCTTGCGTCCACGCTCAAGAGGGGAGTGCGCAGCTCATGCGACACCGTGGCCAGGCCCTGGGCCATGCCGGCCAGCTTTTCCTGGGCCAGCACGCGCCGCCCGACCTTGACGGCGGACACCACGATGATCGTGAAGAAATACAGCGGCAGCTGTTCCAGCACCTTGGTACTGATCAGGAATACCGGATCGTCGACCAGGGCGAACAGGCCGCAGGCCAGGGTGGCGCCGGCGAAGAAGGAGCCGAGCGCCCACAGCAGCGGGAAGTGGAACAGCACCGTCAAGCCGATCAGCAGCGACTGCGCCCACACCGGCGCGCCGTGGTTCATCAGGTACATGAAGGTGAAGAAAAAGGGCAGCACGTAGCTCACGGCCGAGAACAGGTAGACCGCGCGCGTGCGCGGACTCATGAAGCGGTGCGCCCACAGCGCCGGCAGGCACATGGCCACGCCCAAGAGGCGCAGGCCGAGATGTTCGAATTCCTGGGGAAACCAGTAGGTCCAGACAAAATAGTAAGCGGGCATGCCGAGGCAGCCGACCCATGCGAGCAGGATGAAGCGCCAGGTGGCGTGGTCGTGCCGGCGTTCGTGACGCAGCAGCCAGTTCAGCATGGCTTGACGCAGGGGCTGGGCGAATGCGTGGAGATGGCTTGCAGCTTTGCCCATGAGCTTGACTATTCTGGTGCGGGCCAGAGGGGACCGTCTCCAGGCTGAGGCACTTGTTATATCCGAAACGAAACGAATTTTCATTTTGTAACTTATTGACATACATCAACTTGATCTAGATCAAACATAACTCATGTTAGCGCATTGACAAGAAATGCCGGCAGAAAATAAAGATTTTTTTACCAGGAGAAATCATGTTTTCTGCATTAAATCAAAACCCTACTCGTCAATCTGCTGAACAAATCATGCCGTCCTTCCTTACCCGTCGTATGGACGAGCATTACATTACTCGTGTGGAAAAATTGTTGGGCGGTGAGCATCTTCATGTGTGGGCCCCTGCTGCCAAAGACGCATTAATGTTGGCTGGTAACGATTATCTATGCATTTCGGGCCAGCGGGAACTGCTTAATGCACAGGCACGTTGTCTTGGCGACAGTCCGGCCGGCATGCTGATGTCCTCCGTGTTCCTGCAAGAGGGCAGCAGCCAGCACCGGCTCGAAGCCAGGCTGGCCGCCTACATGGGTGCGGAGGACGGCGTGCTGGCGCAGTCCGGCTGGGCCGCCAACGTCGGGCTGCTGCAGACCATCGCCGAACCCGGCGTGCCGGTCTACCTGGACATGCTGGCCCACGCTTCGCTGTGGGAGGGCGTGCAGTCGGCCCAGGCCAACGGCATCGCTTTCCTGCACAACGATGCCGACCACCTGCGCCGCCAAGTGGCGCGCCACGGCGCTGGCGTGATCGTCGTCGACGCGCTCTACAGCACGAACGGCAGCATCGCCCCGCTGCACGAGATCGTCGATATTGCCGAACGCAGCGGCAGCATCCTGATC
>CAMLFK010000176.1 GCA_946479255.1 uncultured Oxalobacteraceae bacterium
ACGCCGATCTTGGGGAACCACTGCGCCACCAGGTGGAAGCTGTCGGCATGGCCGGTGCGCGCGTACAGGCGCGGCAGCTGGGTGATGAAGTCGATGTCGATGCTGGTGCTGGCACCGGCTTCCACCGCGGCCGGCAGGTCCAGGCGCACCACGGTGTGGTCGGTTTCCGGCCCGCCGTCCGGCTGCACGAAGGCCCAGTTGACCTTGGCGCCGCCCTGCATCACGCGCGACATGGCGATGTGGCCCCATTGCTCGCCCGGCTTGGCGCCATCGACCGGCAAGGCGTGGCCGGCGCGCCGCTCTTCCGTATAAAAGGTGCTGGCGCCGCTCTCGAAGGCGTTCATGTACAGGTGCAGGTAGACCTGGCGCACCTGCTCCTGCGAGCGGTTGCGCCAGGTGAGCTTCTGCTTGCCCGTGACGGTGTGGCGCAGCGGGTCGAGCGTGGCCTCGATCTGGTAATTCGCGACCCGGTCCGACAGCGTGGCTTCGCTGCCGGTACGCGGCCCGCCCCAGGCGTTGGGCGCGCTCGGCACCGTCACCGCCGCCGCGTGCGCGAACGGGATGCCGCTGTCGAACTTGGGCGCCGGGATCGGATAGACCCGCACGTCGTTTTCGAGAAAGCCTGTGGATTGCGCCAGCAGGCGCGCGCCGGCCAGCAGCAGGGCGGCGATGGTGATGCCCATGATTGTTTTATGTCGGCTGAAACCCACTGGCATGCACAAACTCCCGGGAGAAGAAGGCCGCGGCGCGGCAGCTCGTACTATATCGACAACAGCTCGATGGCGCCACGGCTTTGCGAACGCGGCCATGCATGTCGGTTTATAATGTCCCCGCTTTTGGTGCCCTTTTGCGCAGTCGCGCAAGAAGCCCGCGCAGATGCGCAGGTAGTGTTAAACGGGAAACACGTCAGTGTGCTGCCCCCGCAACGGTAATCAAGCGCCGCCTTATTGTGCGGCAGGCCGTCCCAGATACCACTGTGCAGAATGCATAGGAAGGTGGGCCGGTTTTGCTTGTCAGCCCGGATACCGGCCAAAGCAGGTGGAAATGCCGCTCACGGCGTGCTTTCCGTTGAACCGGAACCTGCGGGGACGCAGGGCCGGTACATTCACGCGAAAAAAGAAAACATGAACTCACCAGCAGTACCGCGCCGCGCACCGGCCTTGAGCCCGCTTGCACTGGCCTGCGCCATCTCCTTCTGCGGCTACGCCCAGGCCGCCCAGACCATGCCCGAAGTCGTCGTCACCGGCTCGCGCTTCGACAGCGACCCGGCCATGCAGCCGATCGGCGCCACCGTCATTAGTGCCGACGAGATCCGCCGCGCCGGCGTCAACGACGTCAACCAGGCCATCCGCAAGCTGGGCGGCGTGTACGGCCGCCAGAGCCTGGACGCCTCGCCCGATTTCGCACTCGACCTGCGCGGCTTCGGCACCAATAGTGGCCAAAACATCGTGATCATGGTCGACGGCGTGCGCATGTCCGAAAACGATCTTGGCGCCACCGTCCTGTCGACCATCCCGGTCGACATCATCGAGCACATCACCATCACACGCGGCGGTGCCAGCGTGCTGTTCGGCGAAGGCGCGACCGGCGGCGTGATCCAGATCGTCACCAAGCGCGCCGCCAAGAACGCCGCGCGCGGCAGCCTCAGTGCCGAAGTGGGCCAGTTCGATCAGCGCGACCTGCGTGCCTCCGCCAGCCGCGCCTGGGACAACTTCGCCATCGACGCCGCCGTCAACAAGCAAAAGACCGACAACTACCGCGACAACAACGCCTACGACCTCGACTCGGCCAACCTCGGCGGCCAGTGGAGCTATGCCGGCGGGCGCATCGGCGCCCGGGTTGAACGCGCGGTGTCGGAATCGCGCTTGCCTGGCTACTTGTCGCTGGCCCAGTTCAAGGCCAATCCGCGTCAGACATTTACAGCGCAAAACAACGCCGCACTGGAAGCGAACCGCAGCAGCGCTTTCATCGAACACCGTATCGGCGGGCTCGATCTGGCCGCCGAACTGTCGCGCCGTACCAAGCGGGTGCAGTCGGACTACTACGATTTCGGCTATAGCAGCACGGTGTACGACAGCAGCAGCACCCAGTTCTCGCCCCGCCTGCGCTACCTGAGCCGGCACGACGGCCTGCTGAACGAGCTGGTGGCCGGCATCGACCTGGCCCGCTGGGAGCGCGACATCATATCGACCTACTCGCTGGCCGATGCGCGCCAGAAGTCCAAGGCCGTCTACCTGCGCGACGAAATCAAGTGGAATGCCCCGCATAACGCCCGCCTGGCGCTGGGCGCACGGCGGGAGAGCTTCGACAAGGACTTCGTCGACAGCCAGGCCGGCCTCAAGCCCGAACACAGCGAGCAGTCCGAGAATGCCTGGGAACTGCAAGGCAGTATCGACGCCGCGCCGCTGGTCAAGCTGTTCGCCAAGGCCGGCCGCAGCTACCGCGTGCCGAACGCCGACGAAAACGGCTATCGCCTGTCGAACGGCGTATTGCAAATCCAGACCTCGCGCGACCTGGAAGCCGGCGTGACGCTTGGCGACAGTGCCCGCCGGCTCACGGCGCGCGCCTTCCGCCACCAGCTCACCAACGAGATTTTCTTCGACCTGACGGCCAACGGCGGCTGGGGCGCCAACACCAATCTCGACCCGACCGAGCGCAAAGGCATCGAGCTCCATCTGGACGCGGCTATTCGCCCCGACTGGCGCGCCAGCGCGCACTACCAGCACGTCAAGGCGCGCTTCACCGATGGCCCGAACGCCGGCCGGGAGATGGTGCTGGTACCGCGCAATAGCTTCAGCGCGCGCCTGTCCTGGGTGCCAAGCAATGGCCACAGCTTTGATCTGGGCGTCGAACGGGTCTCCACCCAACGTTATGGCAACGACTTCACCAACAGCTGCGCCGCCCGCGTGCCGTCCTACCATACGGTCGACGCCCGCTATGCGCGCAAGCTGGGCGCCTGGGAGTTTGCCGTGTCGGGCCTGAACCTGGCCGACAAACACTATTTCAACCAGACGTTCTCCTGCCAGGGCGGCATCTACCCGAACGATGGCCGCCAGCTGAAGGCGTCCGTGCGCTACGACTTTTAAGCCATGCGCCGCCACGTCCTCACCCTCGCGTTGGCGCTGGCCGCTGCGCCGTCGCAGGCGCTTGTCAGCGTGGTCGACGACAGCGGGCGCACGGTCGTCCTGGCCCAGCCGGCGCGGCGGGTGGTGGCCATGTCGCCGCACGCCACCGAGTTGCTGTTTGCGGCCGGCGCCGGCGCGCGCGTGGTGGGCGTAGTGAAGTACAGCGATTTTCCGGCGGCAGCCAACAAGCTGCCGCAGGTCGGCGACAGCAACCAGATCGATATCGAGCAGGTGATCGCCTTGAAGCCGGACTTGCTGGTAGTCTGGCAGAGCGGGAACACGGCGCGCCAGCTGGAGCAGCTGCGCCAGCTCGGCATTCCCATGTTTTACAGCGAGCCGCAGCAGCTCGACCAGGTCGCGGCCGACCTCGACAAGCTGGGCCAGCTGATGGGCACGCAGCTTGAAGCGGGCAGGGCGGCCACGCGCTACCGGGCCGCCATCGCCACCCTCAAGGCGCGCTACGCAGCCCGGCCGCGGGTCTTGGTGTTCTACCAGGTCTGGGCCAAACCGCTGTTTACCCTGGGCGGCAAGCAGATCGTCAACGACGTCATCACGTTGTGCGGCGGCGTCAACGTGTTCGCCGCGTCGGCGGTCAAGGCGCCGCAGGTGGGGCTCGAAGCGGTGCTGGCGCACAATCCGGAAGCGGTGTTCGCCGGCCAGCGCTACGACCCGTCCGATCCGGGCGTGACGATGTGGCAAGACTATCCCGGCTTGCTGGCGCGCCAGCGTGGCAACTTGTTCACCGTGCAGGCCGAACGGCTGTCGCGGCCGGGGCCGCGCCTGGCCGAAGGCGCGGCCGAGCTGTGCGAAAAACTCGAACTGGCGCGTCAACGGCGGCCCTAGCCCTGCGTTAATGTGGCATGGATTTAAATAATGCGCCCGGCGGCTCAGTGTTGCTTAAGGAAAAAGTGGTAATCTGCCGGTCGTTGACTCAACTCATTCAAGAAGGATAACTATGCGTTCACTGCGTTTTGCTCTCGCCGCTGTCAGCCTGATCGCCGGCACCGCCCTTGCCTCGCCGGCCGCCCCCCAGAACGGCGCCGAATATACGACGCTGAGTGTGGCGCAGCCGGTCCAGCCGGTTGGCAAGAAGATCGAAGTGGTCGAATTCTTTATGTACCACTGCCCAGCCTGTAACAGGTTGGAACCAACGATCGCCGAATGGGTCAAAAAGCAGGGCAATAACATCAACTTCCGGCGCATGCACATGCCTTCCACCGGCCCGGCCGATCCTGAAGCGCATCTGTACCTGACGCTCGAAGCCATGGGCAAGGCCGACGAATACCAGCCGAAGGTATTCCGTGCATTCCACGTCGAGCGCCAGCGCCTCATCAAGGATGATGTGATTCTCGACTGGGTCGGCAAGAACGGCCTGGACAAGGCAAAGTTCCTGGAAACCTGGAATTCCTTCGGCATACTGTCTAAACTGAAGCGCATGCCGAATCTCGTGACTGCCTACCAGGTCAATTCGGTTCCGTCGATCATCGTCGATGGCCGTTACCTGACGTCGCCATCGGCGGTTGCCGAAGCCAACAAGAACCTCGCCGACACCGCCATCCTGGGCGCCACGATGCAAACGCTCGATGCCCTGGTTGCCAAGGTGCAGAAGGAAAAGGGCGCTGCCCCAGTACCAGCGAAATGAACGATTTCGAAATATGAACGATTTAGAGAAGAGGCACCTCAAGATGTACGACCGGTCCATGCCGGTCGATGAGGATTTGTACGAGATCAGCTATGTGAACCACGTCGCCTGGGCACTGGTGGTGGTGCTGGCCGGTGCCTTGATCTGGATGAGCATCGCCCTGATCAACGCTGAAAACCAGCGTTATGCGCTGTTGAACAGGCAATGCCAGGACCCGGTGTTTAAAGACGAGATCGACAAGGCCTGCCTGTCACTGGTCAATTCGCGCGATCACTGGTGGGAACACCTGTGGTACGGGGTGACCCACCTGCAGGCCGAAAGGCCCAAGCTGCCGCACTAAGCTTGTGAAGCGGGCAGCACGATCGTCATGCTGGCCCCGCCCAGCGGCGAGCTGCCCACATTGATGCTGCCGCCGTGCAGCGCCACCGCCTTAAAAACAATCGACAGACCCAGCCCGAACCCGCCACTGGCGCGGTCGCGGCTGCGGTCGAGCCGGTAAAACGGTTCGAAAATCCGTTCTCGCTCGGCTTCCGGGATGCCCGGGCCATCATCCTCCACACTGATTTCCACACTGCCATCGGCCAGGCGGCGCGCGTTCACCGCGATTCGATGGTCGGCGTATTTCAGGGCGTTACGCAGCAGGTTGCCGACAGCGCGCAGCAGCAGGCGCCGGTCGCCGCTCACAGTACCCAGGCCGGCGCCCAGCTGATGCTCCACTGGCCGGCCCAGGCCGGCCATGCATTCTTGCAGGGCGGCGCCCAGGTCGAATTGGCTGGTATCGAGCGCCAGGGCGCTGTCGAGCCGGATCATGCCCAGCAGTTCGCTGACCAGGGCATTAAGCTCCGCCACATCGCCCTCCATGGCGGCGATGCGCGCCTCGATGGCCGGGTCGGCCGCCTTGGCGCGCAGCAGTTCCAGCGCGAATTCCAGCCGGGCGATCGGGGTGCGCAACTCATGCGACACCGAATGCATCAGGTTCTTTTGCGCATCGAGCAGGCGTTCGATGCGTTCGGCCATGTCGTTCATGCGCTCGGCCAGGGGGTAGATGCTGGCGCTGGGTTTGAGGTGCGCCCGTGCCGCCAGCTGGCCTTCGCCCACCTGGCGCGCCACGCTTGATAATTGCTGCAGGCCCTGCCAATGGGCACGCGACCACAGCGCAATCGGAATCAGCAGGGCCAGCGCCACGATCACGTAGCGCACCGCCTCCATCTGCAAGGCCAGGCCGATATCGATCGGCAGCTCGCGCGCATGGATCACCTCATCCTCGCTGCCGATGTAACTGTTGCCAGTCAGGTCGACCCGGCGGAAAAATGCCTTGTTGCGCGGATCGAGCACCACCTCGCCGCGCACCAGCGCCGCCTGGTCGCGCCCGGACAGGGCGGCCCGGGCCTGCGCCAGCGGCACCAGGTCCAGACGCACTTTCGACACTTCGCGCACCTTGTTCAGGCGCACCAGCCACTCATCGGCCGGCGCCTTGTCGACGTACTGCTCCAGCAGGAAGATCTGCGCCGCGGCCTGGCGCCGCGCGATCTCGTCGAGCGGATCGCCGAACAGGCGGCTGATCGCGAAATAGATGGCGAAAGTCGCCACCGTGATCGACAGCATGACCAGCAGGAAGAAGCGGAAGAAGAGGCGATTCATGTGCCGTGATTGTATAAGAGCATCGTCGCCAGCGGTGCATTACAAATTCGCGACAAATGGCCGACACTCCCGGGGGGACTGCCGGCGGCCTGTTGCGTAAGATGCATTCATCGAAGTTTTCCGTTTGCCCACGGCACGACAGGGTCGTGGGCTTTTTTTCTTCTAGAGGATGGATCATGCACGGAACGGCACGTTTAATGTGGGCACTCCCCCTGATGGGCGCATTGGTATTGGCCGGTTGCGGCGGGGATGGTTCGCCGGGCCAGGACCAGTCCTTCCTGAACACCCCGATCGGCGAGCCCCGCAGCGTTGTGGTCAAATCCAGCTTCATCGACCTGGCCGAGCGTGAGAGCTGCGCCGACGAGGTCAACCGCCTGGTCATGATCGACCAGAAATACGTGTTCTGGAACCGCTCCGGCCGCTGCCCCGACAACGGCTACGCCTACCGCCTGTACGGGGAGACCCCGGGAATGCCGCTGTGCTCGCAATCGGACTCGATCGCCGGCCCGCGCACCAGCTGCACCGACGACAAGGTACGCGCCATGTTCGAGACCATCGTCAAAAACCTGGACCAGCCCGACCTGGGACTGGGTGCCGCCCACAAGATCGAAAAAATCGACTTTTTGCCGGCCAAACCGCCCTACAAGGACGTCGACGTGAGCAGCTACTCCAAGGTCGGCACCTATCAGAACAAGGTCATCCGCGACCTTGACGAATGGCTGGCCTTCTGGCCGACCCATAGCGAGGCGGCGACGCCAAGGATCGACTTCACCACCCATATGGTGGTCGGCATCTTCATGGGCATGAAACCGCACGGCTGCTATCGCACCCACATCTCCGACATCAGCCGGGACAAAGGCAAGCTGGTCGTGACCCGCCTTGAGCGCGGCGAAGTGGCCGGCCCTGACATCGCCTGCACCCAGGCTTTCGTCTCGCCAGCCCACCTGGTGGTACTGGAGCGTTCGGCCGAGCCGGTGGAATTCGTCGTCAAAACGGCGCAGTAGGCGGATCATGGGAGTGTCGCTTGGCAAGCCGTACAATAACGGGCTCAGCGAACTCTCAACGCGATTGACATGAAAAAGCTACTTGCCCTTGCCCTCACTGGCGCCTGCGGCATCGCCGCAGCCCAGACCCCGGCCGCTAATCTGATGCCGGACGGCAGCCACGATATGTATATCGGGCTGGGGGCTAGTGTGCAGCCACGCTATGAGGGCGCGGACGACAAGCGGACCCGTGCCTTGCCCTTGCTGCAAGTTCAGTTCAGCAATGGCGTATTCCTGGCCGGCATGAGCGCCGGCTGGCACTTGTCGCAGCAGCCCGGGCTGGAATACGGCCCGCTGCTGGCCATCCAGCCGCGCCGCAGTCAGTCCGGCACGGGCGGCGTGATCGGCGTGCCTGCCGAGGTGCAGTCGCTCGCACCAGTACCGGCGCGCACCCTGTCGAGCATTCCCAACCGCCTGGCCAGCATGGATAAGATCGACACCCGCCTGCAAGGCGGCGCCTTTCTCAATTACTACCTCAATTCGCGCCTACGCTTCAACAACAGCTTGCTGTATGGCGCCGGCAGGGATGGCCTGGTGTGGGAAGCGTCGCTGCAGCGCGTGGCCATCGAAGTGGCCGAGCATCACCGCCTGTCGGTGTCAGGCGGCGTGACTGTCGTCAATCGCGCCTACAACCAGACTTTTTTCGGCATCAGCCCACGCGAGGCGCGCAACGGCTTGCCGGCCTACGCGCCCGATGGCGGCGTCAAGGATGTGTTTGTCGCGGCGCGCTGGAACTGGGCGCTGTCGCCCTCGTGGATGGTGACGACCTCGGTTCGCGCCTCGCGCATGAAAGGCGACGCCCGCCGCAGCCCGCTGGTCGAACGCGCCAAGCAATTTTCGATTTCCACGGGCCTGGCCCACCGGTTCTGATCATGAACATATCGCGCACCCTTTCCGCTGTTTCTGCGCTGCTGTTGACGGCAAGCACCGTCACGGCCCAGGCGCAAGATGGCGGCTGGGTCAGTTACCGCGACGCCTATCGCAGCATGGTGGTGTTTGAAAAGTACGGCAAGCCCAAGCACCTTATCCAGAGCCACGTGCAGGTCATGCCGAAAGACAAGGTCAACGCGCTCGACGGCGTGCAGCTGACCCTGAAGGGCAAGGCCACCGAACTGCACCTGCCGCTCGACGCCGCCGGCCGCGCGGTGTTCCCGCTGCTCAAGGCAGCGTATGACGAGAATGCCGCCCTGGTGCTCAACCGCCCGGCCGGCCTGTACAGCTTCCGCCGCCGCGTGTCCATCGTGGCGCGGCCGGACGGCATCTACGACAGCGCCGAACTGCGCGCCGCCTGCGAACAGGCGCAGGGCTTCCAGCGCTACGTCGACCGTTCGGCCAGCGGCAAGTGTGTGGGGGCGCGTTTTGCGTTTTCCAGCAGGCAGGGCGAACCTGCGGTCCGGCTGCGCCGTGCCGATGGCTCGGTGGTGGCGCTGGCTGTGGTGAATGGCGCGCCGTATGCCGACGATCCCAACGACAGCTTCCGGGTGGTGAATTACCGCTTCGGCGAAGCGGGGCAGGTGCTGACGCAGGGCATGCCCGTTACCATCGCCCCGCTGATTGAATAGTGAAGCAGGCTCAAGCCCATGCGGAGGGCGAAAACAAATACCCTTCGCCCCAGACGGTCTTGATCTTCTCCGAATCGGTATCATCGAACTTGCGGCGCAGCTTGGAAATGCAGTTGTCGATGCTGCGGTCGAGCCCGTCAAATTCAATGCCGCGCATCTTTTTCAGGATCGCGTCGCGCGACAGCACCTGGCCCGCCGATTCGGCCAGCACAATCAAGAGCTTGTATTCGGTATTGCTCAGCACGCAAGGCTGGCCCTGCCAGGTGACCGCGCGGTCGCTGGTCGAAATCGTCAGCGCGCCAAACTCCATCACGCCCACGTTACCAGCTGACGGCTTGCTGCCGGCACGCCGCATCAGGGCCCGCAAACGGGCCAGCAGCACGCGCGGCTGGACCGGCTTGTTGACAAAATCATCCGCGCCTTGTTCCAGCACCGATACTTCATCATAAGAATCTTCGCGGGCGGTGAGGATCAGGATCGGTACCTCGGCCACGTCGCGGATCTGGCGGCACACCACCACGCCGTCCAGGCCGGGCAGCATCAGGTCCAGCACCACCACATCCGGCTGCACCCGCTTGAACGCGGCCAGCGCCTCGTCCCCGCGCGTGACCAGCTCGACCGTGAATTCGTAGCTGCTCAGGTATTCCGTCACCAGTTGCGCCAGGCGCGCGTCGTCTTCCACCAGCATTACTCGAACCATGATTCTCTCCTTCTCGCCATTGTATAAGAGCAATTACGAAAAACGACATGTTTCACCTTGGGGTGACAAAGCGATACAGAATCATGACAGCTTGGGCCGCCGATGAAATAATCATCCCCGTTCTTCACAGGCGGATAACAGCGATGACCCATCAAACCATTCTTCACTTTTCCACGGCCGGCCGTGGCACCAAGAACATCACGAGCGCGATCAGCGAAGCTGTTGCCGACTCCGGGATCAAGTGCGGCCTGGCCCACGTCTTCGTCCAGCACACCAGCTGTTCGCTGACCATCACGGAAAACGCCGACCCGGACGTGCGGCACGACCTTGAGACCGTCATCGCCCGGCTGGTTCCGGACGGGGATCCGGCCTACCGCCATAACGACGAAGGCCCGGACGATATGGCCGCGCATGCGCGCAGCGTGCTGACCGATACCGGCTTGATGGTGCCGGTCGGCTCTGGCTGCCTGATGCTCGGCACCTGGCAGGGGATCTACCTGTGGGAGCACCGCAGCGGGCCGCAGCGGCGCGCTGTCGTGGTCACTGTTCTCGGCTGATGTACCCAATGAAACAGTGCTGAAAACGGCGCGGGCAACGCTATACCTGCGGTGTCGCATCAAGCCTCTGACGGGCTCGATCATACTGGGACGCAGCCTGGCTGCGTAGCGACATCCTACGTGGTCGCGAACCAGGGGCCACAGTGCGAGCAAGGA
>CAMLFK010000177.1 GCA_946479255.1 uncultured Oxalobacteraceae bacterium
AACACCAGACCACCGATCCGAAGAACACCATCGTCTCGGTCAAGCGCTTCATGGGTCGCGGCCTGAAAGACATCGCCTACGCCGAGAACCTGCCGTACGCCTTCCAGGATTCGCCCGGCATGGTGCAGATCAAGACCGTCGCCGGCGTCAAGAGCCCGGTCGAAATCTCGGCCCAGATCCTGGCCACCTTGCGCCAGCGCGCCGAAGATTCGCTCGGCGACGAGCTGGTCGGCGCGGTCATCACCGTGCCTGCCTACTTCGACGACGCCCAGCGCCAGGCGACTAAAGACGCGGCCCAGCTGGCCGGCCTGAACGTGCTGCGCCTGCTGTCCGAGCCGACCGCCGCGGCGATTGCCTATGGCCTCGATCATGGCTCCGAAGGCATCTACGCCGTCTACGACCTGGGCGGCGGCACCTTCGACATCTCGATCCTCAAGCTCTCCAAGGGCGTGTTCGAAGTACTGTCCACCGGTGGCGATTCGGCCCTGGGCGGCGACGACTTCGACCACCGCCTGTTCTGCTGGATCTGCGAGCAGGCCAAGCTGGCGCCGCTGTCCGAGGAAGACACCGCGACCCTGATGGTCAAGGCGCGCCAGGCCAAGGAGCTGTTGTCCACCAACTCGTTCACGGTGGTCGACGCCATCCTGAACTCGGGCGAGATCGTGCACGTGAAGGTCGGCGCCGACGTCTTCGCCGACATTACCAAGCACCTGGTCAACAAGACCATCACGGCGATTAAAAAAGCCATGCGCGACGCCTCGGTGTCGGTCGACGATGTCGACGGCGTGGTGATGGTGGGCGGCGCCACCCGCATGCCGCACGTGCGCCGCTCGGTCACCGAGTTCTTCAAGACCATCCCGCACGCGAACATCGATCCGGACAAAGTGGTGGCGCTGGGCGCCGCCATCCAGGCCAATCTGCTGGCCGGTAACCGCGCCAGCGGGGACGATTGGCTGCTGCTGGACGTGATTCCCCTGTCGCTCGGCATCGAGACCATGGGCGGCCTGGTCGAAAAGATCATCCCGCGCAACTCCACCATTCCATGCGCCCGCGCGCAGGAGTTCACGACCTTCAAGGACGGGCAGACCGCGCTGGCGGTGCACGTGCTGCAGGGCGAGCGTGAACTGGTGTCGGACTGCCGTTCGCTGGCGCGCTTCGAGCTGCGCGGCATTCCGCCGATGGTGGCCGGCGCGGCGCGCATCCGCATCACCTACCAGGTCGATGCCGATGGCCTCCTGTCGGTGTCGGCGCGCGAAACGCGCTCCGGCGTGGAAGCCTCGATCACCGTCAAGCCGTCCTACGGCCTGGCCGACGATGAAGTGGCGCGCATGCTGCAGGAGTCCTTTACCTCGGCGCAGGGCGACATGGTGCAGCGCGCGCTGCGCGAAGAGCAGGTCGAGGCCGAGCGCA
This sequence comes from uncultured Oxalobacteraceae bacterium, assembly GCA_946479255.1. The sequence continues at coordinate 1,411 of CAMLFK010000177.1, forward strand.
TCCTGCTGGCCACCCAGGCGGCCATCGATACCGACGGCGCTTTGCTGAGCATCGAGGAGCACACCAGCATCGTCGCGCTGATGGAAACGGTGCGTGCTGTCAGCACTTCGCAGGACGCGGCCGCCATCCACGCGGCGGTTGAAGCGCTGGCCAATGGCACCGAGGAATTCGCCTCGCGCCGCATGGACCAGAGCGTGCGTTCGGCCCTGGCCGGCAAGTCGCTCGACGAAGTTTAAGATCACAATTAAAGGTAAACAAAGTGCCCCAAATCGTTGTCCTGCCTCACCCTGAGTTCTGCCCTGAAGGCGCAGTCATCGAAGCGCCGACCGGCCAGTCGGTGTGCGACGCGCTGCTCGAAAACCACGTCGATATCGAACACGCCTGCGACCGCGTGTGCGCCTGCACCACCTGCCACGTGCTGATCCGTGAAGGTTTCGATTCGCTCAATGAGCCGAGCGAAAACGAGGAAGACCTGCTCGACCGCGCATGGGGCCTGGAAGCGGTTTCGCGCCTGTCCTGCCAGGCGATCGTCGGCACCGAGGACCTGACGGTGGAACTGCCCAAGTACACCATCAACCACGCCGCCGAAAAGAATCATTAATTGGGGGAGCTACCCATGAAGTGGAGCGACATCACGGCTATTGCCGAAGCACTGTACGACAAGTATCCCGACGTCGATCCGGCAGCGGTGCGTTTTGTCGACCTGCACAACTGGGTGATCACATTAGAAGGCTTCGACGACGACCGCACCCGCGGCGGCGAGAAGGTCTTGGAAGCGATACAGATGGCATGGATCGATGAAGCGCAATGACACCAGCAAGCCGGCCGAGATGACGCTGGCGCCCGAAATCCGTCCCGGCCAGTCGGTCGCGCTGCTGCAGGAACTGCATATCCTCACGCGCGACGGCAAGCTCAATCAGGACAGCCGCCGCAAACTCAAGCAGGTCTACCACCTGGTCCAGTTCATCGAGCCGCTGCTCAAAGAAATCCAGCAGGACCATCCCGCCATTTCGCTGGTCGACCACGGCGCCGGCAAGTCCTACCTTGGCTTCATCCTGTACGACCTGTTCTTCAAGAACCTGGACGACGGCTCGCGCATCTACGGCATCGAGACGCGCGAAGAACTGGTGCAGAAGTCGACCGCGCTGGCGGCCAAGCTGGGCTTTCCGGGCATGTCCTTCCTGAACCTGTCGGTGGCGGAATCGACCACATCCGACAAGCTGCCGGCGCAAATCGACATCGTCACCGCGCTCCACGCCTGCAACACCGCCACCGACGACGCCATCGACTTCGCCCTCAAGAAGCGCGCCAAGTTCATGGTGCTGGTGCCGTGCTGCCAGGCCGAAGTGGCATCCGTCCTCAAGAAGAACAAAGCCAAGGACCTGGGCAAGAGCGCGCTGACCGAGATCTGGCGCCACCCGCTGCACACCCGCGAATTCGGCAGCCAGATCACCAACGTGTTGCGCTGCCTGCAGTTGGAGGCCCATGGCTACCAGGTCAACGTGACTGAGCTGGTCGGCTGGGAGCACTCGATGAAAAACGAATTGATCATCGCCAGCTATAAGAACCTGCCGCGCAAGCGCCCAACAGAACGCCTGCAGGAGGTGCTCAATACCCTGGGCCTGGAAGAAATGGGCGAGCGTTTCTACACCCAGCAGCTGGCCAAGGCCGAGGCCAAGGCCGTGGCACAATGAGTAACTGGATCGACCTGCGCAGCGATACCGTCACGCAGCCGAGTGAGGCCATGCGCGAGGCCATGGCGCGCGCCGCTGTGGGCGACGACGTGTATGGCGACGACCCGACCGTCAACCAGCTGCAGGAAACGGCGGCCGCCATGTTCGGCTACCAGGCCGGCCTGTTCGCGCCATCCGGCACCCAGACCAACCTGATCGCGCTGCTGAACCATTGCGCGCGCGGCGACGAATACCTGGTCGGGCAGGAAGCGCATACCTACAAGTACGAAGGCGGCGGCGCCGCGGTGCTGGGCAGTATCCAGCCGCAGCCGATCGCCAACCAGCCGGACGGCAGCATCGCCCTTGACGATATCGCCGCCTACATCAAGCCCGACGATATGCACTTCCCGCGCACCCGTGTGCTGGCGCTGGAGAACACCATCGGCGGGCGCGTGCTTGGCCCAGGCTACATGGCCGCAGCCACCAGCCTGGCGCACGAACGCGGCTTGGTTACGCACCTGGACGGCGCGCGCATCTTCAATGCCGCCGTCAAGCAGGGCATCAGCCTGCGCGAGGCGGTGGCCGGTTTCGACAGCGCCTCGGTGTGCCTGTCCAAGGGATTGGGCGCGCCGGTCGGCTCGGTCATGCTGGGCAGCCGCGCCTTCGTGGAAGCGGGCAAGCGCTGGCGCAAGATGCTGGGCGGCGGCATGCGCCAGGCCGGCCTGCTGGCTGCCGCCGGCCTGTACGCGCTCGAACATCACGTCGAGCGCCTGGCCGACGACCACGCCAACGCCGCCGCGCTGTCCGATGGCTTGAAGCGCATCCCGGAATTGAAGGTCGCCATCCCGCAGACCAATATCTTCTACGTCGAAGTGCCGCCGCAAGCCGTCGAGGCGCTGCGCACCGCGCTGGCGAATGAGCGCATCCGCGCCACCGTCGGCCAGCACACCCGGCTGGTCACGCACATCAATATCTCAGCGGCCGACGTCGAACATGTCGTCGCCGTGTTCACCGCATTCTTTCAGGACTGGCGTCAGCCCACATGACCGATAACACCATCCGCCTCGCCAAGCGCGTCGCCGATATGATCCCGTGCTCGCGCAACGAGGCCGAACAATACATCGCCGGCGGCTGGATCAGCGTCGACGGCGCGGTGGTGGAGGAGGCCGGTGCGCGCGTGGCGGACGAGCAGGACGTCGTCCTCAACCCGGATGCCACGCTGACCGAGCTCGCCCCGGTCACGATCCTGCTGCACAAGCCGGTCGGCTACAGCGCCAGCGGCGACCAGGATGCACCGCCGGCATTGAAACTGATCGAAGCTGCCACGCTGATCGAAGAACAGCAAGGCAAGCATCGCTTCCTCAAGCGCCACCTGGCCAAGCTGACCTTGACTTCGTTTCTGGAGACCCGCTCCAGCGGCCTGGTGGTCTACACCCAGGATTTCCGCGTGGCGCGCAAGCTGGTTGACGACGCCGAGCGGGTCGAGCAGGAATTCATCGTTGAGGTGAAGGGCAAGATCGCCGATGGCGGACTGGCGCTGCTCAACCATGGCCTCACCTACAACGGCAAGCCGATCCCGCCGATGAAGGTCAGCTGGCAGAACGAAACGCGCCTGCGCTTTGCGCTCAAGGGCGTGCGGCCAGGGCAGATCCTGCACATGTGCCGCGCGGTCGGTCTCACCATCGTGAACCAGAAACGCATCCGCATCGGCCGCGTGCCGATGGCCAGCCTGCCGACGGGGCAGTGGCGCTATCTGACCGAATTCGAACGGTTCTGATAGCACCATAACATTTGCTTACGAATCGATATCGATACGCTGATGACGGCCTTTGGCGACAGCGCTTACAATGGCGGCCACATCCAACAAAGGGAACCGTCCAACCATGAAAATCAAACACCTCATCGCTGTCATGCTGGCCGCCGCTGCCGCTCCTTCGTTCGCCGACGACCTGAACAGCGTGCAAAGCCTGACGCAGGCCGAGTTTGCCAAGCTGTCGAAGGACTTCACCGCCGCGGCCAGCTACAAGTCGCTGTCGCCGGCTGAGCCCTTGGGCGTGATCGGCTTCGACCTCGGCCTGGAGATGAGCGGTACCAAGATGGAACACGCCGACATTTGGAAGAAGGCCGGCGCCGACAACTCGACCCTCTACATGCCGCGCCTGCACGTGCACAAAGGCTTGCCGTTCAACATAGACGTGGGCGCCAGCATCACCGCCGCGCCGGATTCGGACATCAAGCTGATCGGTGCCGAGATTAAATACGCCTTCATCGCCGGCAACACCGCCATCCCGGCCGTCGCCATCCGCGCCGCCGCGACCCGCCTGACCGGTGTCGACCAGGTCGACCTGAACAGCCGCAGCCTGGAGCTGACCGTGTCGAAAGGCTTCCTGATGCTGACCCCGTACGCAGGCGTGGGCCGCGTCTGGGGCAATGTGACTCCGCACGTGAGCAATTTGCGCAAGGAATCGCCGGTCGCCGACAAGGTGTTTGCCGGCGTGAACGTCAATTTCGGCATCGCCAACGTGGTGGCTGAACTGGACCGAACCGGTGGCAACCAGACCGCCAGCGTCAAGCTTGGCTTCCGCCTGTAAGCGATGCTGAAACGCATCCACCACGCGGCGATCATCTGCTCGGACTACGAGCGCTCCAAGCATTTTTATACGCAGGTGCTGGGATTGACCGTGGTGGCGGAGAATTATCGCGAGGCGAGGCGCTCGTACAAGCTTGATCTGGGCTTGCCGGATGGCGGGCAGATCGAGCTGTTTTCGTTTCCGGGTGCGCCGCCAAGGCCGTCGTATCCGGAGGCGCAGGGTTTGCGGCATCTGGCCTTCGAAGTCGATGACGTGGCTGCGTGCAAGGCGCAGCTGGAGGCCAAGGGCGTGCAGCTTGAGCCGGTGCGCATTGATGAGTACACCGGCAAGGCGTTTGTGTTTTTTGCCGATCCGGATGGCTTGCCGCTGGAGTTTTATCAAACGGCTGCTAGCAGTTAATTTGGCATGCACGCGAAGTGCTGCGTCAGCGGTCCTGGCAGACGGCTACCCATTGCCCATCGGTAATCTGCGCCAGCAGGGCAGGGGAGATCCGCACTGCGGTATGCACGTCTCCGGCAGCCGGCAACACTTCGTCGAAATCCTGCAAGGATTGGTCCAGGTAGACCGGCAAGGGCTGAGCCAGTCCGAACGGGCACACGCCGCCGACCGGGTGGCCGGTCAGCTCGACCACTTCTTCGAGCCCCAGCATCTTGCCTTTACCAAACACATCCTTGAACCTCTTGTTGTCCACCCGCGCATCGCCGCGCGCCACCACCAGGATCACCCGTTCGTCGGACAGGCGGAACGACAGCGTCTTGGCGATGCGGCCAGGCTCGACGCCATGCGCCTCGGCCGCCAGCGCTACCGTCGCGGTACTGACTTCGAGCTCAATGATGGGAATGTCGAGCCGACGCTCGGCGAAGAAGGCGCGTACCGATGCCAGGCTCATGCTCCGGCCGCCGCTGGTTTCTTGCCGGCCTTGACCGGCTTGGGCAGCGAAATCAGGCGGGTGCCCGCCAACTTGTCATGCAAGAACTGGCGGTCCTTGTCGAGGAACACCGTCAAGCCCCAGGCCACCACGCCCACCGCGATGGTGGCGCTGACCGCGCTCTTGCTGCTGATGCCGAAGGCGTAGCAGACCACCAGCGCCGGCAGGAACCAGCCCCATGAGAGCAGATAGCGCAGGGCAGCAGTGCCGTAGGGCACGTGCGCAAAGCCGACCTTGACCAGCTTGATGCGCCAGGTCTTCATGGCCAGGGTGTGGCCGCTGCCGCTCCAGGAATGGATGAAGTAGGCCGCCGTGACGAGGAACAGCCAGGCTTTCAGGCCATGCTCGAACAGCGGGCCTTTGCGGTTGAGTGTCAGGAGCAGGAATACCCCGGTAGCGAACATCTCGACCGCGGCCAGCAGGAAGGCCTCGTAGACGATGCAGATCAGACGGCGCTTCAGAGGAGGGGTGACAACGGCGAACGTACTATTTGACATTGGAATTCGGTGGGGCCGGCACGCACGGCGGCTGCGCGGCGGCGGTGTTGACGATGCTGCCCGGGGGGCAGGTCACGGTGCTCTTGCCGGCCTGCTTCTTGGCTGCGGCGGCGGCCAGCTTCTTCTTTTCTTCTTCAGGCAACTGCTGGTACTCATCCCACTTGGCGGACTTCTGGGACTTGTCGATCTTCTTGGCCTGGGCGTAGTTCTCGCGCGCCAGGCGGCGCTGCTCGGGCGTGAGCTGGAGCCACTCGCGCATGCGCTCGTGCACGCGCTGCTGTTCGTCCGGCTTCATGGCGGCGAAGCGGTTGCCGATTTCCAGCCAGGTGGTCTTGCGGGCGCTGTCCAGCTTGTCCCACTCGGCCGCGAGCGGTTCGAGCGCGGCTTTTTGCGCAGCGGTCAGCTCATTCCACAGGGGTTTGGCGGCGGCGGGCGCAGCGGCAGCCGGCGTGGCGGCCGGAGCCTGGGCCAGTGCGTGAGCCGCGAGCAGACTCGCACTCAGGGCGATAATCGCCAGGCCGGAACGGGAGAGCAGTCCCATCTTATTGCTGCCCACGCTGTGCCAGGTAGGCATTGAAACCTTCGTCCAGGTAAGCGGTCAGCGGCAGCTCGTCGGACAGCACGGCAGCGTCGAGTTCGGCGATTTCCGCCATGCGCTGCTGTTCCTTGTATTCGATTACGATGCCCAGTCCCAGCACCAGCGCCACAAGCGGCACCGCCACGCCCATGCGGCCCAGCCAGGAAAAGTTGAGCACGCCGCCGGAGGCGCCGGCCAGTTGCCGGCCAGCCACGCGCAGCGGCGAATCGGGTTTTTTGCGGGCCAGCGCCTGCTGGCGCGCCTGCGCCAGCCGTTCGGTCGTCGCGGCCGGCAGATGGTCGAGCTGCTCGTTCAACGCGTGGCGTACCTTGTACGCGAAGTTCAGATCGTCGGCGTTCATAATTTAATTCCCTTGGCTTTCAGTGCTTCAGCGAGGGCGTGGGTGGCTCGCGAACAGTGGGTTTTGACACTACCTTCGGAGCAGCCCATTGCTTCGGCTGTTTCAGCCACATCCATATCCTGCCAGTAACGCATCAAGAAGGCTTCGCGTTGACGTGTCGGCAGTTTTTGTACTTCGGCGTCGATCAGTTGCAAAGTTTGCATGCGTTCGACCTGATCGGCGCTCGATTCAGCCGCCGCCGAGCCTTCTTCCGACTCGTACGCTTCGAGTATATCAAAGTCATCCGCATCGCTCTCGCGCCGGCCCAGCCCGGAAAACAGGCTGACCCAGGTGTTGCGCACCTTTTCGCGGCGGAAGTAGTCGAGGATGGTGTTTTGCAGGATGCGCTGGAACAGCATGGGCAGCTCGGCGGCCGGCTTGTCGCCATACTTTTCGGACAGCTTGATCATCGCGTCCTGCACGATGTCGAGCGCCGCTTCGTCCTTGCGCACGCCGTACACCGCCTGCTTGAAGGCGCGCCGTTCTACGCTGGCAAGGAAGTCGGATAGTTCTTTGTCTGTGGCCATGCGTGGAGTGGGTGAGGTCGGACGGAGCCGCTGGGTGTCTGGCAAAACTGTCGCATGCTAGCAAACTATGCAAGGGTTTGCATCAAAAACCATTTAATCCTTGACCTAAATGGTGCAACGCAGTAATGTATAGTACGCTTCGCCATCCCGAAGCTTTATGGTCGTGTCGCGACCGGCACACAAAGCCAAGCTCGACATGACGCGCTTTCATCTAGTAGGCAGTTTGCTCCAACCCGTGCCACAAGCGCGAGAAGTTCGCACTCCCCGCCACAGACGCCATCGCTGAACGAGTTGCGCCTAGCGCCGGTTCGTAACGTATCTATGGGTACGTGAAAGATCGACGTGACCGCAGGTAAAAGGGACGCCAGGGCACTGTCGCGCTTCGCGAATTTCGTTAGGAAAGAGCATCCGATCACCTCCCAATGGGTCTTGAAAGGAATGTATCATGAGTAACGAATCAGCTGCACCCATCACGGGCGCGGAGATAGTAGTTCGTTGTCTGGCAGAAGAAGGCGTCAAGCACGTTTTCGGTTACCCAGGTGGCGCGGTACTGTACATCTACGACGCCATCTTTAATCAAGACAAATTCCAACACGTTCTGGTACGCCACGAGCAGGCCGCTGTCCATGCAGCCGATGCCTATTCGCGTTCGTCCAACACCGTTGGTGTTGCGCTGGTGACTTCGGGTCCCGGCGTGACCAATGCCGTGACCGGTCTGTCGACCGCGTACATGGATTCCATTCCGATGGTTGTCATTTCCGGTCAGGTGCCTAGCCACGCGATCGGCCAGGATGCCTTCCAGGAATGCGATACCGTGGGCATTACCCGTCCTTGCGTCAAGCACAACTTCCTCGTCAAAGACGTGAAAGACCTGGCTGCGACGATCAAGAAAGCATTCTATATCGCCAAGACCGGCCGTCCAGGCCCGGTGCTGGTCGATATTCCAAAAGACATCACGATGCACAAGGCGGTGTTCGAGTATCCACGCGAAGTGGAAATGCGCTCGTACAAGCCGATCGACAAGGGTCACTCCGGCCAGATCCGCAAGGCCATGCAGCTGCTGCTGCAAGCCGAGCGTCCGATGATCTATACCGGTGGCGGCGTTATCCTTGCCAATGCATCGCCCGAGCTGAACAAGCTGGTCGACAAGCTGGGCTTCCCGGTCACCAACACCCTGATGGGCCTGGGTGGTTCGCGCGCTTCCAGCGAGAACTACGTCGGCATGCCCGGCATGCACGGCACCTATGAAGCGAACATGGCGATGCAGAACTGCGACGTCCTGATCGCCATCGGCGCCCGCTTCGACGACCGCGTGATCGGCAACCCCAAGCACTTCGCCACCAACCCGCGCAAGATCATCCACGTGGACATCGATCCATCGTCGATTTCCAAGCGCGTCAAGGTCGACATTCCGATCGTCGGCAACGTCAAGGACGTGCTGGTCGAAATGCTGGCCCAGCTGGACGCGTCGGACGCCAAGCCGAACGCCGCGCCGCTGAAGAACTGGTGGAAGCAGATCAACGAATGGCGCGGCCGCGACTGCCTGAAGTTTGCCGGTTCCGATCTCGTGATCAAGCCGCAATCGGTGGTCGAGAAGGTCTGGGACATCACCAAGGGCGACGCTTTCATTACCTCGGACGTGGGCCAGCACCAGATGTGGGCGGCCCAGTACTACAAGTTCGACAAGCCGCGCCGCTGGGTCAATTCGGGCGGCCTGGGCACCATGGGTGTCGGCCTGCCGTACGCCATGGGCGTGCAGATGGCCAATCCGGACGCCACCGTCGCCT
>CAMLFK010000178.1 GCA_946479255.1 uncultured Oxalobacteraceae bacterium
TCGAGGCGAGCAATACCTACAAGATTGCCAACACGAATACCTACATTACGCTGGTAGAGGCAATTTCGCCAAAAGGACGTTACTTCCGGATCTGGAAGAGCGATGGCCTGGACGGAAAATGGGAGCCATTCTCGTCCGCGCCAATGAACACTTTCGCGGGTGCCGACAATGTTGAAAAGATCTGGTCGGAAGGCATTTCTCACGGTGAAGTAGTGCGGACTAATCTCGATCAAACGATGACTATCGATCCTTGCAAGCCGCTCGAATATCTCTTCCAGGGGAATGACCCTAAAGTGCGTGTGGAAGACTACATCAAGGTTCCGTACCGCTTGGGTGTTCTCACGGCGAAGGGTGCAAATCCGATTAGCGCACTCTGCCGCTGACCCAGCGCTGGGTTTGTTGACCGAGCCAGGCGGCGTCATTCGTGACCAGTCGCCTGGCTTTCGTTCCGATTGTGTTGACATCAATGTTTTGGCGCGCTACGTTATCGATAACGGCGACGATTGTTCACGGCGCTTTCACTTAGACGGAGACGACCACCCGATGCAAGCTGAAACCGCACGACCTTTCGCCGCCGCGACGCACTTCCGTTGAAGAGGGGCCGCTCTATGACTTTCGGCGGAGCGGGCGTGGCATTGCCTTCCAGCGGTCTGGCGCGCGCCGTGCGCTGCGATTGGTCGCCGCTCGACACGCTGCTGGCCGAGCGGGTAGGGCGCGGCCATTTCGACGGCATGGGCCTGATCGTCGGCCGCGCCGAAACAATCCTGCATGAAGCCTGCTTCGGGACTAGTGGCCCTACGACGGCGGTGCAGGTGGCCTCGGCCGGCAAATGGCTGGCGGCCGCCGTCATCGCCGCGGTGGTCGATACCGGCGCGCTGCGCTGGAGCGATCCGGTGCGCCGCTTCCTGCCGCAGTTTCGCGACATGAAGGGGCGCGCCACCCTGCGCCAGCTGCTGTCCCATACCGCGGGCTTCCCGGACGACCGGTCCGGCGCTGCGGTGCGCGACAGTTTTCAAACACTGGCGGAGTCGGTGCGCCACATCGCCGGACTGCCCGCGGTGTGCGAGCCGGGAACCCAGTTTCAATACGGTGGCTTGGCCATGCAGGTGGCCGGACGCATGGCCGAGCTGGCGGACGGGCGCGATTTCAATACCATCTTCCTCGAACGCCTGGCGCAGCCGCTGGCGATGGCGCACAGCGGCTTCGTACCGGTCTCGCAGGCGCCAGGCTTTAGCCCTATGCTTGGCGGCGGCTTGTTCACCACAAGCGGCGACTATGCACGCTTTCTGATGATGATCGCGCAGGATGGGCGTTTCCGCGGCACGCGCGTGCTGAGCCGCGCGGCGATCCAGGCCATGCAGGCTGACCAGGTGCGCGGCGCCACCGTCAAGGCCGGCGAATATGTGGAGCTGGCGCGGCGTGTGCAGCGCCGCGACGTGTACGGGCTGGGGCTGTGGCGCGAGGAAGTGGGCGCCGACGGCAGGCCGACGCTGATTTCCTCGCCCGGCTGGGCCGGCGCCTACCCGTGGATCGACAAACGCTACGGCGTGTGGGGCCTGGTGCTGGCGAAAGCGAACTCGCCAGCTGCCGGCTACGACAGTTTTCTCGGTTCGGCGCTTTACGCGCCGCTGGTACGCGGTATTCTCGATGCGACGCGGCTGGTGCATTTACCGCTGCAAGACTAGCGCGGTGTTGAGTAATTTCGTAATCCAGTAAGCCGATTTTCGGTGTTGCCGCGCTCCGTGTACTATTCCAGAATATCTGGTTCAGCGTTCACCGAGAAAAAAGCGACATGACAAATCAAACCCGCCGCAATGCGCTCAAGACCGTTATCGGTTCACTGGCGGTGCCGGTTGCCGGCAGCGCCGTGGCCGCGCCGTCCAATAAATCGGCAGCGGCCGTTGTCAAATGGGGCAATGACGTCGAAGGCCAGCGTAAAGCCGACCTGGGCAACGGCACTTTCCGCAATCCGATTATTTCCGGTGACCGCCCCGATCCCACCATCCTCAAGGATGGCGATAACTACTACATGACGTTTTCGTCATTCTTTTCCTATCCGGGGATCGTCATCTGGCATTCGACCGACCTGGTTAACTGGAAACCGGTCGGCCCCGCGCTGTTCAAACCACTTGGCGTGATCTGGGCACTGGATCTGTGCAAGCATGGCGACCGCTACTATATTTACATCCCCGCCAATCCGACCGGCCAGAACTGGTCGATCTTCGTTATCTGGGCGGACAATATCGCCGGCCCCTGGAGCGAACCGGTCGACCTGAAGATCGATGGCGCCATCGACCCCGGCCATATTGTGGGCGAGGATGGCAAACGTTATTTGTTCGTGAACGGAATCCGTAAAATCCGCTTGCGCGACGATGGCCTGGCCACCGACGGCAAGCTGGAACAGGCTTACCAGCCATGGCGCTATCCGGAAGACTGGGTCGTCGAAAACTTCGCACCCGAAGGGCCGAAGCTGCTCAAGCGCGGCGAGTATTTTTACCTGGTCACCGCCGTGGGCGGCACCGCCGGCCCGGTCACTGGCCACATGGTGATCGCGGCACGTTCGCGCTCGATTCATGGGCCATGGGAGCACTGCCCGCATAATCCGCTGGTGCGCACGCAGAGCGTCGAGGAACCATGGTGGTCGCGCGGCCACGCGACGCTGGTGGAAGCGCCGGACGGCGGCTGGTGGATGGTGTACCACGGCTACGAAAACGGCTTCCGGACTTTGGGACGGCAAGTGCTGCTCGAGCCGATCGAATGGACCGCCGACGGCTGGTTCCGCGCACGCGGCGGCGATTTGAGCAAACCGCTGCCGATTCCAAAAGCGCGCCGGCGCAGCGCCACCGGCAATCCGCTGTCGGACGATTTTTCCAAGAGCCGTTTCGGCGTGCAGTGGACCTTCCATGATCCGGCGCCGGATGAAATGAAGCGGGTGAAGTTCGCCGACGGCGGCCTGGTGTTAAATGCGAAGGGCAACTCGCCGGCCGACAGTACGCCGCTTACCTGCCTCGTTGGCGACCGTGGCTATGAGGCAGAACTGCACTTCGAGCTGCAGGGTGCAGGCGAGGGCGGCCTGCTGCTGTTTTACAATCAGAAGGCTTATGTGGGCCTGGGCTTCAGCAGCGAACACATTAAAATCTTCCAGTACGCCGAAGAGCACGAGTGGGCGCGCCAGCCGAACACGGCGCGCAAAGTCCGCGTGCGCGTGTCCAACGACGACAATGTGATCACCTGGCGCTTTTCGCTCGATGAGGGGCGCAGCTGGAGACGGCACGACACGCGGATGGAAGTCTCTGGGCTGAACCATAATGTGTTCGGCGCCTTCCTGAGCCTGCGAATCGGGATTTATTGTGCCGGACAGGGTAGTATTCGCCTGAGCCGCTTCATTTACCAGGCGCGCAATATGACTTGATCGAAAATTGGAATGAATGAATTTTACAGGCGGGTGCTGATCGGATTTGTGGTGTTGATGGGCGTCAGTGCCCTTGCCGGCTACATGTGCCGGCAGGCCAGCTATCTGCACTTCCCCTTGCTGGGCGCAAAAAATTTGAGGGTGGAGCCCATCTCCGATGTAGGCCAGGGCGGCAATTCCGCCATGAAGGTGCTGGAAAGCAAGACGCGCCTGCGCTTGGACTTCACCGTCGAAAGAGGCGTGGACTATCCGTTTGCCTCGACCTCGCTGGTGTTCATCGACCGGCAAGGAAAGAACGCGCTGGTCGATTTGTCGCGCTATTCGTCCATTTCATTCACCGTCAAATGTTCGCCGGCCAATACGCTGGTGCTCAACATGGCCAACTTCGAGGCCGGTGTATCCCAGCCGGGTAATTTGGTGAGTTATCGGACGCCCGAGTCGGCTTTCTCCTGCGACGCCAATGGCGGGCGGGTCGAACTCGACCTGACCCGGCTCGAAACGCCGCACTGGTGGTTCGAAATGTTCAAGCTCGACCTGGCCCGCCGGGCATATAAGCTCGACAAGGTTGCCCGCATTTCCTTCGTCACTACGTCTCAAAGCCCGATACACGTCCAGTCCATGGCGGAGCTGGGCGATATCAGCCTGACCGGCCGGGATTACCGTTACCTGTATGGCCTGGGAATCGGCTTATTGCTGGCCTGGAGCGCCTACGGGATCTGGTTCTTCCGGCAGCACACGCGCGCGCTCATCGCCGACGTGAAAGACAAGCTGCAGCGTGACTTGCCGCTGGTGGCCTATCAGCAGCTGTCGATCGAGCCGCATAAGGACAAGGAAAAATCCGCAGTGTTGCGCTTTATTGCGTCGAGTTATGCGAACGCCGAGCTGGATGTGGAGGGCGTGGTCACCCAGACCGGCGTGAACCGCAACAAGATCAACGAGATCCTTAAAAACGAGCTGGGCTACACCTTCAGCGGCTACCTGAACAAGCTGCGCCTGACCGAAGCGGCGCGACTGCTGGACGAAAAGAATACCGCCAGTGTGGCCGAAATCGCCTATTCGGTTGGCTACGCCAATGTGTCCTACTTCAACAAGTTGTTCAAGGAAGAGTACAACTGCACACCAAAGGCCTTCAGAACCGCCTGCTGGGAGCGTTAAAGAAATTCCCTGATTTGTTGCACTTTCGCATTTTGCTAGCAATATCGTGTCGAGTTTCACCGTAGCAATCAAGATTGCTTCACAATGTGCTGCAAGTCCGGCGCGGTGCTGGATGTTCTTGCAGAGGTTACGATGAAGGTTCGCACGACAGCATTATTGTTCAGCCTGTTGACACTGCTCGCTGCCTGCGGCGGCGGCGGTTCCACCAGCACTCCGGCACCAGCTCCGGCACCAGCTCCGGCACCAGCTCCGGCACCGGCGCCGACCCCGGCTCCGCCCCCCGCGCCGGCTCCGGCTCCGGCCCCGGCGCCAGTCACATCGATCTATCCCGACTATAACCTGAGCCCGCTCGCCCCTGACGCATCCGGCATGGCAAGCACCGCCACGCAGATCGCCGCACGGGTGACACTGGGCTATAACATCGGCAATACGCTGGAAGCGATCGGTGGCGAAACGGCCTGGGGCAACCCGATGATCACGAAGGAGCTGATCGTCAAGGCAAAGGCCAGCGGCTTCGATGCGATTCGTCTTCCCGTGGCGTGGAACCAGTACGCCAACCAGACGACCGCCAAGATCGACCCGGCATGGCTGGACCGCGTCAAGCAGGTCGTCAAGTACTGCGTCGATAACGATCTCTATGTCATCGTCAATATCCACTGGGATGGCGGCTGGCTCGAAAACAATATCAAAGCTGATAAGCAGGTAGCCAATAACGCCAAGCAGCGTGCGTTCTGGCAACAAATTGCCACGCATTTGCGCGAATTCGACGAGCGCGTGATTTTTGCAAGCGGTAATGAGCCGGATGTGGAAACCGCGGGGGAAATGGCTGTGCTGATGTCTTACCACCAGACCTTTGTCGATGCGGTGCGGGCAACCGGCGGCCGTAACGCACACCGTGCATTGGTCGTGCAAGGGCCGGATACCGATTTCGAGAAAAGCACGAAGTTATGGACCGTCATGCCCAAGGATACGGTCAGCAATAAATTAATGTTCGAGGTCCATTTTTATACGCCGTTCAGTTTCGCGCTGCTGGACAAGGATGAAGTATGGGGAAAAATGTTTTACTACTGGGGTAAGCCGAATCTTTCCACCACCGATACCGAGCGCAATCCGACCTATGGGAACGAAGCCGAGGTCGATTATTTAATGAGCACGATGAAAACCCAGTTCATCGATAAAGGCATTCCGGTCATCATCGGCGAATACGGCGCGATGCGGCGCGATAATCTGACCGGCGATTCGCTGGCACGCCACCTCGCCTCCCGCACCTACTATTTAGAATATGTGACCCGCGGTATCGTAAAGAATGGATTGACTCCTTTTTTCTGGGATACTGGGACTATAATTGACCGCCGCTCGCTCACGGTTAGCGACCAGCCCGCCCTGAATGCCATCTTGAAGGGCGCCGGCAAACTTTGACGCGCATCCGCCCATGTTTTATTGACGAGAAAGACGCATGATCACGAAATCAATCAGCAAATTCCTGCTTTGCAGCCTGCTGTCGCTGCCGATGCTTGGCTGGACACAGAACCGTGTTGTAGAAGTTGACGCCACCAAGACCCAGGGTAAGTTCAACCAGACCTTCAAGGTCGCGGTGGGCGCCGGCCGCGCCAATGAGGGCTTGCGCGCCGACTGGCAGCAGCAGCTCGCGGAAATCAAACGCGACGCCGACTTCAAATACATCCGCATGCACGGCCTGCTGAACGACGACATGGGCGTTTACCGGGTCGATGAGAAAGGCAATGACGTATACAGCTTCATGTACATCGACGCGCTCTTCGATTACCTGCTCAGCATTAAGGTCAAGCCATTCGTGGAACTGGGCTTCATGCCGTCGCAGATGGCCAGCGGCGACAAGACCATCTTCTGGTGGAAAGGCAATGTCACGCCGCCGCGCAGCTACGAGAAATGGGAAAAGCTGATCAAGGTAATGACGCAGCACTGGACCGAACGTTATGGCGCGGCGGAAGTGGCCACCTGGTACTTCGAAGTGTGGAACGAGCCTAACCTGGATGGTTTCTGGACGGGCGGGCAGGACGGGTACTTCAAGCTGTACGCTCATGCGGCGCGCGCCATCAAGGAAGTGAATCCGAAATACAAGGTCGGCGGCCCGGCCACCGCCGGCGCGGCCTGGATTCCCGAGATGATCGCCTACTGCGTCAAGAATAAAGTGGCGCTCGATTTCGTCAGCACGCACACCTATGGCGTCGGCGAAGGCTTCCTGGACGAATATGGCACCAAGGGGACGGCGCTGATCAAGGATGAAGCGGCTGTCAGCGGTGACGTGCTCAGGAACCGCAAGGAAATCGCCGCGTCCGCGATGCCCAACCTGGAGCTGCATTACACCGAATGGAGTTCCTCGTACACCCCGGCCGATCCGACCCACGACAGCTATCACCAGGCCGCCTACATCCTGCAAAAGCTCAAGCAGGTCGGCAATGCCGCGCAGTCGATGTCGTACTGGGTATTCACCGATATTTTCGAAGAACCCGGTCCGCGTTTCGAGGCCTTCCACGGCGGGTTCGGCCTGATGAATACCCAGGGTATCAAGAAGCCGGCCTATTTCGCTTACCAGTTCCTGAACGGCCTTGGCCCCACGGAGCTGAGCAACCGCGATGCGCAGTCGTTCGCCACCACCGACGACAAGGGCAATGTGCAGTTGCTGCTGTGGGATTACACCCATACGCTGCCGGAAAACACCAACAACCAGCAGTTCTTCATCAAGGACCTGCCGCCCAAGAACAAGGGCGAGGTGCAGGTGCGCGTGGGCGGGCTCAAAAAGGGCAGCTACAGCGTGACGATCTCGCAGGTCGGCTACAAGCGCAACGATGCGTTCACTGCCTACATCGGCATGGGCTCGCCCAAGCAGCTGACCCGTGCCCAGGTAACGGCGCTCAAGTCCGTCGCCACCGGCAAACCGGCCTCGCACAAAACCGTGACCGTGGGTGCCGATGGGCGCCTGAGCATGTCCCTGCCGATGCGTGAGAACGATGTGTATTTGCTCAAGCTGAGCGCCGCAAAGTAAGCCAACGGGCGCCGATCCGGCGCAGGTGGTCCTGGCTCAGCACGCCGGTGGCAAGGGCGGTCCCGGCCAGGATGACGGCGCAGCCCACCACCATGGCCGGGGTCACCAATTCGTCCAGGAACAGCACGCCCCACAGCACGCCGAAGGCGGGGATCATGAAGGTGACGGCAATGGTGCGTGAGGCGCCGATGCGCCCGATCAGGCGGAAGAACAGCACGTAGGGGATGGCCGAGCAGGCCACGGCCAGCATGGCCACCGCCATCCAGGCGTGCGCGCCGGGCGCGCTGGCCGGCCACAAGGCCGCCGTGGGCAGGGCCAGCATCAGGGCGGCGGCCCCCTGGCTGCCCGCCGACAGGGCCAGCGGCGGCACCTCGCCCAGATAGCGCTTGGTGAAGCTGGCCGAAAAGCCGTACAGGCAGGCGGCCAGCAGGCAGGCTAGCGCGGCGACGAAGCTGCCGCTGCTGCCGGCGGCGAGTTTGTCCCATACCAGCCAGAGCACGCCGGCAAAGCCGAGTGCGAGGCCTGCGCTGCGGGTGGCGTTCAGGCGGTCGCGCAGCCACAGCCAGCCGATGACGGCGCCAAACAGCGGCGTGGCCGCGGTGAACAGGGCCGAGGAGCCGGCCGGGATGCGCTGCGCAGCCCAGGCGAACAGGGCGTACGGCAGCGCGAAGTTGGCCAGGCCGACCAGCGCAACACCGCGCCAATGGGTGCGCATCTTTGCCGCGCCCTGGTACAGCAACAGCAGCGGCAGCAGGACCAGCGCGGCGCCGGCGGCGCGGATGCCGGCCAGCGGGATGGCGCCGAATTCACCGGCGCCCAGGCGCATGAAGAGATAGGACGAGCCCCACATGGCGGCCAGGCCGAGCAGGGTGCCGATATCGGTGCGGGTCATGATGGGGTCCTTCAATCTTATTGGTAGCTGGCCAGATTAGCCCGGTCTTTGGTATGCTAAAAGAACCACAATCCGGAAATATCATGGAGCCAGCGTTCGATCTGCCAATGACCTTGCCGCGCGCCGAGGGCGCGCCGTTGCTGCGTACCCTGCACGCCCAGCTGCGCACTGCGATCCTCGATGGCCGCCTTGGTGCCGGCGCGCGCATGCCATCGACGCGCGCACTGGCCACGCAGTACGGGGTGTCGCGCAACACGGCGCTGGCAGCGTATGACCTGCTGCTGTCGGAGGGCTACCTGGTGTCGCAGCCGCGTGGCGGCACCTATGTCGCGCAAGCGCTGCCAGCGCTCCAGCCGCGCAGCTTGAAACAGAGCGCGCCGGCCGGCGAAGAACGCATCAACGCCTTCTGGCGCGCGCCGCCGCCGCTGGAAGGGCATCCGGCCAGGCCCGTCGCGCCGGTCTGCGATTTCCGTTTCGGCGCGCCCGACGAAAGCGAACTGCGGCTCGATATCTGGCAGCGCCTGGCGGCGCGCTCCATGCGAGCATGGGGACGCGGACCGGGCCGCACCGTCACGGCGCAGGGCCAGCCGCTGCTGCGCGAAGCAATTGCCGGCCACGTGGCCTTCACGCGCGCGGTAGCATGCCGCGCCGCCGACCTGGTCGTCACCGGCGGTACCCAGCAGGCGCTGGACCTGCTGGCGCGCATCCTGGTCACGCCCGGCAAAACCGTGGTGGCGGTGGAAGACCCGGGCTATCCGCCGATGCGCGCGGTGTTCGCCGCGGCCGGCGCGCGCATCGTGCCGGTGCCGGTGGACGAGGAGGGCTTGATGGTCGAGCTGCTGCCGGAGGTCGCGACGATTGTGTATGTCACGCCGTCGCACCAGTTCCCGCTGGGCTGCGCGATGTCGATGCGGCGCCGTATCGCGCTGCTGGAATTCGCGCGCCGCCGCAATGCCGTCATCCTCGAAGACGACTACGACGGCGAGTTCAGATTTTCGCCGCGCCCGCTCGATGCATTGCAGACGCTGGACCAGGGCGAGTGTGTGTTCTATCTGGGGACCTTCTCGAAAAGCCTGTTCCCGGCCTTGCGCATGGGCTTCGTGGTGGCGCCGCAATGGGCGCATGCGGCGCTGTGCGCGGCCAAGCAGTGCTCCGACTGGCATTCGGCAGTGCCGCTGCAGGACACGCTGGCGGCCTTCATCATGGAAGGCCACCTTGCGCGCCATGTGCGCAAGATGCGCCAGATTTACGGCGAGCGCCGCCAGCATCTGCTGGCGCTGATCGAGCGCGATTTCGACGGCGTGCTCAAACCGATTGAAGGCAGTGCGGGGCTGTACTTTGCTGCATTGTCCGCGCCTTCGCTGGACCTGGAAGAGCTGACCCGCGCCGCGCTGGCGGAAGGAGTGGGAATCTATACTCTGCGCCCGTACTACATGGCCGGGCTGGGCCGGCCGGGGCTGGGGTTTGGCTACGGCTGTACCAGCATGGAATCGATCAGCGAGGGCATGGCCCGGCTGGCGCGGCTGGTACGCCGCCAGTCTTGATAAAGCTTACTTGCCGGTCTTGGCCAGCTCGACGCGCATGGCGTCGATGACGGCCTTGTAGTCAGGCTTGCCGAAGATCGCGGAGCCGGCCACGAAGGTGTCCGCACCCGCTGCCGCGGCGGCGGCGATATTCTCGATCTTGATGCCGCCGTCGACTTCGAGCATGATGTCGCGGCCGGATTCGTCGATCATGCGGCGGGCGATCGCGATCTTCTTGAGCGCTTCGGGAATGAAGGACTGCCCGCCGAAGCCGGGGTTCACCGACATAATCAGGATCATGTCGATCTTGTCCATCACGTGTTCCAGGTAGTGCATCGGCGTGCCCGGGTTGAA
>CAMLFK010000179.1 GCA_946479255.1 uncultured Oxalobacteraceae bacterium
ACATCGGCGGCGGCACCACCGAGGTGGGCATCATCTCGCTGGGCGGCATGGTCTATAAGGGTTCCGTGCGCGTGGGCGGCGACAAGTTCGACGAAGCCATCGTCAACTACATCCGCCGCAACTACGGCATGCTGATCGGCGAGCAGACCGCCGAAGCGATCAAGAAGGCCATCGGTTCGGCTTTCCCGGGTTCGGAAGTCAAGGAAATGGAAGTCAAGGGCCGCAACCTGTCCGAAGGTATCCCGCGCTCGTTCACCATCTCGTCCAACGAGATCCTCGAAGCGCTGACCGACCCGCTCAACAATATCGTCTCGGCCGTCAAGAACGCGCTCGAACAGACCCCGCCGGAACTGGGCGCCGACATCGCCGAGAAGGGCATGATGCTCACCGGCGGCGGCGCGCTGTTGCGCGACCTGGACCGTTTGCTGATGGAAGAAACCGGCCTGCCGGTGCTGGTGGCTGAAGATCCGCTGACCTGCGTGGTGCGCGGCTCGGGCATGGCCCTCGAGCGCATGGACAAACTGGGATCTATTTTCTCCTACGAATAATCGTACAAGCATCTTTCGCTCTCATAGTGCTGTAAGATTGCTGTAAGCTGAAGCGCCCGGCGTTGACGGGCGCTTTGGCGTACCTACCCGTTTTGTCTCAACGATCAGCGCAGGAGCGCAGCTGACGCTGCGTTCCGCGATTTTGGATTCCATGGAATACAGTCCTCCGCCACTTTTCAAGCAAGGCGCCCCTGCGCGGGTCAAGGTGACGGTTTTCGCACTGATATCGATCGCCCTGCTGGTGCTCGACTCCCATCTGCATGTACTTGCCCTGGTGCGCCAGGCCACCGGCGCCGTGCTCTACCCCTTCCAGATGGTGGCGCTGATGCCACGCGACGCGATGGCCGGCGCGGGCAGCTACTTCTCTTCCATCTCGACCCTGCAGAAAGAAGTGCGCGACCTCAAAAGCGCGCAGCTGATGGCGGCCCAGGGCATGCAGCAGGCTCAGTTCCAGCTGGCTGAAAACGTCCAGCTGCGCAAACTGATGGGCGCGCGCGCGCATCTGCCGGTCAAGTCGCTGATGAGCGAGATCCTGTACGACGCGCGCGATGCATCGACCCGCAAGATCGTGCTCGACCGTGGCCTGCGCGAAGGCGTGCGCCTCGGCCTGCCGGTGATCGACGGTTCCGGCGTGGTCGGGCAGGTCACCCGGGTTTTCCCGCTCACTTCCGAAGTCACGCTCCTGACCGACAAGGAGCAGGCCATTCCCGTGCAGGTGCTGCGCAACGGCTTGCGCAGCGTGGCCTATGGACGCGGCCACAGTGGCCTCTTGGACCTGCGCTTCGTGGCGCCCAACGCCGACATCCAGGTTGGCGATGTCCTGATCACCTCCGGCATGGATGGCGTGTACCCGGCCGGGCTGGCGGTGGCCAAGGTGCTGCAGGTGCAAAACACCACCAGCGGCGCTTTCGGCGGCGTGATCTGCCAGCCGCTGGCCGGCATCGATCGCTACCGCCAGGTGCTGATTTTGATGTCGGTGCCCGAGATGGCGCCGCCGCCGCCCGCGCCGCCGCCGCCAAAGACCGGCGGTAAAAAGCCGCCGATGCCCAAGACCGATCCGGCCAGGGATGTAGTCCCGGCCACGCCGCCTCCAAGCGGGGCCGCGCCTGCCGCCGCCGCCCCTGCTGTTGCCGGGCAGGGCGTGACCACGCCCGCGGCCAGGCCTGCGCCGGCTGCCGCAGCGGCGCAGAAGGGAACGCCATGAACCGCCCACATTACATCCTGCTGCCGGTCAGCCCGCTGTTCATCGCGTTCAGCCTGGCCGGTGCCTTCATGCTCAACCTGCTGCCGTGGGGCCACTGGATCGGCGCGCCGGATTTCGTCGCGCTGGTGCTGGTGTTTTGGGGTATCCACCAGCCGCGCAAGGTCGGCATCGGCCTGGCCTTCTTCATGGGCCTGTTGATGGACGTGCACGAAGCGACCCTGCTGGGCGAGCACGCGCTGGCTTACACCTTGCTGTCTTACCTTGCCATCATGATCCACCGGCGCGTGCTGTGGTTCCCCCTGATGACCCAGGCGCTGCACGTGTTCCCGCTGCTGCTGCTGACCCAGGCCATCCAGGCGCTGGTCCACACGGTGGTGTCAGGCCGTTTTCCCGGCTGGCTGATGTTCATCGAGAGCGCGGTGGCGATTGCCCTGTGGCCGGTGATCACCTGGCTGCTGCTGGCGCCCCAGCGGCGCGCGGTCGACCGCGACCACACCCGGCCGATCTGATGAATCGCACGGCGCACCAGCATGACTGAGATAAAAGACAACGACCGCGAAATCCACCTGTTTCGGATGCGCGTGACGGTGCTGCTGGCGCTGGTGGTGATCGGCTTTTCCATCATCGCCGCGCGCGCAACCTGGCTGCAGGTAATTAAGCACGAGGACTACGCCGCCCAGGCCGAGGACAACCGCATCGCAATCGTACCGATCGTGCCCAACCGTGGCCTGATCCGCGACCGCAACGGCGTGATCCTGGCGCGTAATTACTCCGCTTACACGCTGGAGATCACGCCTTCCAAGCTGCAGCACAACCTTGAATCGGTGATCGACGAACTGGCCAAGCTGGTCGAGATCCAGCCCAAGGACCGCAAGCGCTTCCGCACCCTGCTGGCCGAATCGAAGAGTTTCGCCAGCGTGCCGCTGCGCACCCGCCTGTCCGACGACGAGGTGGCGCGCTTTACGGCCCAGCGCTTCCGCTTTCCTGGCGTGGAAGTGCAGGCGCGCCTGTTCCGCCAGTACCCGCTGGGCGAACTGGCCTCGCATGTGATCGGCTACATCGGCCGGGTCAACCAGCGCGAGGCCGAAGACATCGAACAGCGCGAGGACGCCAACAACTACGCCGGCACCACCCACATCGGCAAGGAAGGGGTGGAGAAGAGCTACGAGCAGGTCTTGCACGGCACCACCGGCTACGAAAAGGTCATCAAGACCGCGGGCGGACGCGCCGTGTCGACCCTGTCGCGCACCGAAGCCAAGCCCGGCGCCGACCTGATCCTGTCGATCGACATCGAACTGCAACGCATCGTCGAGGAGGCCTTCGGCGAATGGCGCGGCGCGCTGGTGGCGATCGAGCCGGAGACCGG
This sequence comes from uncultured Oxalobacteraceae bacterium, assembly GCA_946479255.1. The sequence goes on from CAMLFK010000179.1 coordinate 3,119, forward strand.
CGATGTGCTGGCCTATGTCTCGCGTCCCGGTTACGATCCCAACCTGTTCGTCGACGGCATCGACAGCCAGAGCTGGAACGAACTCAATACCTCGCTCGACCGCCCGCTGATGAACCGCCCGCTGTCGGGCACCTATCCGCCCGGCTCCACCTACAAGCCGTTCATGGCGCTGGCCGCGCTCGAACTGGGCTTGCGCACACCGACGAGCGCGATCTCCGACCCGGGCTTCTTCATGCTGGGCGGGCACCGCTTCAACGACGACAAGCCGGGCGGGCATGGCATCGTCAGCCTGCACGATTCGATCGTCGCGTCCTGCGACACCTTCTACTACCAGCTCGGCAACGAGATGGGCATCGACGCCATTCACGACTTCATGAAGCCGTTCGGCTTCGGCCAGAAGACCGGCATCGACCTGGAACACGAAAAGGTCGGGGTGCTGCCGTCCAAGGAATGGAAGCGCGAGCGCTTCAAGAAGAACCGTGCGATGCAGAAGTGGGTGGGCGGCGACACCATCTCGATCAGCATCGGTCAGGGCTTTAACAACTACACGGTCATCCAGCTGGCGCACGCGGTCTCGAACCTGGCCAACAACGGCGTGGTGATGAAACCGCACCTGGTCAAGATCATCGAGCATGGCGTCACGCACGCGCGCACCCTGACGGTGGCCAAGGAAAGCTCGCGCATTCCCCTCAAGCAGTCCAATATCGACGTGATCAAGCGCGCCATGGTGGGCGTGAACACCGAGGCGGCCGGCACCGGCCGCATTGCGTTCGCCAATGCCGGCTACGTCGTGGCCGGCAAGACCGGTACCGCCCAGGTGGTCGGCCTGCGCGGCGGCAAGTACAACGCCAAGATGACCCCGGAACGCCTGCGCGACAATGCGCTCTACGTCGCCTTTGCGCCGGCCGACAAGCCGACCATCGCGCTGGCGCTGGTGGTGGAAAATGCCGGCTTCGGTTCGACCAGCGCGGCGCCGATCGCGCGCAAGGCCCTCGACTACTACCTGCTCGGCAAACGCCCCAAGACCAAGGAACTGACCCCGGTGCCGAAGGAAGACGCCGTGACGGTGCCGGTCGAGGAAATCAAGGCCGAGACGGTCCAACCGCGTTACCCGGCCGGGACTGAATCGCCCGGCAACAAGGACTAAGGCCATGCGCATCAACGAACGGCGCTCGCTGTGGCGCCGCATGAAACCCTACGTGCTGGTGTTCGACGCCCCGCTGGCCATGATCATCTTCCTGCTGCTGTGCACCAGCATGATCACGATGTATTCGGCCGGGATCGAGTTCCCGGGCCGCGTCGAAGCGCAGCTGCGCAACACCATGGTCGCCTTCGTGGTCATGTGGATGGCCGCGCTGGTGCCGCCGCAGACGCTGATGCGGCTGGCGGTACCGATCTATACGGTCGGGGTCACCCTTTTGGTGGCGGTGTTCCTGTTCGGGATTGTCAAGAAGGGCGCGCGCCGCTGGCTGCACGTCGGGATCGATATCCAGCCTTCCGAGATCATGAAGATCGCCATGCCGCTGATGCTGGCCTGGTACTTCCAGCACAAGGCCGGCATGGTGCGCTGGCATTCCTTCGTGGTCGCCACCGTGCTGCTGGCGGTGCCGGTGGGCCTGATCCAGAAGCAGCCCGACCTCGGCACCTCGCTGCTGGTGCTGGCTTCCGGGTTTTATGTGATTTTTTTGGCCGGACTGTCGTGGAAGGCCCTGGTCGGCCTGTTCATCGCCGGCTGCGCCAGCCTGCCGGTAGCCTGGTCGCTGATGCACGACTACCAGCGCGACCGGGTGATGACCCTGATCGACCCCACTGCCGACCCGCTCGGCAAGGGCTTCCAGATCCTGCAGTCGATCATCGCGATCGGCTCGGGCGGGGTGTGGGGCAAGGGCCTGCTGAAAGGCACCCAGGCCCACCTTGAGTTCGTCCCCGAGCACACCACCGACTTCATTTTCGCCGCCTTCGCCGAGGAATTCGGCCTGGTCGGCATCCTTGGGCTGCTGCTGATCTACCTGCTGCTGATCGGGCGCGGGCTGATGATCGCTGCCAATGCCCCCAACCTGTTCACCCGCCTGCTGGCGGGCGCCATCACCATGATCTTTTTCACTTACGCGCTGGTCAACATGGGCATGGTCAGCGGCATCTTGCCGCTGGTCGGCGTGCCTTTGCCATTCATGAGTTACGGCGGCACGGCGTTTGTCACGCTCGGCCTCGGAGCCGGTATTCTGATGAGCATTCAACGCCACCGCAAGCTGGTGCAGACGTGATGCGCCGCTCGCCATTCGCGCTCATCGCCACGATCGCTTGCGCGCTGCTGCTGTCGGCCTGCGGCAATGCGCCGCGCGTCTTTTCGCCGCTGGGCGGCACGGCGCCGCAAGCGCGCCCGCACGACAAGGCCGAACACGAACTGCCGTCCATGCCGGCGGCCGGCTCCGGGCGTGGCGGCTACTACCAGGACGATGGCCCGGGCGACAATCCGCCGCCCAACCTGATGGAAGTGCCCGATGCCGTGGTCACCGCCGAGCCGTATGCGCGCGCCGCCAATCGCCCCTATGCGGTGTTCGGTAAAACCTACACGCCGCTGGTCAACGACGAGCCGTTTGAACAACGCGGCATCGCCAGCTGGTACGGCAAGAAGTTCCACGGCCAGCGCACCTCGTCCGGTGAGCTGTACGACATGTACAAGATGACCGCCGCCCATCCGACCCTGCCGATTCCTTCGTATGCGCGGGTGACCAGTGTCGCCAGCGGCAAGCAGGTGGTGGTGCGCATCAACGACCGTGGCCCGTTCCACTCCAGCCGCATCGTCGACGTGTCGTTCACGGCCGCCCTTAAACTGGGGCTCTTGGGGAAGGGGAGTCACGAAGTGACGGTTGAACGGGTGCTGCCCGGGCAAGGCGAATCCCTGTCGGCCGCGCGGCGCAATGCGCCGGCCGCCGAAAACGCCCCGGTGCTAGGCGGCTTTGCGATCGAGATGCCGACCGCCGCAAGCATCAGCACCGTGCCCGAGCTGACGCCAACCCCGCCGCCACCGCCCGCCGTGGCCGGGACTTTCTACTTGCAGCTGGGCGCTTTTTCGCGCCAGGACAAGGCCAATCAACTGCGCTCTGCGCTGGTGGCTTCCGGTGCGCTGATCGGCGCGGTCGAAGTGGTGGAGGGCGGTACCCTGCACCGGGTTTTCAGCGGCCCGTTCGAGACGCGACTGCTGGCGGCGCAGGCGGCGGCTGAACTGCCGGCCGGGATGAATCTGAAGCCGATCGTGGTGCGTCGGTAAGCGGCATCACTGACAGCGTCTGATAGAACCTCTCGACGTGCCGCCAAGGGCTGAAAGGGGAGTCTCGAAGCCCTTCGCTCGGGGAATCTTAGTTACCGGAGCTTCCGTGTACTCGCTGTGTGTTCCCTCAGCGGTCCATTCGAAACGCGGCTGCTCGCGGCGCGGTTCACTGCTCGGCTTTAAATTTTTCTCGCACGAGAGGAAGGAAACGCTCAGCAACGTACCATCGAGTCAATCCGCATGCGCCGCAGACGACGATCCGATATTTGGCGCCATGAAGAGATCCGACGGGTAGTAATTCACCGCTCCCTGGTTCAACTTCCTTGGAAAAATGTTCGTTGCTTCCACACTCAATACAGGATTTCATTGTCATTGGTTTTTCTCTCCGGTTGTTGGTGTTCATGGTGATTGAGTGGGAGCATGCTGTCGCCGACACTGGCCATTCGCACTAGGATAGCAGCTTGCCAGTCGGAAAAATCCGCACATTGTCATGACCGGCCGGACGCGCAGCGGCCAAGTTAGTGCGCCAGCTGCAAGTGGAGGCATTGCCAGGCACGCTAAGCAGAATCACTCCAGGCGAATGGCGATGTCGAAAATCCACGTGCGGCGGATCTCGATCACGTCGTATTGGCGCGCCAGGGCAGGCGAGAACGCGCCGTACGGCGCCTGGCTGGCGACGACTTTGCGTACCGCTTCGTCGATCGCCGGCACGCCGCTGGAGCTCACGAAGCTTATCTTCTCGACCGAGCCGTCGGCGCGGATTGCCACCGTTACGACCGGGTTGGCGTGAGGCTGCTTCACCAGTTCGCGCACCATGTCGAACGCCATGTTCATCTCGATTTTCCGGCTCATTGCTTGCGCATAGTGAACCAGATCGGCATTCGCATCGGCGCGGCCGAACAGCCATCCTCGGCGCAGGCTGCTCGTAGTCGGTGATGGACGGTTCGGGTCTCGCTGGACGGCTTCGGCATTGAGCTGCTTGCCGATTGCGCGCAGGCGCTCCTCGCGTTGCGCCTCCTGTTCAGCGCGCTCGCGTTGTGCCTGATCCAGCTTGGCCTGCTCCTGCCGCGCGGCCTCTTGCTTTGCCGCGTTCTGGCGCGCCGCTTCCTGGTCTAATGCCGCCCGCCTTGCGGCTTCCTGCTTCAGCGCGGCTTGTTGCGCTGCCTCTTTCTCCAATGCGGCGCGGCGTTCGGCTTCCTGCTTCAACGCGGCTTGCAGTGCTGCCTCCTTCTCCAATGAGGCGCGGCGTTCGGCTTCCTGCTTCAATGCATCCTGTCGCGCTTGCTCCTGCTTGGCGGCGTCCTGCCGCGCAGCCTCCAATCGGGCCTGCTCTCGCAGCGTTTCGAGTTGCACCTGCCTTGCCTGTTCTTGTCGTGTGGCTTCCTTGCGCACGGCATCGAGCCGCTCGGCTTCGGCCCGTTCGAGTTGCAGCGCCTGTACGCGCAGTTCCTCTTTCCGGGCAAGTTCTTGACGCTGGGTTGTTAAACGCGACGCTTCCCGTTCCGCAGCCGCCGCCAGTTCCAAATGTCGCAGCCGTTCCGCGTTTTGCTTCTCACGCTCAAGTGTCGGGTCGATTTGCGGCGGCGCGGGGCCGGGCGCCGATGCCTGTTGCGGGATATGGACGGAGGCGACCTCACGAGGTGCGGCGACGGGAGGTGGAACAGGAACCGATGGCAATGGGTCCGCAAGGCCGGGCTTGTCCATCGGGCCGGGCAGGGCCGTGGGCACCTCTGGCGGCCCAGCATGCGCCGGGGCCGATATCGGTGCGGCGGGGCGCACCGGCGCAAGCCGGATCTGCAAATCATCCGCCCCCAGCCGTCGTTCTTTCCAGGGCAAGTTCAGGCCGGACAGACCGAATGCCTGGCCACCTAAAGCAATGCTGAGCAGCAGGGAGTGAACGAGCAGGGAGAGTAGCAGCGCGGCGTGCATACGCCAGGGGCCGCGCTGTAAATTGAGTGCAGTACGCAAATTCCGAGCCCTTTGCGCAGGCGCGAAGTCAGGGGTTGAACAGGCCAAGAAGCGGATCGTATCACATAGGCAGGCTCGTCGATGAGTTGGCGAGGACCGTGGACTTGCGGCTGCGTAAAACCGACTTCCGGGCCTTACTTGGCCGCTTCCAGCGCTTCATTCTTAAAATCGAGAGCGCTTTCCTTCCGCTCCTTGAATCGTTGTTCGAAGAACATCCCGAACCTGCGCGTGACCTGCGGGCTGAATGGCGCCGATGCGCGGATCGCTTCCTCGGTTTTCGCGTCCAGCAGCGGCAGTCCGGATGGGGTCTTCGTCCTGATCTTGTCGATCGCACCGTGCTTGTCCAGTTTAATCATGAACTCGACCTTGTAAGTCCCGGGCTTGACATACCGCGGCCGAAAATCGATGCGCTCGACGATGGCGCGCCGTTCCGCATCGTTCAGGAAGCGCCCGGTGGGCGGCGCGGGCTTTATCACCGGTGCCGGCTCCTCGGCCAGCGTCGATGGATCCAGTTTGCGCGAGCCTGGCGGGATGTAGAACTTGCCTGCCGCACGTTTATAGTCGGCTTCGGCACGCGCCGCTTCCGCACTCGCCTGGGCCTGCTGTTCGGCGTTGGGCTGGAAGAAGCCACCCGGATCGTGCGCTGTGGACGGTGGCGTGGAAGGCCCGTCGAAGGCAGACGCCACGATCCGGATCAGGACCATCGCCACCATGAATTTCCACCAGCCGCCGCTCGACGTTTGGGGCGCGTCCGGCCGCTTGGGCCGGTAGGCAAGCACCCGCCGCCACTTCGGGATTGCCCGCTCCATTTCGATCCACTGCTCGATGCGCCCGGTGCTGGCGATGATCGAAGTCCATGCCGGAAAGCGCTCCGCCATATTGCGCAGGTGCGGCACGTGGGTGAGCAGTTCGCCTTTGCCTGGTTCGGCATCGGCACGCACCCGGGTGACGGCATCGGCCTGGCCGGAACAGTCTCCGCTCGGCTGCTGCGTGTACATGGCGCTTTCGTCGATGGCCTGGTTCATCCATCCGCCGAGCTGGCCGAAGTCCATCAGGCGGCGGCGGTCCTTGTCCCAACCAAATACCTGGCGCGCGGCGACGAACAGGCCTTCGTGGCCGGTGCGCCAGCCGTTGACCAGCAAATGCGCGACCAGGTACTCAAAATTGGCGCGCGCGCTGATGTTGAGCAGTCGATCGTCATTGGCGCAACCCTTCAGATGCTGTTGCCACAGGGCCGAATCGCGTCCATCGCCCTGGGCCGCGATCTCGCCGCAGATGAGCAGAAATTCGTCGAACACCGCCTGGGCCAGCTTCCGCGGGCTCTCGCCGGTGCTGGCGTCGCGCGGTGGTGCGACCGGCTCCGCTGGCACCACTGGAACGACAGGAACCACCGGCAGCACAGGAACCACCGCGGGCGGCGCGAAGCTGACCGGTGCGGGCCTGTGCTTGACCCAATGCAGCGCCATCTCATAAGCCTCGCGCAGGACCTGGAAGCCAGCCGCGTCGGCTTCCTGGTCGATCTGCTTGAGTTCACGGGCATAAGCGCGCTTGATGGCGCGTTCGTCGGCGTCCTGGCCGAGGCCGAGCCGGTTCAGACATTCGGTAGCGTACATTGCGGGCCGGTTAAACAGGTTCGGTCGGGTTGATGAACTTCTCGCTGTCGTATTCGTCCAGCATGTCTTCAAAGGCGCGCGCTTCGACGGCAATGCGGCGCAGGTCCTGCTGGTCCAGCGTCAGTTCAAAACGCAGGATGTGATTGCCCAGGCTTTCGCGCAGCGGGCCACGCAGCTGCTGGTACAGCCGTTCGGCGCGCGCCATCAGGGTGCGGTTCTCCATCTTGTCGCGCGGGTGGATCTTCAGTTCCGACAGCGCCTCGAAGCGCTCCGCGATTTCCACTTCGCTCAGCATGCCCGGGTTGCCGGTAATGAGGAGGGCATGGGTCTGCTGCGTTTTGAGGATCTTTGCTTCCACTTGCAGCAGGCCGTTGGCGTCGTA
>CAMLFK010000180.1 GCA_946479255.1 uncultured Oxalobacteraceae bacterium
GGTTGATGCCGCCGAAGGTAGGTTCGAGCGAGGCGATGATGTCGACCAGCTTGTCCGGGTCGGATTCATCGATCTCGATGTCGAATACGTCGATGCCGGCGAACTTCTTGAACAGCACGCCCTTGCCTTCCATCACAGGCTTCGATGCCAGCGGGCCGATATTGCCCAAGCCCAACACCGCGGTGCCATTGGTGATGACAGCGACCAGGTTGCCGCGCGCCGTATACTTATAGGCGTTGGCCGGATCCTTGACGATTTCCTCGCATGGCGCGGCCACGCCCGGCGAATACGCCAAGGCCAGGTCGCGCTGGTTGGTCAGCGTCTTGGTGGGGGTGACGCTGATCTTGCCGGGACGGGGGCATTCGTGGTATTCAAGAGCCGCCTGACGCAGCTGTTGACGCAACTCTTCTTTTTTCTCTGATGACGAATCCATGCTGGTGCGGCCTTCCTAAGTCGATGCGGGGGAGGTCAACGATTTTATCAGACGGAATCTTCTAAACCAGTACGTATTTTTACCAATACCGGTTCGATAGCTTAAAAAGTCGATTTTTCATCAAAGCAATCAAAAAAACTATCGGACCAGCAGGCTTGTACAATTGTCCCCATGCTTACGGAATTCGACCTGATCAAACAATACTTCAAACGCCAGCGTGCCGGCCATGCCGTGCTGGGAATCGGCGACGACTGCGCCCTGCTGGCGCCCACACAAGGCATGCAGCTGGCCATTTCCTCCGACATGCTGGTCGAAGGCCGCCATTTTTTCGCCGGCGCCGATGCGCGCATGCTGGGCCACAAATGCCTGGCGGTGAACCTGTCCGACCTGGCCGCCATGGGCGCGCGCCCGCTCGGCTTCACCCTCGCCCTGTCCCTGCCCGAAGCGCAGCCCGACTGGCTGGCCGCTTTTTCGCAAGGCTTGTTCGAACTGGCCGACGCGCACGACTGCGAACTGATCGGCGGCGACACCACCAAGGGGCCGCTCAATATCTGCATCACCATCTTCGGCGAGGTGGCGCCCGGGCGGGCGCTGCGGCGCGACGCCGCCATGGCTGGCGACGACATCTGGATTTCCGGGTCTTTGGGCGATGCGCGCCTGGCGCTGGACTGCTACTGGAACCAGACCGCGCTGCCGGACGAGGAGCTGCGCCAGGCCGGCCTGCGCATGCACATGCCGGCGCCGCGCGTGGCGCTCGGTCTCGCGCTCTCCAGCCTGGCACATGCCGCCATCGACATCTCGGACGGGCTGGTGGGCGACCTGGGCCACATCCTGGACGCATCGAAGGCCGGGGCGACACTGAACGTGGACGCCCTGCCCGCCGGCGCCATCCTGGCGCGGCAAGCGCTTTCCCTCAGGCGGCGCTTCTGCGCGGCCGGCGGCGACGACTATGAATTATGTTTTACCGCGGCGCCGGAACAGCGCGGCGCGATCGAACAGGCAGGCGCCGCCACCGGCACCGCCGTCACGCGGGTCGGCACCATCGAGGCCCAGAGCGGCTTGCGGCTGGTGGACGATGCCGGCCAGGCGCTCGACCTGCAGCTCAAGGGCTTCGATCACTTCGCTTCCTGAGGCACATTTTCGATGGACTCGGCCGGCGCCTCGGTGCTCTGGCGGTAATGCCGGAAGGCCTGGCGCACGTTCTCGCGCAGTTCGACGTCGTCCCATGGCTTGGTGTAAAAGCGGTAAATCGCGCCGCGGTTGATCGAGTCGAGCACCGCCTCCACATTCATATAGCCGGACAGGATAATGCGCACCGTGGCCGGGTACATCTCCTTGACGCTGCTGAGAAATTCGGTGCCGGTCATCTCCGGCATGCGCTGGTCGCACAGGATCACCTGCACCGGATGCAGGGCCAGCAGCTCGAAGGCCTTGCCGGGCGAGCTGGCCGTCAGGATGCGGTAACCATCCTTGCGCAGCAGCTTGTGCAGGGCCTTGAGGACATTCTCGTCGTCGTCGACCAGCAGCAGGCTGGGACGCTGGTCCTGGTTCGACTCGCGTTCGGACGGCGCATCGCGGTTGGCCAGCGCCAGGCTGCCCATCTCGTCGGGCGGCAGCGGGCGGCTGAAGTGAAAGCCCTGCATTTCGTCGCAGCGGTTGCGCCGCAAATAGGTCTGCTGGGCCTGGGATTCCACCCCTTCGGCGATCACCTGCATTTTCAGGCTGTGCGCCATGCTGATGATGGCCAGCGCAATGGCCGCGTCGTCCGGATTGACGGTGACGTCGCGCACGAAGGCGATGTCGATCTTGAGTTTATCGATCGGGAAGCGCTTCAGGTAGGCCAGGCTCGAATAGCCGGTGCCGAAGTCGTCGATCGCGATGCGGATGCCCAGCAGCTTGAGATTGGTCAGCACCTCGATGGTGTGCTCGGCATTGGCCATCAGCGCACTTTCGGTCAGCTCCAGTTCCAGCAGGCCGGCATCGACCCGGTGCCGGTCCAGCGCGCGGCGGATCTCCAGCTCCAGGTCGCCTTCGACAAACTGGCGGCTCGATACATTGACCGCCACCCGCACATCGCCCTGGCCGGCAGCCTGCCAGGCGGCGATCTGGCGGCAGGCTTCATCGATGATCCAGTCACCGGCGCGCACGATCATGCCGGTCTCTTCCAGGATCGGCACGAATTCGGCCGGGTACACCATGCCCTGGTTGGGCCGGTTCCAGCGCAGCAGCGCCTCGGCGCCGCTGATGCGCCCGGTATTGAGGTCCACCTTGGGCTGGTAATACAGCAGCAGTTCCTGATGGTCGAGCGCGTGGCGCAGCGCCAGCTCCATGTCGAGCCGCGCCAGCACCTGCACGTTCATGGCCGAGGTGAAGAAGCGGTAGCCATCGCGTCCGGCATCCTTGGCGCGGTGCATGGCGGTATCGGCATAGCGGATCAAAAATTCCGGATCGCTCGCATCGTCCGGGTACATGGCGATGCCGATGCTGGCGGTCAGCACCACCTGCTGGCCTTCCAGCTCAAACGGCGCGCGCAGCGCTTCGCGCACTTCGTTGGCGACGTTGACGGCGTCCTGCTGGTTGTGCGTCATGGTCAGGATCAGCGCGAACTCGTCTCCCCCCAGGCGGCCGGCGGTGTCGCGGATGCGCACGCAGCGCACCAGCCGGCTGCTGAACTGGCGCAACAGGTCGTCGCCGACGAGCGCGCCCATCGAGTCGTTGACGGTCTTGAAGCGGTCCAGCGCAATCACCAGCACGGCAATGCGCCGCTCCTGGCCGGCCTCGGCATCCATGGTTTCGCGCAGGGTCTGGTAGAACAGCGCGCGGTTGGGCAGGCCGGTCAGGCTGTCGTAGCCGGCCAGGCGTTTTAAGCGCAGCTGGGTTTCGATGCGTTCGGTGACATCGCGCGCTACCGCGATGAGCATGCGCGTGCTGCCCACGTTGCGCACCTGCCAGTAGATTTCGACCGGGATGCTGGTCAGGTCGGCGCGCGTCAGGTCGGCATCGACCAGGCTGGGGTCACGTTCCGATCCGCGCTCCGGCCCGGCGTGGCGGGCCAGCTGGGACGACTGCGCCAGCCCGTACACGGTGGGGTCGAGCGCGAGCAGCTGGTCGCGCCCGTAGCCGAGCATGCGGCAGGCGCCGTCGTTGATGTCGACCACCTTCATGCTGGAGGTATCGATCAGGAAGATGGCGTCGGCGGTAGAGTCCATGGCGCTGCGAAAGCGCTGCAGCTCGGCGGTGCGCTCGCGCACGGTCTGTTCCAGCAGGGCGCCGTAGTTGCGCGACTCGCGGTGCAGCAGGCGCACTTCGAGCATGTTCTTGATGCGGGTGAGCACTTCGATCGGGTCGAAAGGCTTGGCGACGAAATCGCGTGCGCCGGCGTCGAGCGCGGCCAGCTTCTTGTCCGGCTCGGCGGTGACGACCAGCACCGGCAGGTAAGACTCGGTCTCCATCGGCGCCAGCGCGGCCATCACCTCGAAGCCGCTCATGCCGGGCATGTGCAAGTCGAGGATGATCAGGTCGTAACGGTTCTTTTCGTGCAGCGCCACCACTTCGCGCGGGTTGGTGGTGCTGTGTACATTGCTGTAGCCAGAACTGCTGAGCAAGAACTCGAGCAGCTGAACGTTAACGGGCTGGTCGTCGACGATCAGGATGGCGGCGCGGAGAATGTCGTCTTTGGTCATGATGGCATCTTCAAGTCCAGGCGAGTGACGCTTGCCAGCGTAAGCGTGCTATTGATCGCCTCGGTAAATTCATCGATGTTAATCGGCTTGGTAAGGTAGCGATGAAAACCGCTGGCCAGGCCACGCTCGACTTCGCGCGGCATCGCATTGGCGGTCAGTGCAATGACGGGAATGCGGGCGGTGCGCGGGTCGCGCTTGAGTTCCTGGAGGGCGTCCATGCCGCTGACGCAGGGCAGGTTCAGGTCCATCAGGATGATATCGGGAAGGTGCGCCTTGGCCATCTCGATGCCGAGGTGGCCGTCGGGCGCCGACAGCAGGCGCAGGTCGGGACGGAAGCCGACGATCTCTTCGACCAGCTTGAGGTTGGCCGGATTGTCTTCCACATAGAGCAGCGTATGGCTGGCCGCCGGCGCCGGTTCGGCCGGTGCGGGCGCACCGCCCTCCATGCCGTTGCCGGCTACCGAAGGCAGCGGGCGGGTGGTGCGCAGCACCACCGAAAACACACTGCCCACGCCCGGGCTGCTGGAGACGCTGATGGTGCCGCCCATCAGTTCGACCAGGCGGCGCGTGACCACCAGGCCGATGCCGGTGCCCTCTTCCGTGCCGTTTTCCTGGCCCAGCCGATTAAACGGCTGGAACAGGTTGTCCAGCTGGTCGGGCCGCAGGCCGGCGCCGGTGTCCTGCACCGAGACCTTGACCTGTTCGTCTTCGAGCATGCAGGCCAGCACCACGGCGCCGTGCTCGCGGTTGTACTTGATGGCGTTCGACAGCAGATTGAGCAGCACCTGCTTCAAGCGGGTGCGGTCGGCCATCACCACCACTCCGCTGGTCTGCGGGAACAGCATGCGGACCTGGCGCTGCTCGGCCATCGGCTCGGTCATGTTGCGGCATTCGCCAAGGATGTCGTCGAGCGCCACCGGCTCCATCGACAAGGTCACGGTGCCCGACTCCACCTTGGCCAGGTCGAGGATTTCGTTGATCAGGGTGAGCAGGTGGCGCCCGGATTTCAGGATGTGGCTGGCGAATTCCTTCTTCTGCACGGGGGTCGAGGGCAGCGCGTCGGAACTTAAAATCTGGGCAAAGCCGAGCACCGCGTTGAGCGGGGTGCGCAGCTCGTGGCTCATGGACGACAGGAAGGCCGACTTGGCCTGGTTGGCCTTCTTGGCCGCGTCCATGGCCAGTTCCAGTTCGGCGTTGGTCAGTTCCAGTTGCATGGTGCGCTCATGCACGCGGTTCTCCAGCTCTTCGTTCAGGCGCATCACTTCGAGCTGGGTGCCGGCAATGGTGCTGTTGGAGCTTTCCAGTTCGCGCGTGCGCTGCTCGATTTCGGTGAGCATGGCGTTGAAGGAGTCGACCAGTTCACCGGCCTCGTCGTCGCTGATGCGCTGCGCGCGCTGCGAGTAGTCGCGCGTGGCCACCACTTCGCGCGCGATGTCGGAAATGGCGACGATCGGCGCTGTCACGATGCCGCCCAGCCTGCGCGTCATCAGGTAGGCCATCAGCATGGCGCAGGCGATCACCAGCGCGGCGATGGTCAGGTAGTCGAGCGCGCGCGCCACCAGGATGTACTCGGCGCGCAGATACACGGTGCCGATCAGTTCGTCGTGTTCGACGATGCGCTGGTAAATTTCCAGGTCGCTGCCGGCCACATGGGCGCCGTCGGTATCGGGACGGGGCGGGATGGTGGTGCGTTCGCCTGGCGCCACATACGTGGCGAACAGCTGGCCGTTGTTGTTATAGATGGCGGCGGCGCGCACCGCCGGGCGGATGCGCAGCGAAGCCAGGTTTTCGGTGGCAAGGCGGCGGTCGTCGAAAGCCAGTGCGACCGAGGTCATGTGGCCGAGCAGTTCGGCCTGGGTCGACATATCGCCCAGCACCGCGCGGTGGTAGCCGCGCAGGTCGTAGGCGATCACCGCGCCGATCGATACCAGCAGCGCCGTCAAGGTCGTCAGCATGACCACCGTGAGCAGCTTCTGGCTGATCGAGCGCCCGGTCACGCCAGCCGCCCGTCAATACACGCGGCCAGGCGGGCACGGCTGCACCCATGGGCCGTGCGGACACGTTTGATGGCGAGGGTGCTTGCTTTGTTCATGAGATCCATGCGGCCGGGGCGCCGGGAGGCGCGTTGGGTCAGCATATCAGGAGGCAACATATGCATGGCGCACAAATGGTGCGTCTGTTGACAACGCGAATTTTTCCATTCCCAACAATGTGGAAGGCCACATTTCAGGGACGCATGGTAAAGTAGAATCGACAGCGTGGCACCTGCCCACGCTGTCAGCTTGACGATGATATTGAATTGCCCCAAAGGAGACTCCCGTGACGAACGACATTATCGATCTTGCCACTAAAGTTGGCCGCGCGCTGCAAGAAAAGGGGCTGCTGCTCACCACCGCCGAATCCTGCACCGGCGGCGGCGTGGCTCAGGCCATCACCGAAGTGGCCGGTTCGACCGGCTGGTTCGACTGTGGTTTTGTGACTTATTCGAATGCTTCCAAGACTGAACTGCTGGATGTGTCGGCCGCGCTGATGGCGCAGCTGGGCAGCGTCAGCGAAGAAGTGGCCGGCGAAATGGCCAAGGGCGCACTGGCCAACGCCAATGCCGACGTGGCGCTCTCGACCACCGGCATCGCCGGCCCGACCGGCGCGGTGCCGGGCAAGCCGGTCGGCACGGTGTGCTTCGGCTGGGCTAGAGGCGACCACGTGCACACCGAGCGCCTGGTATTTTCGGGCGACCGCCAGGCCGTGCGCGAACAGACCGTGCGCCACGCCCTGCAAGGTCTGCTGCGCTTCATTGAATAGCACCGCCGCCGTAGCCTGGTGCGCCCTTGCGCTGTCCCTGCCCGCGGCGGCCTCGACGGCCCAGGTCTATACCGTGTACGCGGCCGGTGACATCGCTGATTGCCGCGATGCCGCCAGCCGGGCACGCGCGATGGACACCGCCGCGCTCGTACAAGCGGGCCTGGCGGCCAATCCGCATGCCGCAGTGTTGCTACTTGGCGACAATATCTATCAGAGCGGCACCGAACGCGCCTACCGCGAGTGCTACCACCCGAGCTGGGGCCGTTTCAAGCAGCGCACTTATCCCTCGCCCGGCAACCACGAATACGCGACCCCGGGCGCGGCCGGCTATTTCGCTTACTTTGGCAAGGCCGCCGGGCCCGGCTATTACGCCCTCACCCTGGGCCGCTGGCGCCTCATTTCGCTCGACAGCAACCTGGGCGGCGCGGCCAAGCAGCGTCAGTTGCGCTGGCTCGAAGAAGAGCTGGCCACCAATCCCGCCCACTGCACGCTCGCCTACTGGCACCACCCGCTGTATAGTTCTGGCGCGCATCTCCGCAATACGCTGATGCGCGCCGAATGGCAGTTGCTGCACCGCGCCGGCGCCGAGCTGGTGTTGTCCGGACACGATCATGAATACGAGCGTTTCGCGCCGCAAGATGCCGAGGGAAACCTGGACCCGGCGCGCGGCATCCGCCAGTTCGTGGCCGGCACCGGCGGCGCCTACACCACGCCGTTTCTGCGCCGGGAGCGGCACAGCGAAATGCGCGACGCCAACCGCACCGGCGTGCTCAAGCTGGAGCTGGGCGAGCACGGATATCGGTGGGAGTTCTTGGAAGCATCGTATGATGGCTTTCCGAACGGCCAGGAGCCGGATCGCGGCACCGGCACCTGCCATGATTGACCATATACATATTAGAGAATCGGGAGCACCATCGATGCAGAACACAGTTCACTTCATCCTGCAAGGCAAAGGCGGCATCGGCAAGACGCTGGTCTCGACCATCCTGGCGCAGTGGCTGGCGACCAAGGACGAGCTGCCCTTGCGCTGCTACGACACCGACCAGGAGAACGCCACCTTTTCGCGTTACAAGGCGATGAATGTAAAACACGTGCCTGTGATGACAGATACCCGCAATATCGATCCGAAACGCTTCGACGCGCTGATGATCGACCTGCTGGAAGAAGACGGCAACTGCGTGATCGACAATGGCGCCAATACCTTTTCGCCGCTGATGGGCTACCTGCTGGAAAACGACTGCTTCGACCTGCTCAAGGAATCCGGCCGCAAGGTCTACATCCATACCATCGTCGGTGGCGGCGATACCCTGCACGATACCGCCATGGGCTTCGTATCCACCGCCAAGTCCACCAATGTGCCGCTGGTGCTGTGGGAAAACGAACACTTCGGCCTGCTGCAATCGGCGTCCGGCAAGCTATTTACCGAATCGCAGACCTATGCCGACAATTCCGCGCGCGTGGTCGGCCGTGTGGTGCTCCCGCAACGCAATGCCGACACCTTTGGCGCCGACGTCAAGAAGATGAACATCGCGCGCCTGACCGCCAACGAGGTCAAGGAAAGCGAAAAGTTCAACGTCATGGAAAAGCAGCGCATCAAGGTCGTGTTCCGCGACCTGTTCGCCCAGCTCGACAAGGTCAACTGGTAAGCCGCCATGGATCAGCAGAAGCTGCGCACCCTCGTCTTTGAGAAAACCGGCGTCCGCATCGACGTCGACGATCCGGTCTTCGCGCTGGTGGCCCTGAACGAAGCGGTGCTGGCCGAAGCGGTCGAGCGCCATGTGGCCCTGCTGGACCAGGCCAGCGCCGGCCTGGCCGAACAGGCTAAAGCGCTGGCCGAAGGGCGTTACCAGGATGCCGCGTCGGCTACCGCGTCGGCAAGCGCAAAAGCGCCGCCTGCCCTGCAGAAAAATCCGGAACAGCGCATGATGTTGCTTGCCGGCGGAGCGGCCCTGCTGGGCGCCGTCGTCGTGCTGCTGGGCCAGGCCTTGTTTTTCCGTCCGCCCGCGCCACCGGCGCCGGTGGTGCTCGCCAAGGAGTTGACCGGCGAACAGGCACTCGCATTGAAAAACGCCGAGAAACTCACGCGCATTGTCGCCAAGTTAGATGCGAAAACGCGCAACACGATTCAGGCAGAACTGCAGAAACCATGAGCAAGCATCACGACCACGCGCACGATCACCATGACCATGACCATGAGCATGAGCACGGGCATGGGCATGAGCACCACGGCCATGGCCATGGACACCATCATCATCACCATGTCGACCCGACCGGCAATACCCGTGCTTTCGCGCTGGCGATCGGGCTCAACGCCGTGTTCGTCGCGATTGAATTCGGCTACGGTTTCATCGCCAACTCCACCGCGCTGATGGCCGATGCCGGCCACAACCTGTCAGACGTGCTGGGGCTGATGCTGGCATGGGGCGCGGCGGTACTGGCCAAGACGGTTCCCAACAAACGCTATACCTACGGCCTGCGCAGCTCATCGATCCTGGCGGCGCTCAGCAATGCCTTGTTGCTGATGCTGGCATGCGGCGCCATCGGCTGGGAAGCCGTGCAGCGCCTCTTGACCGAGGCAGAGCCGGTGGCCGGCAAAACCGTGTCGATCGTGGCCGGCATCGGCGTACTGGTGAATGGATTTTCCGCCTGGCTGTTCATGGCGGGCAGCAAGGACGACATCAATATCCGCGGCGCCTACCAGCACATGGCGGCCGACGCCGCCATTTCGCTGGGCGTGGTGCTGTCCGGCGTGGCCATCATGTTTACCGGCTGGGCCTGGATCGATCCGGCGCTGAGTATTTTGATCGTGCTGTTTATTCTGATCAGCACTTGGGCGCTATTGAAGGAATCGCTGCGCATGGTGCTCGCGGCCGTGCCGGACAACGTGGATGCCGCCAAGGTCAGCGCCTTCCTGCGCGGCCAGCCGGGCGTGTCGGAGATGCACGACCTGCATATCTGGGCGATGAGCACGACCGAAACGGCGCTGACCGCGCACCTGGTGATGCCGGCCGGCTATCCGGGCGACGGGGCAATCGACGCCATCGCGGCCCAGCTGAAAAGCGACTACAAGATTCACCACTGCACTTTGCAGGTGGAGCAGGGAACCACGAACCACGATTGCACGCTGCATGCCGAGGGGCATGCCCATTAAAGCATCCCCTTTTAGGGAGTAGAAGGCACGATAGTGACGATAACGCGTCCGTAACGCGTCAGGGCCGGACTGCCCTTATCGATCACTTTTACGATGAAGTGGGCGGTCTCCGTCTTGCTGACCATTGGTGCCTGCCCCGAAACGGTATGATAATTTTCCGCATACCCTAGCTTGATCTGCTCCTTGTAGCTGCCAGCTTCGGGATACTGAAACCACAGGTAGCTCAAGCTATCTCCATC
>CAMLFK010000181.1 GCA_946479255.1 uncultured Oxalobacteraceae bacterium
GATCGCGCGCCGACGAGCTATACTAAAAGCTCATCACCTCCACACAAGACCGCAGCAATGAGTGTTCAAGCCTTACATGGAATTACCTTAGAATCATTACTAACCCAGCTGGTGGAGCATTACGGCTGGGACGGGCTCGGCCAGCGGATCGATATCAATTGCTTCATCAGCGATCCGAGCATCAAGTCCAGCCTCAAATTCCTGCGCAAGACCCCTTGGGCGCGCAAGAGAGTGGAGGAGCTGTACCTGGAGACAAAGTTCACCAAATAAGAGGATGACATGGTCTACGACGACACTTCGCAACTCAAAGCGCACCTGAAGGCCTTGCGCGCCGACCTGGCCGACGCCGACCGCGGCGAGGTCGACGAGGAACTGCGTGGCTTGCTGCGCCAGCTCGACGGTGACATCCACAATCTGCTCGAAAAACGCGCCGCCATACCGCCGGAAGAGGACGTCCCGCCGGGCCTGGCCACCCGCACCCAGGAGCTGGCAGCGCGCTTTGCCGCCGAGCACCCGCGCATGGAACCCGCCCTGCGCGAGCTGGGGCGCATGCTGTCGAACATGGGGATTTAAGCGGCCTCCACGGCCAAGTTATTGAATCAACTAGCTTTTTTAGTGTTGGGTGGGCGGCCCAAATTGGCGCCAAGGACAGCTTTGACGCGGTTTTCCGGTACAATACCGCCCAATGAGCTCCCCAATCAACCTGTTCGCGACCGTCCCCAAGCGGTCTAGCCGCGCTCCCGCTGCGCCTTTCCTGCCGATGTCCCGCGCCGAAATGGACGCGCTGGGCTGGGATTCGTGCGACGTCATCCTAGTGACCGGCGACGCCTATATCGACCATCCGAGTTTCGGCATGGCCCTTGTCGGTCGCCTGCTGGAAGCGCAAGGTTTCCGCGTTGGCATCATCAGCCAGCCGGACTGGCTGTCCGCCGACGCCTTCCGCGTGCTCGGCAAGCCGAACCTGTATTGGGGCGTCACCGCCGGTAATATGGACTCGATGGTCAACCGCTACACGGCCGACCGCAAGATCCGCTCCGACGACGCCTATACCCCTAATGGCGAGCCCAACAAGCGCCCGGACCGCACCGTCACCGTGTACGCCCAGCGCTGCCGCGAGGCATTCCCCGACGTGCCGGTGGTGATCGGCTCGATCGAAGCCTCGCTGCGCCGCATCGCCCATTACGATTACTGGTCCGACAAGGTGCGCCGCTCGGTGCTGCCCGATTCCAAGGCCGACATGCTGCTGTTCGGTAATGCCGAACGCGCGCTGGTCGACCTGACCCGCCGCCTTGCCGCTGGTGAAAATATCAAGGATATCCGCGACCTGCGCGGCACCGCCTTCATGGCGCCGCCGGGCTGGCTGCCGGCCCCGGACTGGTCGGTGGCCAACTCGACCCGCGTGGACGTGCCCGGCAAGGTCGATGCGCATACCGATCCCTACGCCATGGCGCAGGAAGACAAGAAGACTTGCGCAACCGACAATGCCGCCAGCGCGCCGGAAGTCATCAAGCCGATCCGCATCATGACGCGCGAAGAGCGCCAGGCCCTTGCCAAGGAACAGCACGATAAAACCGTGGTGCGCCTGCCGGCCTACGACGTGGTCAAGGACGACCCGGTGATGTACGCGCACGCCTCGCGCGTGTTCCACCTGGAATCGAATCCCGGCAATGCCCGCGCGCTGGTGCAGGCGCATGGTGAACGCGATGTGTGGCTCAACCCGCCGCCGCTGCCGCTGGCCATGGACGAAATGGATGGCGTGTACGACATGAACTACGCGCGCGCCCCGCACCCAAGCTACGGCAAGGCCCGCATCCCGGCGTGGGAAATGATCCGTTTCTCGGTCAATATCATGCGCGGCTGCTTCGGCGGCTGCACCTTCTGCTCGATCACCGAGCACGAAGGCCGCATCATCCAGAGCCGCAGCGAGCCGTCCATCCTGCGCGAGATCGAACACATCCGCGACAAGACCAAGGGCTTTACCGGCACCATCTCGGACATGGGCGGCCCGACCGCGAATATGTACCGCCTGGCCTGCAAGGAAAAGACCATCGAGGAATCGTGCCGCCGCCTGTCGTGCGTGTACCCGACCATCTGCGTCAACCTCGGTACCGACCACAGCAAGCTGATTTCGCTGTACCGCAAGGCGCGCGCGATCCCCGGCATCAAGAAAGTGCTGATCAGCTCGGGCCTGCGCTACGACCTGGCCGTGCGCTCGCCGGAATACGTCAAGGAACTGGTGACCCACCACGTGGGTGGCCTGCTCAAGATTGCACCGGAGCACACCGAAGAAAACACCCTGTCGAAGATGATGAAGCCGGGCATCGGGGCCTACGACGAATTCAAGGAAATGTTCGACCGTTTCTCGCTGGAAGCCGGCAAGAAGCAGTACCTGATTCCTTACTTCATCGCGGCCCACCCCGGCACCACCGACGAGGACATGCTGAACCTGGCGCTGTGGCTGAAGAAGAACAACTTCAAGCTCGACCAGGTGCAGACCTTCATGCCGACGCCGATGGCGATGGCAACGACCATGTATCACTCGCGCAAGAATCCTTTGAAAAAGGTGACGGCCGATTCGGAGATTGTCGAGACCGCGCGCAGCGGCAAGGTGCGCCGTTCGCACAAGGCCTTCCTGCGTTACCAGGACCCGGCCAACTGGCCGATCTTGCGCGAAACCCTGGTCAAGATGGGCCGCGGTGATCTGATCGGCAATGGCGACAAGCACCTGGTGCCGGCATGGCAAGCTTCGGAAGATGGCGGCATGGCGGCGGGCGAACGCAAGCGCCAGGTAGCCGGCCCGGGTACGCCCGACAAGTTCGTGGCGGCACCGCGCCGCAAGACCGAGCGCGCGCTCGCGCCGACGCCCTTCATTGCCCCGGAATCGAAGGTGCGGCCGTCGATCCTGTCGACCATCAAGACCAAGCCGAAGGCGGCCCCTGCCGCCAAGGCACGCGGCGCACGCAAGTAGGACGTCGCTACCGCAGGCTGGCTCTTAATCGAGCCAGCCGCGCAGCGCCGCTTCCCCCTTGGCGCTGAACATCAGCACACGCGATCCCGCTACCCGCTTCGCCCATTCCAGTTCCTCGAAACGCTGCAGCAGCGCAGTGCCAAGTTTGCCGGCCAGGTGATCGCGGCGCTCGCTCCAGTCGAGGCAGGTCCGGCACAAGGGACGACGGCTTGCCGGAACAGCGTGTGGATCAACGCCCAGCTTAGCGACCAGCGCCGCGCCTTGCGGCGTGAGTGAGATTCCACCAGCGGTCAGCACAAACGCATCCTTCTGTACCAGGCGCTCGTACACCAGCACCCCAAGCTCGCCCGCCAGGTGGTCGTAGCACACGCGCGCCTTACGCAAGGCGGGTTCGCGCGGCCCGGTCCATACATTGCGCGCGCTTGTGTCAGTAGCAATGCCCATCAGCGCCTCGACGATCGCGGCCACCTCGGCATTCGCCAGACGGAAGTAGCGGTGCCGGCCCTGCTTCTCGACCGCCAGCAGGCCACCATCGACGAGTTGCGCCAGGTGCGTGCTGATGGTCTGGCGCGTGACGCCGGCCGCGTCGGCCAGCTCGGTGGCGGTCAAGGCACGGCCGCCCATGAGCATGGTCAGCGCCTGGCCGCGCGCGTGGTCGCCGATCAGCGCGGCGATGCTTGTGATGTTTGGCTCCATGCTTCGATCTTAGCCGAAGCATACGGCGGCAGGAAGAACTACAGTGACCGCTCTGACAACGCAAAGGAGCCGGCATGGCCATCACCTGTTTCATTCATTATCGTATCGACCCGTACCAAAGCGAGGCATTCCGCACCTATGCCGAGAACTGGGGCCGGATCATTCCCCGCTGCGGCGGCAATCTGATCGGCTACTTCCTGCCGCACGAGAGCACCAACGACGAAGCCTGGGGACTGGTGGCCTTCGACAGCCTGGCCGCGTATGAAGCCTATCGCACGCGCCTCAAGCTTGATGACGAGGCGCGCGCCAACTTCGCGCTGGCGCAGGAGCGCCGCTTCATCCTGCGTGAGAAGCGTACTTTCACGGAAGTGGTCGACCGCACCCTGCACCTGGAGGCACACCATGATCGCCGTGATCTTTGAGGTGGAGCCGGACCCGCAGCGCCGGCAGGAATATCTCGACATCGCAGCCGCGCTGCGCGTCCAGCTGGAAGCCATGGACGGCTTCTTGTCGATCGAGCGCTTCGAGTCGCTGTCGCGGCCCGGCCGCATCTTGTCGCTGTCGTTCTGGCGCGACGAAGCCGCCGTTGCGGCCTGGCGCAACGCCGAAGCCCACCGGATGGCGCAAGCACGCGGCCGGGCCGGGGTGTTCCAGGATTACCGGCTGCGGGTGGCGCAGGTGGTGCGCGATTATGGACTGCACGACCGGGGCGAGGCCCCGCCGGATGCCCGCGCGGTCCACGGCTAGCCTGGCTGCCTCTTGCGCAAGAGATAACGCCGCTGTTGCGAATGTTTGCAACAGCCCCTGAAAGGTAGTCCTTTTCCAGCGATGGCCGGCGCGCTTGCGCCCCTAAAATGTAGTGATGCCATCCTTGTTTGGACAACCCATGAAAAACCGTCACCAACCCTTCTTCCTCTTTCTCCTGCTGTCATGGCTGGCGCTGCTTTCAGCTTGCGGCGGCGGCAGCGACAGCGGCTCCGGCACCACCACCACCCCGACACCGGCCACGCCGACCCTGACCTCGATCACGGTCGGCCCGGTCAATGCCGTGGTCGCGGTCGGCACCACCAAGCAGTTCACCGCCACCGGCAACTACTCGGACGGCAAGACCGCCGAGCTCAAGACCGACGTGGTGTGGTCGGTGGCCGGCACCAATGCCACCATCATCGCCAGCACTGGCGTTGCCACCGGCAAGACCGCCGGCAGCGACACCGTCACCGCCAAGGTCGGCACCGTATCCGGCTCGACAGCGCTGACGGTCAAGGCGCCGTGGACCGGCATGGCCGGCGGCGGCGAGCATTCGGTGGCGCGCAAGGCCGACGGTACAGTCTTGGCCTGGGGCCGCAACAATTTCGGCCAGGTCGGCGACGACACCACCGCCGACAAGCCGCTGCCTACCGTGATCGGCAGCGCCACCAACTGGACCCAGGTGTCCGCGGGTGAGTTCCACACCGTGGCGCTGCGCGCCGACGGCAGCCTGTGGGCCTGGGGCTTCAACCAGAACGGCCAGCTGGGCGACAATACCGCCAACAGCCGCGACGTGCCGGTCAAGATCGGCACCACCAACAACTGGGTCAGCATCGCGGCAGGCCGCGCCCATACGCTGGGTGTGAAGGCGGACGGCACCTTGTGGGCCTGGGGCCGTAATTTCAACGGCCAGCTGGGCGATAACACCACCATCGACCGCGCCGTGCCGACCAAGATCGGCACGCTGACAACCTGGAAGGAAGTGGCCGCCGGCGACAGCCATAGCATCGCGCGCCGTACCGACGGCACCTTATGGGCATGGGGCGGGAACACAAATGGACAGGTCGGCAATGGCACCATCATCGATGTACTGGTCCCGACCCGGGTCGGCGCCACTGTCACGCAGTCGTGGATCGCGGTCAGCGCCGGCGGTGCGCACACCATGGCGATCCGCGCCGACGGCGCCCTGTTCGCCTGGGGTTCGAACGCGTCCGGCCAGCTGGGCAACGATACGACGGGCGACGCCAATGAGCCGAAGCAGGTGGGACTCGATACCAACTGGGTCAGCGTCGCCTCGGGCGCCGCCCACTCGCTCGGCATCCGTAGCGACGGCACGCTGTGGACCTGGGGCCTGAATGCCAATGGCCAGCTTGGCAATGGCGAGATCTTCGATGCTTCGCAGCCGGTCAAGATCGGCAAGGCGACCAACTGGACAGCCGTGGCGGCGGGCCGCCACCATAGCCTGGCGCGGCAGTCGGACGATACGCTGTGGGTATGGGGCCGCAACCTGGAAGGGCAACTGGGTGACGGCAAGCTGGTCGATGTGCTTAGCCCGGTCAACCTTCCCTGAGGGCAGGGCGGCTTGAAAGTGACAACGGCTGCCAATGGGCAGCCGTTGTCGTTTATGGCGTTTTTTCCAGGCGCTTGTAGTACCACCATGAATACGCGGCCGGCAGGAGCGCCGCCCCGATCAGGACGATGAATGCGGCTTGCGGATCCAGGCCGGCCAGCACCATGCCGATGCAGAGCAAGGCGCCGATCACCATCGACTTTCCGGCCAGGCGGTGGGTGGCGTACCACACCCTGTCACTGGCAAGGGTCCAGGGCGTGCGCACGCCAAGCCAGTTATTTCGCCGCACTTTGCCCATCACATTGCCGAGCAGCCCAATGAACACGGCCATGCCGCTGACGAGCATCGTGCCGACGTCCAGGCCGCCGCGCTGCTGGGCGAGCATGGAGACCACCTGCACAAACCCCAGCATGGCTACCACCGCAAACTGGGCGAACCACCAGGTGTCGATGAAAGTATCGATCTTGAGGCGAGTGCGCGAAAAGCGCGGCCCCAGTTCGCCGAACAGCAGCACGGCAGCCATGAGCGCGGGCCAGAGAAACACCGTTTCGCGGCGGCCGTAACCGTCCGGCCGGCCCGCGCCATCCCAATGGATAGCAATCTCCAGCGGCAGGCCGGGATACATGAACAGCGCCAGCGCCAGCGAGGCGGCGAGGGTCAGGACGGACAGGATCAGGTAAGGCTTCTTCATGCTTGCTCTCTCCAGTTTTCTTGCTCGATTCATGAATCAGTCTTTGCCGCGCGCCATGTCGAGCGCCCATGCGACAACATCTTCCAGCACGGTGGTATTGAGGGCGTACCAGATGGCTTGCCCTTCGCGCCGGCTGGTAATGAGTCCGGCGTCTTTCAAGACCGCGAAGTGGTGCGACATGGTTGGCTTGGTCATATCAAAATGCGCGGCCAGGTCACCCGCGGTCATTTCTTCCTTTCGCAACATGCGCAAGATCTCGCGCCGGGTCGGATCGGCGATTGCCTTGAAGGCCAGGTTGGTCGCACTTGCCATATTCGATGAGCGTCTAATTAGATATCCGTCTAAATAATGGGGCAGCCGGAGCGCGCTGTCAAGCTCACCACCTCGTCAGACGGTGAGATCCATGCTCGCCTGCTTGGCCCGCAGCGCCATCGCATTCCTGTGCCGCGCCCGCAAACGCGGGCTGGTAATCAGGCGTCCCAGCGTTTCACCCACCACCATCACCACGCCAAGGAGCGGCAGTACCAGCATCAATCCCGCCACGCCGGCCACGGCACCGCCGACGAAAATCATCAGCACCGTCATCAGGGGATGGATCTTCAGACTGCGTCCGAGGGTCAGCGGCATGAACACGAAATCGTCGAGCAGGCGGACCGCGACGAACACACCGATGGCGCCGTAGCCGATCAGCGGATTGGACGGCGCGTCGGTGGTGGCCACCATGACCACCATGATGCAGCCCACCACCGAGCCGACAAACGGAATCCACGCCAGGACCGCCGCCAAAAAGCCAAGGAGCAGCGGCGTGCCAACGCCGATGGCCCACAGGCCGAGCGCCAGCACGATGGTGTCGATCACGGTCAGCTTGAGCAGGCCTTCGAAATAGCGGCGCGCGGTCTGGTCGACCTGGTGCAGCAGGAACAAGGCGCGTTCAAAAAAGGCGTTGGGTACCGCGCGCGCCAGGAACATCTTGAAGCGGGCGCCGTCGCGCAAGAAGAAGTAGGTGAGGAAGGGCGCCAGCAGCAGCGACGGCAGCCAGCTCAGCGCCGTCACCAGGATCCCGGCCATGTACTTTTGGGCGAAGGTATCGGTGAACACCTTGAAGCGCTTGTTGACCATCGAGGTCACGTTCAACTGGTCCAGCAGCGGGAACTTGTCTTCCAATAGATGCAGGGTCTGGCGCACGAAGCGCAGGCCGCCTTCCACATAGTGGCCAAGCACCGTGCGCCATGGCTGGTCCGGCACGGTGATGAGGGTGGAGGCGCCGGCCAGCACCAGCGCCACCACGCAAAAGAACATCAGGCCGACGCTGAGCGCGGCCATGTCCACGCCGACGCCCGCGCGGATCAGGCGCTGCATGGGGGCGAGCAGGATGTAGTACAGCACCGTGCCGAAGATGAAGGGCACGGTCAGCCACAGGGTGTGCTCGAGCAGCACCAGCAGCAGGCAGGTGACGGCGAGGATGCCGATCCAGACGATGGGTCCTGCGCGCTGCTCGGTGCTCCAGGCGACGCCGTATGGCTGGAGTTTGCTCATGGCGCCTCGACGGGGGCGCTGCCGGCCATCCAGTCGCGCAGGCGCTGGCCCATCAGGCGC
Source organism: uncultured Oxalobacteraceae bacterium (assembly GCA_946479255.1). Next base: position 8,269 of record CAMLFK010000181.1, read on the forward strand.
GCCAGCGCCAGCGAGATCTTGTAGCCGATCACGGCGTCGGTTTCCATCAGCCCCATGAAGTCGGCGCGGAAGAACACCGCCAGTTCGCAGTTTTCCAAGGCGCGCGCCTGGCCGTTACGCGGGCTGTTGTCGAGCAAAGCCAGGTCGCCGAAGATCGAGCCGGCGCCCAGCTCGGTGACCATCTCGTAGCCATTGGGACCGGCGCGGCGGATCGCCACCCGTCCCGCGGTGATCAGGTACAGGGCCTGGCCTTCCTCGCCTTCGTCGAAGATGATTTCGTCGGCAAGGTAGCGGCGCTCGTGCATCAGGCCGTCGACGATCTTGAGCTCGAGCGGGGTCAGTGAACTGAACAGGGCTGAATTCTTGAGACGGTGCAGCCGCGGCGACAGCGGCGGCGGCTTCAGAAAACCAAACATCGACATCAACTCCTGGGACGAGGGGAAATGAGGGGGGCAAGCTGGGGCGCTCGGGGGCAATTATCCGCTATCGGCACCCTGATGGCATGGCAGCAACGAAATTTTTGCAAGAAAAAGCAGCAGGCCGCCTTTTGATGTAGAATCATTCTTTGTGGAAATAGTTGTTGCTTTTTGAGAATTACACATTCCCATAAAGGTAACGGCCGCACCCCAGAATAGTTTAGTCCGGACAGCCCAACCCACGCTGCCGGGCTTGTTGTGCCCCACGAGGATAGTGCCGTGATCGACATTCGTACGTTTATGCTGATGCTTGCCATCGGCAATATAGGCTTCGCTATCGTCATGAGCGGGTACGCCCGCAGTGGCGCCGACAACGCCGCCCTGCGTATGTGGCGCTGGGCCAAGGTGGTACAGGCCTTCGCCTACCTGCTGGGCTGGCTGCGGCCATCCTACACCTCGGTCTGGCTCGATGGCGCCGCCAACACTGCCCTGGTGATCGGCGTGATGCTGGAGGTGGCGGCGTACTGCAATTTCTTCGGCTTTTTGCGCTGGCGCCGGGTATTGTATCCGGCCGGCGCGCTGGCGCTGCTGCTCTATCATGGCGCGCGCCTGGCCGGCGCCGATCCGGGCCAGATGATGGCGGTCATGTCGTGCAAGTTCGCGCTGCTCAGCGGCGCCATGGCCTATCTGCTGCTGCGCCAGCGCGGCAGCTCCGCCCTGCAGCGCATCGTCGGCGCCAACGACGCCTTGTTTTGCCTGGTCATGTGCCTGCGTGCTTATGCCGGCCTGACCGGCAGCAGCGTGGCCGCGTTCACGCCGGGCGCGGTGCAGACCTTTACCTACCTGTTCGGCTATCTGCTCATGATCGTCAACAGCTTCGGCTTCCTGCTGCTGTGCAAAGAGAAGGACGACGCCCGCCTGGCCGAACTGGCCACCATCGACAGCCTGACCGGCCTGTTGAACCGGCGCGCCTTCTTCGAGCACACCGAGCGGGCCCGCCTGCTGGCGCTGCGCCAGCAGCAGTCGGTGGCCTTGCTGATGCTCGACATCGATTACTTCAAGCGCCTCAACGACCGCTACGGCCACGCGGCCGGCGACGATGCCCTGTGCTCCTTCGCCCGCACCGCCGAGGCGACCCTGCGCGATCAGGACATCCTGGCGCGCCTGGGCGGCGAGGAGTTCGCGCTGCTGCTGCCGGCCACCGACCTGGTGGGCGCCATGCAGGCGGGCGAGCGGCTGCGCAGTGCGGTCGAAAGCGCGCCCATCACGGTGGACGGGCAGACGGTGGTCCTGACGGTCAGTATCGGGCTGGTGATGGTCGACGCGGCCGAGCCGATCAACGTGGCGCTGGCGCGCGCCGATCATGCGCTGTACACGGCCAAGAGCGGCGGGCGTAACCGGGTCGAGGTGGAACTGGTCAAGCTCCGCCATGCGCGGGCTACTGCATTTGCATGAAGCGCCAATGGAAAAAGGGCCCGACGAATCGGGCCCTTCTCTTTATGCTGGCGGAGCGGACGGGACTCGAACCCGCGACCCCCGACGTGACAGGCCGGT
>CAMLFK010000182.1 GCA_946479255.1 uncultured Oxalobacteraceae bacterium
CATGGCCGAACGCGAACAAAGGCTTCAGGCCCTTCTTCTCGAACCACTTGTAGCCGACGGCCGCGCCTTCGATGTCGTAGTCGACGAGGAATTTCGTATCCTTCGGCGCCTTCAGGCCATCAAGCACCGGACGTGGCAGCTGCGCTTCCGACATCGGGAAGGTCGCAGGCAGGCGGCCGGAAGCATCGACCTCGCCGGTCAGCACGCGGGCGATCGCTTCGCCGCCGTTGGTGCCCGGATACCAGGCTTCCACCACGGCGCCCACTGAGTTCAGCCAGGGCATGGTCACCGGCGAGCCGGTTTGCAGCACCACCACGGTACGCGGATTGGCCGCGCCGACCGCGGCAACGGTCGCATCCTGCTTGTTCGGCAGCTCCAGCGTCTGGTCGACGCTTTCGGCGGTCCACTGGTTGGCGAACACGATCGCCAGGTCGCTCGCGGCGGCCAGCTTGGCGGCAGCGGCGGCGTCCTTACCGTCGTGGTAGACGAACTTGGCGTTCATGCGCGCGGCCAGGGCCTTCATCGGCGAGGACGGGAAGTACACCATCGGGCCGGGCCAGCCTTCAGGGCCATCGTTGGGCACCGCCATGCCGCCCACCGGATACACCTGCGACGAGCCGCCGCCCGACAGCACGCCCTTGTCGGCGTGGCCGCCGATGATGGCGATGGTCTTGTAGGTGTTCGCCAGCGGCAGCAGATTGTTGGTGTTCTTCAGCAGCACGATGCCTTCTTCAGCGTCGGCCTGCGAAATTTTCGCGTGCGCCGCCAGGTCGATCTTTTCAGCCTCGACTTTGACCGGATGGTCCATCAGGCCGTGTTTGTACATGGTGCGCACGATGCGGTGGACCATGTCGTCGAAGCGCTTCTCCGACACGTGGCCGTTTTGTACCGCTTCCTTCAGCGGCTCTTTGAAGTAAGCCGACTGGTCGAACGGCCAGCCGGACTGCTGGTCCAGGCCACTGTTTGCTGCGGGGATGGTCGAGTGGGTCGCGCCCCAGTCGGACATCACATAGCCCTTGAAATTCCAGTCCTTCTTGAGGATTTTGTTGAGCAGGTGGCCACTCTCGCAGGCGTACTCGCCGCCGACGCGGTTGTAGGCGCACATGACCGAACCCGGGTCGCCGCGCTCGAAGGCGATCTGGAAGGCCAGCAGGTCCGACATGCGGGCCGCGGCTTCGCCGATCTTCACATCCAGGTGGAAGCGGCCGGTTTCCTGGTCGTTGTAGGCGAAGTGCTTGATGGTGGAGATGATGTTGTTCGACTGGATGCCGCGGATCTGTTCACCGACCATGATACCGGCCAACAGTGGATCTTCGCCGCCGTATTCGAAGTTACGGCCGTTGCGCGGGTCGCGCTGCAGGTTGACGCCGCCGGCCAGGTGCACATTGTGGCCCGACAGGCGCGCTTCCTTGCCGATCATCGCGCCGCCGGCGTAGGCCAGCGCGGGATTCCAGGTGGCGGTGGTGGCGATACCGGCCGGCAGCGAGGTGCGCTCGCGCAGCTTTTCGCCGGGCTGGGTGGCCACGCCCATGCCGGCGTCGGTCAGCTGCTGGTGCGGAATGCCGAGACGCTCGATACCGTGCAGGAAGCCGGCGGCCTGCGGCACACCTTCCTTCGGACGGGCGACGCCTTTGAAGTCGCTTGAAAAATAGCCGAAGACCATCTGGATTTTTTCGTCCATGGTCATCTGCGACACTGCCTTCGCGGCCAATTCGTCAGGCGTCGCGGCCTGGGCAAACTGCACACACAGAGCGGCGGACAGGGCTAACGCCCAACGCGTGGCTCTCATTTCTACTTGTTTCATGCCTTGGTCCTTCATTATCGTTATAAAAAAACACCATCAAAACACTACGATCGTGGCACCAGCACGTCGAGGTCGTACGTGTCTCCCTCGACGATACTACGCACCTTGGCCTGCGGGAGCAATCGTCCCGCATGCCATACCTCCACGCCTGCAACATCGGCGCGACGAACATTGATATTGAACTGAGCACCCCGGAAGCTGCGCTCGACCTGCATGCTGTCCCACGCCGCCGGCATGTGCGGGGCGATCGTCAATCCGTCCGCATCACCCTTCACGCCACACAGGCCCTCGACGAAACAGCGGTATACCCACGACACCGTACCGGTATTGAACAACTGGCTCGAACGCCCGGCCGTGCGCGGATACTCGCGATGGGCGCCGCGGTAGTAGTTCGGAATGAACACCGGCAGCTGGCCGCGCTGCAGATAATCGGCCTCGCTTGGTCCAGGAATCATCTGGCGCAGCAGGCGGTAGGCGCGCTCGCTCTCCCCGGCCGTGTACAGGCTGAAGATGTAGAAGATCGCCGCGTGGTTGTACACCGCGCCGTTCTCCGCCGAACCCGGGTGCTTCTGCGTGACGCGGCCAACGTCGTCGCGCATCTTGCTGTACGGCGGCGCGAACATGGTCACGCCGTACGGCGACTCCAGCTGCGCCTCGACTTCTTCCAGCATCACGGCGCGCTGCTCGGCACTGGCGGCGCCGGACAGGATAGCCCAGGCCTGCGGGTTCAGGTAAATACGCCCTTCCTTGTCTTCCTTGATACCGAACTTGACGTTATCGTCGGTGATGCCGCGCGCGAACCAGCGGCCATCCCACAGGTGTTCGTTGGCGGCCGCGTTCATTGACGCCGCGCCATCGCGGAAGTGGCAGGCCTGGGCCTGCGCATCGACCTGTTCGCACATCTCGGCCCACAGCTTGAGCGCATACGCCGCCGCCACCGTCAACCAGCCGGACACGCCACGGCCCTTGTAGCCAACCATATTCATCGGGTCGCACCAGTCGCCCTGGGCGATGTACGACAAGCCGCGCTCGTCGCGTTCCTTCACTAGCCAATCCATGGCGCGGCCCATGCGCACCGCCACGGTTTCGGCGCGTCCTGTGCTGTCCGTGACGGTTTCGTCCAGCAGCGCCCAGTCGGCGGTTTCATCCAGGTAGGCCTTGAGGCACACCGGCAGCCACACGCAGTGGTCGGTATGCGGCACCTGGTTGATGTACTTGAGCTCCGCGCCTTCGGTGAGCAGAATCCCGTCCGGCATGGCGCCGGTGGCTTCCTGCTGGCTGAGTGCATGCAGGAATGCCGCGCGCATGACCGTGGGCTTCACGAAGCTCATGCCCATATTGTCCTGCAGGTAGTTGCGGGTCTGCGGGTCGGTGGTCAGGCGGTTGACGTCGCCATGGTAAAACACCTGGCGCGGCAGCCAGTTGTTTACAAAATTATCGAGTTCCTTGTCCGGCGTGGCGATGCGCAGGCAACCGCGCCCGCCGGCGATGTACTCGGCGTATTCTGCGGCGGTGCGGGCAAAGGCTGCTTCGCTCAGGTAGCGCGCGCGCATGGCGGCGATTTCGGCGTCGTCCAAGGCAGGGCCGAACAGGAAGCGCTTGGTCGTAGCCTCGCCGCCCGCCAGGGCCAGCTTGTACTGGACCACCGCGGCCGGCGTCTCGTAGCGCGCGTCGCCATTGGCCAGCGACGGCTGCTGAAGGGCCGACGGGTTGTGCAGGCCGCCCTCACCTTCGAACACGGCCTGGTTGACTTCCCATGAATCCGGCGCGCTCTCGCACAGGAAGTAGGTCTTGTCCTTGAGGTCTTTGTTCTTGAAGTAGTCGGCCACCTTCTGGTACGGCGTGATGCTGCTGGCGACGATGCCTTTCATGTCGGCGCGGTATTCACCGGACTGGTTCATCCACGACATGTAGCCGATCGGGAAGTACGGCGTGACCGTGATCTTGCGCGCGCGGCCGGACAGGTTGGTCACGCGCAGCGACCACATTTCCACCACGTCGTCGGTCGGCAGCGACAGGCGCAGGTCGATCTGCAGGCCCAGGTGCTCGACGCTCCAGGCCAGGTCGCTCTTACCGACCGAGAAGGTGAAGCGGTCGAGCGGCTGGCGCACCGGCTCGTACGGGGCCGAGAACAGCTCGCCCGATTCCTCGTCCTTGATGTAGAAGAAGCGGCCAGGATGATGGGCGAAGTAGGCCTGCTCCGGCTGCATGAAGGACCTGGCCTCCATATTGGGCGCGTGCGCGTACTTGGCCGGTTCCGGCTGCATGAACTGGGCCACCGCGTAACCGCGGCAGGTAGCCTGGATCATCATCTTCTGGTTCCACAGGAAGCCGGCGGCCTGCGGCATGGCGGTGGCGCTGGACAGCTCGAAGCGGTCTCCATTGTCGGTAGGGCGTAACATCAGAACGTCTCCGTGTTGTCGTTGCTATCGGTTTTGGCTTTGCGGGCGAGGAGTTCGGACTGGACTTCGGCCAGCTTCTTCGCGTCGAGGTTATAGAAGAACATGGCGATCACCGCCAGCAGCGCGAACACGCCGGGGATGATGGACATCAGCCACACGATGCCGGCCTGCGAGCCGCTGGTCTGGGTGGCGTTGGGCACATAGCCGAGCGAGGTGAAGATCGAGCCGATCACTGCCACCGCCACCGCGGTGCCGAGCTTCTGCGAAAAAGTGGCGGCGGCGAAGGTCATGCCGGTGGCGCGGCGGCCGGTGCGCCATTCGTTGTAGTCGGCGGTGTCGGCGTACATCGAGAAAGCCAGCGGCGACTTCGGTCCCAGCACCAGGCCAAGCGCCACCTGCAGCACGTACATCAGGGCGATCTGGTCGGGCGGGATGAAGAAGAAGGCGCTCGAGATCAGGCAAGTGAGGCTCATCAGGATGATCAGCAGCTTCTTCTTGTCGACAAAGCGCGTCATCAGCGGCGTGCAGGCGGCGCCGATACTGGCGGCGATCATGTAGGCCGGGATGAAGGTCGCCATCAGCTCGGGACGGCCGACGTAGTACTTGAAGTAATAGGCCGAGGTGGTCATGCGCAGCGTGATGGTGACCATGATGATCAGCGCCAGCGCGAACAGCACGACCCATGGGCGGTTGCGGGTCAGGTCGCCGATGTCCTGCCAGACGCGGGTCTTCTGGCCGGACGGCGGCGCGATACGCTCGCGCGTGTTGAAGAAGGTGGTCGCGAACAGGATCGAGGCGGCGATGCCCCAGAAGATCATGGTCAGCTGCCAGCCGCGCTCCGCATCGCCGCCGCCGAGCTTGCCGACCAGCCACGGCGTGGCTGCGGTCACCACGGTGCTCCCGGCGAAGGCGCAGATAAAGCGCATGCCGTTGATGGCGGAACGCTGTTGCGGGTCGGTCGACATCACGCCGGACAGCGCGTTGTACGGGATATTGATGCAGGTGTAGCACACCATCATGAACAGATAGGTGCAGTAGGCCCAGATCAGCTTGCCGTTATCGGACAGGTCGGGCGTGGTGTAGGTCAGCACGGCGGCGCCGGCCAGCGGCAAGGCGCCCCACAGCAGATAGGGACGGAACTTTCCCCAGCGCGAGTTGGTACGGTCGGCCGCGGCGCCGATCATCGGGTCGGTGAAGGCGTTGACGATCTTGATCGTGAACATCATCGTTGCGGCCGCTGCGGCGGACAGCCCGAACACGTCGGTGTAGAAGATCAGGAGAAAGGTGGAGATATTGGTCCAATAGAAATTGAACCCCATGTCGGCGATGCCGTAACTGAGCTTTTCGCGCCAGGGCAAGACGATTGCAGTCACAGTGAACTTTCAAAAAATCAGAGTACGGATACGCGGACCTCAACATTCTAAGCCAAGCCGCCACTTTTGGAAACGTTTCATTCGCCATCTCAGCGGGTGTCGCTGCGCTGACACATGCCGCCAAAGTGCGGTATTGACGTTCCATCCGTAGACTTCCGAAGCAAACTGTTAGCGCTAACACGAGCAACGATAGTATGAGCCTGCTTCACTTTTCATGTCAATCCAAATTTGCGGTCTGGCAGTATTTCTCAAACTGGGTCTCTCCCAGTTTGAGAAATGTTGTGTCTGGAATTGAAAAAAGCCGCGCAGCGTGAGCTGGGCGGCTTTCCTGTGAGACTGAAACGCTGGGCTTACACCACCGCGCCGTCCGTCTCGTCCTTCTCTTTGACCGGCTTGATCAGGTCTTCGCGCTTGACGCCCAGCCACATGGCGATCGCCGCGGCCACGAATACCGACGAGTAAATACCGAAGCAGATACCGATGGTCAGTGCGATGGCGAAGTAGTGCAGCGTGGCGCCGCCGAAGAACAGCATCGACAGCACCATCAGCTGGGTACAGCCGTGGGTGATGATGGTGCGCGAGATGGTGCTGGTAATCGCGTTGTCGATCACTTCGTGCACGCTGGCTTTGCGCTGACGGCGGAAGTTTTCACGGATCCGGTCGAAAATAACCACCGATTCGTTGACCGAGTAACCCAGCACCGCCAGGATCGCGGCCAGCACGGTCAGCGAGAATTCCCACTGGAAGAAGGCGAAGAAGCCGAGAATGATGACCACGTCGTGCAAGTTCGCAATGATCGCGGACACGGCGTACTTCCACTCGAAGCGCACGGCCAGGTAGGCCATCACGCCCAGGATCACCATGATCAGCGCGTTCAGGCCGTTCTGGGCCAGTTCGTCACCCACTTGCGGACCGACGAATTCAACCTTTTGCAGGCTCAGCACTTCCTTGCCGGCGGCGTTGAAGCAGCTGGACTTGGCGACCGTCTCGCCCTTGGCGGTGACGCTTTCGACCCGCTTGGGCGAGCCGCCTTCGCTGGCGCACAGGCCGTTGAAGATCAGCTGCGAACCAGTCGCACCGGACACGGTCTTGATGATCGGCAGGCGCAGCATGATGTCTTGCGCGGTGCCGAAGCTGGTCACTTCAGGCTGCTCGTAGCCAAGCTTGATCAGGTCGGCGCGGATCTTTTCCTGGTTGGCCGCCTGCGGGTACTTCAGCTCCATCACGGTGCCGCCCTTGAACTCGACCGAGAAGTGCAATCCCTTGGTAGCAAGGAAGAACACGGCCGCGACGAAGGTCAGCGCCGAAATCACGTTGAAAATCAACGCGTGGCGCATGAAGGGAATATCTTTCTTGATGCGGAAAAATTCCATCTTGAATCCTGTTGTAGTAAGTGCTTACGGGTTCTTGACCGACAGGCCAGAAGTCCAGACGGTACCGATCGATACTTTGCTGAGCTTTTTCTTGCGGCCGTACCAGAGATTGACCACACCGCGCGACACAAACACGGCGGAGAACATCGAGGTCAGGATACCCAGGCAGTGCACCACGGCAAAGCCGCGGACCGGGCCTGAGCCGAAGAGCAACAGCGCCAGGCCGACGATCAGGGTGGTCACGTTCGAGTCGAGAATGGTGGCCCAGGCGCGGTCGAAACCGGCCGAAATCGATGCCTGCGGCGTATTTCCACCACGCAGTTCCTCGCGGATGCGCTCATTGATCAGCACGTTGGCGTCAATTGCCATACCCAGCGCCAGCGCAATAGCGGCGATACCCGGCAAGGTCAGCGTGACTTGCATCAGCGACAGCAATGCCAGCAGGAACAGCAAGTTGGCGGCCAGCGCAGCCACGCTGAAGAAGCCGAACAGGTGGTAGTAGATGATCATGAAAACAGCGATGGCGATGAAGCCGTACAGGGTCGAATACAGGCCCTTGGCAATGTTCTCGGCACCCAGCTGCGGGCCGATCACACGTTCCTCGACCACTTCCATCGGTGCCGACAGGGCGCCGGCCTTGAGCAGCAGCGCCAGCTCGGTGGATTTCTCGGAGGTGCCCATGCCGGTGATCTGGAAGGTGCTGCCCAGTTCTTCCTGGATGTTCGGCGCCGACAGGATGCTGTACTTGCCTTTTTCTTTCAGCAGGATGGCCATGCGCTTGCCGACCCGTTCACGGGTGGCTTCGCGCATCTTGCGTCCGCCATCGCCGTTCAGGTCGACGCTGACGGCCGGCAGCTGGTTCTGGTCAAGTGCGGCAACGGCGTTCGAGATGTAATCACCGGTCAGGACCACGTCCTTGTAGACGACCAGCGGGCCGCCCTGGGCCGCGGTAAACAGTTCCGAGTTCAGCGGAATCGTAGCGGTCGTTTCGGTGCCCGGCACGATGGTGTCGTCGACCATGCGCAGTTCCAGCGTCGCGGTACGGCCGATGATGTCTTTGGCGCGCGCCACGTCCTGCTGGCCTGGCAGCTGCACCACGATGCGGTCAGGACCCTGCTGCTGGATGATCGGCTCGGAGACGCCCAGTTCGTTCACCCGCTTGGACAGGGTGGCGATGTTCTGGGTCACGCCTTCGGCGATGGCGCGCTTGAGCGCTTCCGGCTTGAGGCCGACGACCAGTTTCAGGTCGGCGCCATCAAGGGCGTCCGTCATGGCCAGGTCCCGCATCTGGGCGGCCAGCACTTCGCGTGCCTTGGTGCGGGTTGCGGCGTCGCGGAATTTGATTTCCACGTTGGCGCCGACGCGCTCGATACCGGCGTGGCGCACATTCTTGTCGCGCAGCAGGCTGCGCACGCTGGCCTGGATGCCCTTGATCTTGGTGTCTGCCGTGGCGTTGACGTCCACCTGCATCAGGAAGTGAACGCCGCCGCGCAGGTCGAGGCCGAGGTTCATCGCCTTCGCGCCCAGGGCCTGCATCCATGCCGGGACGTTCTTCACCAGATTGACGGTAACGATATAGTCCGGATCGGTGGGATCGCGCTGGTTCAGCGCTTTTTCCAGGGCCAGCTTGGCCTTGAATTGTTCGTCGGTGCTGCCGAAAAGCGCACGCACCGTCGTTGAATTGCCGCTCCCCTCCAGGCTGACGCCTTCGGACTTGATGCCTTCGGTCTTCAGCGCAGTCGCGACCTGATCGGCCGTATCCGATGTCACCTTGACGGTCGACTTACCGGTCGTTACCTGCAGCGCGGGCGATTCGACGAAGTAGTTGGGCGCCGTGTACAACGCACCCAGCAGCAGCGTGATGACGATGACGACATATTTCCAGACGGGGTAACGATTCATATTGTTCCAGCGTTCAATGTTGAGCGGGCGGCGGCACTGGGCCGCCACACAGGCTTACAGGGACTTCAACGTGCCTTTAGGCAGCAAGGTGGAAATCGAGTTCTTTTGCACAACGATCTCGGTACCGGCCGACACTTCCAGCGTCACGTAGGGATCGTTGACCTTGCTGACACGGCCGAGGATGCCGCCGGCGGTGATGACTTCGTCGCCCTTGGCCAGTGCGTCCATCATGGCGCGCTGTTCCTTGGCACGCTTTTGCTGAGGGCGGATCATGAGGAAGTACATGACCACAAACATCAGGATCAGCGGCAGGAAGGTCGACAGGCTGCCCATCAGGCCAGGATCGGCGGCAGGCGCCGCTTGCGCGTAAGCGTTAGAAATAAACACGGAAACTCCGATTGTGAAAAAACCAGTTAAAAAAGCAGCGCTGTATTCTAGCACCGGCGCTACACGCCACGGCAACTGCGGGGATATGTGGCGCCGTTTCTTGTTATTACAACGACCTGTTTTTGCAACGGCGGATTCAGATGCCGCGTGCCCGGCTGGCATTGAATTCCAGCCGCCACGCATGAAAGCCATCCTCTTCGATCGCCGTACGCATCTCGCTCATGATCTTCAAATAGAAGTGCAGGTTGTGGATCGTGTTCAAACGTGCGCCCAAAATCTCCTGGGAGCGGTGCAGATGATGCAAATATGCGCGCGAAAAATTCTTGCAGCAGTAGCAGTCGCAGCTTTCATCCAGCGGCGCCTGGTCGTCCTTGTAACGCGCATTCTTGATCTTCACGTCGCCAAAGCGGGTGAACAGCCAGCCATTGCGGGCATTGCGGGTCGGCATCACGCAATCGAACATGTCGATGCCGTTGGCCACGCCGGCCACCAGGTCTTCCGGCGTGCCGACACCCATCAGGTAGTGCGGCTTGTTCGCGGGCAGGCGCGGGCCGACGTGCTCAAGCATGCGCATCATGTCTTCCTTCGGCTCGCCGACCGACAAGCCGCCGATGGCGATACCGGGGAAGTTGATCTCTTCCAGCCCGGCCAGCGACTCGTCGCGCAGGCGTTCGAACATGCCGCCCTGGACGATGCCGAACAGCGCGTTGGGGTTTTCGCCGGCCTTGAACTCGTTCATCGAACGCTGGGCCCAGCGCAGCGACATGCGCATCGACTTGGCCGCTTCCTCCGCCGTGGCCGGACGGCCATCGATCTGGTACGGGGTGCACTCGTCGAACTGCATGACGATGTCCGAGTTCAGCGCGCGCTGGATCTGCATCGAGATCTCGGGCGAGAGGAACAGCTTGGAGCCGTCGATGGGCGAAGAGAACTTGACGCCCTCCTCGGTGATCTTGCGCATCGCGCCCAGCGAAAACACCTGGAAGCCGC
>CAMLFK010000183.1 GCA_946479255.1 uncultured Oxalobacteraceae bacterium
CCGCTGCCCAGCTCGAAACGGCACACCGGCATGCTCGAGCGCAACTGCTCGATATCGAGGACGTCCTGCAGCGCGATTTCGGCATCAGCTTGGAACTGCTCGGCGCGGCACTGTCCCTGCACTTCGGCGTGCCCTATGAACCCTTCCGGGCCGGCCGGATCAAACCGCTGCTGCTGCTTAAGAATCTGAAGGCGCAGTACGTCGAGGAAAACCATTGGCTGCCGCTCGACGAGGACAAGAACGGCGTGCAAGTGCTGACCCTCGATCCGGAACGGGTGCGCGCCAGCAAAATCATCACCCAGGTGTTCCCGCGCTCGGCGGTGTGCTACTGCGTCACGACCCGCGCGGAGTTCCGCCATACGATGGACCAGTTTTTCGGCAACGCCGCGCGCAGCGACGGCAGTTCCCTGCGCGAACTGTTATCCAGCATGAGCCCTGACGACGATGAGGACGCCGATCCGGGCGACAGCGTGTCGGAGGCGGTGGAGAATGAACTCGTCAAGCTGGTCAACAAGGTGATCATGGATGCCTACCGCCAGGGCGTCTCGGACATCCACATCGAACCTTTGCCGGGCAATGGCCGCACCGGCATCCGTTTCCGGAAGGACGGCGCGCTGCAGCCTTACATCGACATTCCGGCCAGCTACCGCAATGCGCTGGTGGCGCGCGTGAAGATCATGTGCGACCTGGATATTTCTGAACGGCGCAAGCCGCAGGACGGCAAGATCCAGTTCAAGAAATACGCGCCACTGGATATCGAACTGCGCGTCGCTACCATTCCCTCGACCGGCGGCGTGGAAGACGTGGTGATGCGCATCCTCACCGCCGGCGAGCCGATTCCGCTCGATCAACTCGGGATTCTGCCCGCCAACCTGGAACGCCTGCGCAGCGCGGTCGACAAGCCCTACGGCCTGTTCTTCGTGTGCGGCCCGACCGGGTCCGGCAAGACCACCACCCTGCACTCAGTCTTGCACTACCTGAACCGGCCGGAAACCAAGATCTGGACCGCGGAGGACCCGGTGGAGATCACCCAGAAGGGATTGCGCCAGGTCCAGGTCAACCGCAAGGCGGGCCTCGATTTCGCCACCGTGATGCGCTCTTTCCTGCGCGCCGATCCGGATGTGATCATGGTCGGCGAGATGCGCGACAAGGAGACGGTCAGCATCGGCATCGAAGCCTCGCTGACCGGCCACCTGGTGTTCGCGACCTTGCATACCAACAGCGCGCCGGAGTCGATCGTGCGCCTGCTGGACATGGGCATGGATCCGTTCAACTTTTCCGATGCCTTGCTGGGTGTGCTGGCGCAAAGGCTGGCCAAGCGGCTTTGTCCACGCTGCAAGGTGGCGTACCGGCCGGCTCAGGACGAAATCAATTTATTGCTGGACGAGTATTGCCAGGAACTCCAGCACACGGCGAGTTTCCAGGCCGACCGGGCCGAGGCGCGATCTCTGGTGCTGGCCGGATGGCGTGCGCGTTATTCGGCTGCGGGTGCGTTTACCCTGTACCGCCCCCAGGGCTGCACCGAGTGCAACAAGGGCTATCGGGGCCGCATCGGCTTGCATGAATTCATGCTCGGCACCGACACGGTCAAGCGCCTGCTGCAGGAACGGGCCCGGGTGGCGGTGCTCCTGGCCGCGGCGCTCGAGGACGGCATGCTGACCTTGAGAATGGACGGCATCGAAAAGGTGTTGATGGGTTTGACCGATATGCGGACGGTGCGCCAGGTGTGCATTAAATAATGCACAAAAAATGCCGTTCGGCTTCACGCGGAACGGCATTTTTTCTGAGGCGGTACAACTTACATGATCTTGGTGCCGATCCAGTAAGCAATCGCAGCCATGAATGCCGCGGCCGGAATCGTGAAGATCCAGGCCAGCACGATGTTACCTGCAACGCCCCAACGCACGGCCGACATCTTTTGCGATGCGCCCACGCCGACGATGGCGCCGGTGATGGTGTGGGTGGTCGATACAGGTACGCCCAGGAAGCTGGCCATCAGCAAGGTGATGGCGCCGCCGGTCTCGGCGCAGAAGCCGCCCACCGGTTTGAGCTTGGTGATCTTCTGGCCCATGGTCTTGACGATGCGCCAGCCACCGAACAAGGTGCCGAAGCTGATCGCCGCGTAGCAGGAGATGATGACCCAGGTCGGCGGATATGCGTCATTCGGGCTGGTGTGGCCGGAGGCAATGAGCACCATCCAGATGATGCCCATGGTCTTCTGGGCGTCGTTACCGCCGTGGCCCAGGCTGTATGCGGCAGCCGATGCCAGCTGCAATTTGCGGAACCAGCTGTCGACCTTGCGCGGGGTGGTACGCACGAACAGCCAGGAGACGATCAGCATGAACATGGTGCCGAGCACAAAGCCCATGACCGGGGCGATCACGATGAACATGACGATCTTGATCAGGCCACCGGAGATCAGCGAACCGGTGCCGGCCTTGGCGACCGCGGCGCCGACCATGCCGCCGATCAGTGCATGCGAGGAAGACGATGGCAGGCCGTAATACCAGGTAATCCCGTTCCAGGTAATCGCCCCTATCAGGGCACCGAAAATGACGTAGTGGTCCACCACGCTTGCATCGATAGTGCCTTTGCCGATGGTCGCTGCCACCTTCATGCTGACCACGAAGATCGCGGCAAAGTTGAAGAAGGCGGCCATGGCCACGGCGGTTTGCGGCTTGAGCACGCCGGTCGATACCACGGTGGCAATCGAGTTGGCCGAGTCGTGGAAGCCGTTCATGAAGTCGAACACGAGGGCCAGGGCAACGAGCAGCCCCAGCACGTAAATGCTCATTTCTATGGTTTGCATGTGTTATCTTTTTTATCGAGAAACTGACGGTGGCCGCTTACGCGTTTTCCACGATGATACCTTCGATGATGTTGGCAACATCTTCGCAGCGGTCGGTCACGGTTTCCAGGATCTCGTAGATGGCTTTCAGCTTGATCAGGTTGCGCACGTCCGGTTCGTCACGGAACAGTTTGGACATGGCGGCGCGCATCACGTGATCGGCGTCCGATTCCAGGCGGTCGATTTCTTCGCAGATGGCGACCATCTTTTGCGAGTTGTCCATATTGTGCAGCATGGCGACGGCTTGCTGAACCTTTTCGCAGCAGGACAGGCACAGCTCGGCCAGGCGCTTGGCTTCCGGGGTCACGGCTTTCAAGTCGTACAGCGACACGGTCTGGCCGGCATCTTCCATCAGGTCCAGGATGTCGTCCATCTTGGTGATGAGCTTGTGGATGTCGTCGCGGTCGATCGGGGTGATGAAGGTCTTGTGCAGCATGTCGACCGTCTGGTACGTGATCTTGTCGGCTTGTTTCTCGATCGACTCGATGGCGTGGACGCGGTTTTCCAGATCGTCGAAATTGGTCATCAGGCCGACCATTTCGTGCGCGCCTTTCACGCACAGTGCGGCATGGGCGTTAAAAAGGTCGAAAAACTTGCCCTCGGTGGGCATAAGGCGTCCAAACATGGCTTTCTCCGTTACGTATTGATACTGCTGAGGTGCCGCCGCGAGCGCGGCGGTGTCTTGATTAGTCGCCCTGGTACAGGGCAAGGTTACCGCTATAGTTGCCGAACTTCGTGTACTGGCCGATCCAGGTCAGGCGCACCGCCCCGATCGGCCCGTTACGTTGCTTACCGATGATGATCTCGGCCGTGCCTTTATCGGGCGAGTCGGGGTTGTAGACCTCGTCGCGGTACAGGAAGATGATCACGTCCGCGTCCTGCTCGATAGCGCCGGATTCGCGCAAGTCGGACATCACGGGACGTTTGTTGGGCCGTTGTTCCAGCGAGCGGTTCAGCTGGGACAGCGCAATCACCGGGCAGTGCAATTCTTTGGCGAGGCCCTTGAGGCTACGCGAAATCTCGGAAATCTCGGAGGCGCGGTTGTCGCCGGGCTGGCTGCCGGTCATCAGCTGCAGGTAGTCGACGATGATCAGACCGAGCTTGCCACATTGGCGCGACAGGCGGCGCGAGCGTGCGCGCAGTTCGATCGGATTGAGCGCGGGGGTCTCGTCGATGTACAGCTGGGCTTCATTCATTTTCTGGATCGCGTGCGTCAGGCGCGGCCAGTCTTCGTCGTTCAGGCGGCCGGTACGCAAGCGGTGCTGGTCGAGCTGGCCGACCGATCCGAGCATACGCATGGCCAGCTGGGCGCCGCCCATCTCCATTGAGAACACCGCGACCGGCAAGCCGGCTTCGATGGCGACGTTCTCGCCGATGTTGACCGAGAACGCGGTCTTGCCCATCGATGGACGGCCGGCGACGATCACCAGGTCGCCCGGCTGCAGGCCGGAAGTCATGCGGTCGAGGTCGATGAAGCCGGTCGGCACGCCGGTAATTTCGCTCTGGTTGTCGCGGCTGTACAGTTCGTCGATACGCTCGACCACTTGGGTGAGCAGCGGCTGCACCGCGACCCAGCCTTGCGAGCCGCGCGCGCCCTGCTCGGCGATGGCGAAAATCTTGGACTCGGCTTCGTCCAGCATCTGCTTGACTTCCTTGCCCTGCGGATTAAACGCATTGCCCTGGATTTCGTCGGCCACGGTGATGAGTTTGCGCAGCACGCCGCGGTCGCGCACGATTTCGGCGTAGCGGCGGATATTGGCCGCCGACGGCGTGTTTTGCGCCATCGCGTTCAGGTACTGCAAGCCGCCCACGTCCTCGGCCTTGCCGATGTTGGTCAGCGCTTCGAATACGGTGATCACGTCGGCCGGCTTGGAGGCGTTCACCAGCTTGACGATCTGTTCGAAGATGATACGGTGGTCGTAACGGTAGAAATCATCCGCGTGCATCATGTCGGCAATACGGTCGAACGCCGCGTTATCCCGCAGCAGGCCACCGATCACAGATTGTTCTGCTTCGATGGAATGGGGCGGAATGCGGAGGGAATCGACTTGCGGATCGGATGGCGCGTTCATGGCGCGAATTATACCTGCTTCATGTCAACAGACTGTAATAATTGGCTAGAATTGGACGTAAAAAAAGCCGGAAGAGTTCCGGCTTTTTGTGTTGCGAACCACGATGATACAGTGTGGTTAGCAACAATATCGCAACAGTAAGACTTAAGCTGCTTCGCCTACAACGGCGATGGTGATGTCGACGACGACGTCGGTGTGCAGAGCGACAGCAACGCTGTGCTCGCCAGTGGTCTTCAGTGGGCCGGTCGGCATGCGCACGTTGGCTTTTTCCACTGCGAAGCCTTGCTTGCTCAGCGCTTCAGCGATGTCGAAGTTGGTCACGGAACCGAACAGACGGCCATCGACGCCAGCTTTCTGGGCGATCGAAATGGTCATGCCGTTCAGCTTCTCGCCTTGAGCCTGGGAAGCGGCCAGCTTGGCAGCTGCTGCTTTTTCCAGTTCGGCGCGCTTGACTTCGAATTCAGCCACTGCCGACGCGGTAGCGCGGCGAGCCATTTTTTGTGGGATCAGGAAGTTACGTGCGTAACCGTCTTTGACCTTGACCACGTCGCCCAGGTTGCCGACGTTAACAACTTTTTCCAACAGAATGATTTGCATAGTTTTTCTCCAGGTGTCTGCGCAGGCAATTAAGCGTGGTGCAGATCGGTGTAAGGCAGCAGCGCGAGGTAGCGAGCGCGCTTGATGGCGGTGTCAACCTGGCGCTGGTAGTGCGCCTTGGTACCGGTCAGGCGTGCTGGCATGATCTTGCCGTTTTCCTGGACGAAGTCTTTCAGGGTGTCGACGTCTTTGTAGTCAACCTGCTCTACGTTTGCGGCGGTGAAGCGGCAGAATTTCTTACGCTTGAACAGTGGGTTCTGTTGTTTGCGCTTTTCTTTCAGCTTGAGCTTGTTCTTGTCGAATTTTTTACCGAATGCCATTTGAGGCTCCTGTATCTAAAAATGTGCTGCGCGCTTAGGCGGCGGCACTGAAATCAATGATGTGAAACACCAGGCTTTTGCTATTGCGGCTTTTTTTGGCCAAAAATCCCGTGAAGTGCTGCGCAGATCCTAATTCCGCCTGGCTGAAGCGGCCTGAAATTTCGCCCGCGGCAAGCGCGGACATTTCAAACTCGACCAGCCTGGCCACCCCTGCTTCCATCTGCTGCGAACTATGCTGCAGGGTGGCGGTCACGATGGGCACGCCGGCGGGGGTGTAGCGCAATACATCGCGCTCGACAATCTGTGCAAGGAACTGGAGTTGATTCACCGAAGTGGGTTCAATTCGCGTTCTGGTACGGCGGGATATTCAGAACAATTAAGCAGCGGCTGCGGCTGGAGCTGCTGCAGCGGCCGGAGCTTCTGCGCGGTGGCTCTTGGCTGCGTCTTCACGTTGTACCGATTTCATCATCGGCGACGGCGCGGTTTCAGCCTTCTTCATCTTAACGGTGAGGTGACGCAGCACGGCATCATTGAATTTGAATGCGGTTTCGAGTTCCACCAGGGTCTCGTTGTCGCACTCGATATTCAGGCAGATGTAGTGTGCTTTTGGCAGCTTCTGGATCGAGTAAGCCATCTGACGACGGCCCCAGTCTTCAACGCGGTGAACGTTGCCGCCGCGCGAAGTAACGCTGGCTTTGTAACGCTCGATCATCGCCGGGACTTGCTCGCTTTGGTCCGGATGGACGATAAAAACGATTTCATAATGACGCATGTAACACTCCTTAGGGACGTTTAAACAAATGCCCACCTCGGCGTCAAGACGAGTGTGGGAAGGGAAAGCCGGCAATTATAGCCCGGAAATGCCGACCTTGGCAATCTCCGGGCGACTGCCGCTCACACTGCTGTTGGACACCCATCCTTACAAATAAATCCCCCACACCGCATTTAATGCTTGCATTGGCCGAAATACTGTACAAAAATACAGTCTACCTTCTACAACAGTCCTGAGACCAATGATCAAGCTCACACCACGGCAAGAACAGATCCTTAATCTGATCAAGGACGCAATCGACAATACCGGCTTCCCGCCGACCCGCGCCGAGATCGCCAACGAACTGGGATTCAAGTCGGCCAACGCGGCCGAGGAACATTTGCAAGCCCTGGCGCGCAAGGGCGCCATCGAAATTTCTCCTGGCACCTCGCGTGGCATCCGCCTGATCGGCGCCAGCGTCGAAGCCATCCCCATGCCGCCACCGTCGCTGATGATGGCGCTGCCGCTGGTGGGCCGCGTGGCCGCCGGTTCGCCGATCCTGGCGCAGGAACACGTGGAAGCGACCTACAGCGTCGACCCGTCGATGTTCTCGGCCAGGCCGGACTTCCTGCTGAAGGTAAAGGGATGGTCGATGCGCGACGCCGGCATCATGGATGGCGACCTGCTGGCAGTGAAAAAAGTCGATACCGCCAAGAACGGGCAGATCGTGGTCGCGCGCATTGGCGACGATGTGACGGTCAAGCGCTACCGCAAGACGGGGTCGGTGATCGAACTGCTGCCGGAAAACCCGGACTTCAAGATCATCCGCGTCGATCCGGAAAACGACGAGTTTGCATTGGAAGGCCTAGCGGTCGGCCTGATGCGCAGCTGGCACTAAGCCAGCAGAACAGCTGGGTGGGCGAGCCACCCAGCGCATCAATCCTTGGGTTCCGGCTTGATGTCCTTGACGATACGGTTGTACTCGTTCACATACTTGTTGGTGGCATCGCGCCACGCATCGTAATCGGCCACGACCAGCTTGGCCGTGACCTTGGCCTCTTCCGCCAGCGAAGAATGCACGCCGGCCAGATAGGTCTTGGCTTTCTCCATTTCTTCCTTCGTCATCACTTCCGACACTTCTTTCGGAATGCGCTGAGTCAGCGGCGAACTGGCATTCAGGTTGGCCGCGGCCGCGTTGAAGCATTCTTCCCATGCCGCCATGCGGGCGCTCACGCGATCGATCTCGTCATTCTCCTTGGACAGCGCCGGAAAACGTGGCGGCGGGCAGGCGTATTTGCCGGATCTGAGTTCCTGCCCGTCATACTTGGACATCCAGAATTCTACGTCGGCGCGCTTGCCTTCGCGCTGTTTGCTGCGCTCTAAGCTTGCCAGCGCATCCTTATTGCCTTTGGCCGCAGCCTGGCGCAACCATTCATCGGCCTTGGCTGGATCGGCCGGGCCTGCCTCGCTGCCTTGGTAAATTTCGCTCAGGCGATACTGCGCATCGGCGTTGCCAGCCTTGGCCAGCTTGCTGTACAGCGCAATGGCTTGCGGATAAGACTTCTTGGCATACAGGGCGTTCGCGTTGGCGAGCTCGTCGGCATGAGCCATGCCGGCGATCAGCAGGGCAAAGCAGAACACATACTTCTTCATCACTTCTCTCCCAATGCCGTGCCAAAATCATCCAGCAGGTCGGCCTGGTCTTCGATGCCGACCGACACGCGGATCAGCGACTCGGCGATGCCCATGCTGGCGCGGCGCTCGGCCCCCATCTCGAAGAAAATGGTATGCGCCACCGGAATGACCAGGGTGCGGGTGTCGCCCAGATTACTGGCGGGGATGCCGACCTTCAGGCGGTTCAGGTAATCGAAGCAATCGATGCCGTCCTTGAGCTCGAAGCTGAACAGCGAGCCATACGATCGGAACAGCTCACTCGCAACACCATGCTGCGGATGCGATGGCAGGCCGGGATAGTGGACAGCCGCCACGCGCTCATCGGCTTCCAGCATTTGCGCCAGGGCCAGTGCATTGCTGCAGGTGCGGTCCATGCGCAAGGCCAGTGTCTCGGCGCCGACGGCGATGTGATGCGCCGCTTCCGGCCCGAGCGAAGCGCCGAAGTCGCGCAAGCCCTTGGCGCGCAGTTGCGCCATGCCCCACTGCGCGGGTGGATTGCGCTTGTAGTTGGCGGCGATATTGGGGAACTGGGTCCAGTCGTACATGCCGGTATCGGTCAGGCTGCCGCCCAGCGCATTGCCATGGCCGGCGATCGACTTGGTGAGCGCGTTGATGACCAGGCCGGCACCGACCGCCTTGGGACGGAACAGGTAAGGCGTGGTCATGGTGTTGTCCACCACGTACAGGATGCCGCGTTCCTTGCACAGTTCGCCAATGCGCTTCAGGTCGGCGACCTGGGTGCGCGGGTTGGCGATGGTTTCGACAAACACCAGGCGGGTTTCCGGCTTGAGCGCCGCAGCCACGTTGGCCACGTCGGTGGCGTCGACGAAGTCCACGCCCACGCCCTGTCCTGCGACGGTCTGCCACAGGCTGTTGGTGTTCCCGAACAAGAAGGACGAGGACACCACGTGGTCGCCCGCTTTGAGCAGCGCCTGGAACACGGCGCCGATCGCGCCCATGCCGGTGGCGAAGCACAGGCTGGCCACGCCGTCTTCCATGCGGGTGATCTTGTCTTCCAGCGCGGAGATGGTGGGATTGCCCTGGCGGCCATAGCGGAAGCCTGACTCCTTGCCCTGGAACACAGACGCCAGATGGCGCGCATCGGCATAGCCGAAGGCCACCGAAGTGTGCATCGGCTTATGCAGCGAGCCATGTTCAATCGGCTTTTGCCGATCGTTATGGATGATCGTGGTGGTGAAACCGTAGGTCTTTTTCTCGCTCATGAACAATCTTTACTCGGTGGTCGCCAGATTAAGGTTCAGCTGGGTGCGGGCGGCGTCCTCGATCGGACTGGCTTTCGGATTGTGGCGCGCCGTTTCCAGGCGGTCCAGGTATTCCGGCGTCACGTCGCCGGTCACGTAGATGCCGTCAAAGCAAGACGCTTCGAAGTTCTGCAGGGCCGGGTTGACGTCGGAAATCGAGCGCTTGAGCGCGTCCACGTCCTGGTACACCAGGGCGTCGGCGGTGATCTCGCGGCAGATCTCTTCATTGCTGCGGCCGTAGGCGATCAGCTCGTCACGGGTCGGCATGTCGATGCCGTACACGTTCGGGAACAGCACCGGTGGCGCGGCCGAGGCGAAGAACACATTGCGCGCGCCCGCTTCACGGGCCATCTGGACGATCTCGCCGCTGGTGGTGCCGCGCACGATGGAGTCGTCGACCAGCAGCACGTTCTTGCCCTTGAACTCGGAGGCAATCGCATTGAGTTTCTGGCGTACCGACTTTTTACGGATGGCCTGGCCAGGCATCAGGAAGGTGCGGCCGATGTAGCGGTTCTTGATGAAGCCTTCGCGGTATTCCACGCCCAATTTCAGCGCCAGCTGGATGGCGGCCGGACGCGAGGAATCGGGAATCGGCATGACCACGTCGATTTCGCCAGTGCGGAATTGCGCGCGCACTTTGTCGGCCAGGTACTCGCCCATCTTGAGGCGGGTCGCGTAGACCGAGGCGCCGT
>CAMLFK010000184.1 GCA_946479255.1 uncultured Oxalobacteraceae bacterium
CCGCGACCAATATGATCGCCACCGACTGGCGCCAGATGGCCCATTCGCACCTGCTCGGCGCGGTCGACATTCCGCTGGCCGATCCGCACTTCTGGACCATGCAGGGTTCGGTGCGCCTGGCCCAGTTGTGCCATGAATGGGGCCTGACCTGGGGTTCGCATTCGAATAATCACTTCGACGTGTCGCTGGCCATGTTCACCCATGCCGCAGCGGCGGCGCCGGGCAAGATCACGGCCATCGACACGCACTGGATCTGGCAGGAAGGCGAAGAACGCCTGACCCGCGCGCCTTTGCAGATCGCCGGCGGCGCGGTCAAGGTGCCGCCGGCCCCGGGCTTGGGGATCGAACCGGACCTGGACCGCATCGCACAAGCCCATGAACTCTACAAGAAGGTGGCGACCACCGCGCGCGACGACGCCATGGCGATGCGCTACCTCGTGCCCGGCTGGACTTACTCGGCCAAGCGGCCGAGCTTGAGCTTCGGCCGGGATTAAAGACCGCGCGCGTGTTGGCCTTAGCGTGATACCCGCTTGCGGGCACCGACTAAAACGGCGGCGCCGGCCAGCAGCATCAGGTAGGTCTGCGGCTCCGGCACGGCGGGAATGCCAGACACCGAAGCGTCGGCGACGCTGTCGATCCTCAGTTCGCCCGTTCGCGCGGCCGTGTCGGTTTCGAGATAGCCGAACAGGCGCGCCGCCAGCGAGTTGTCATCGGCATACAGCTCGTCGACAAACCGCGTATATCGATACGACGAGTCCGCGCGGGGATGATCCAGCGTGCCGATGAAGGTCACCCGCGCCAGCGCGAAATCGCCAGGCGAATGCGTGGAAGCAGCCTGCGCCGACAGCGTGAAACGCACGCCGGTCGATGGCGACAAGGTGAACTCCAGCAGCGACAGATTGCTTGCGCGGCTGCTGATGTAGCCACTTGCCGGTTTCTCGGCGGCGACGCTGGCCTGCTGGCCTGCCACGCTGGTCAGCGTGCTTGCGTTGCCGTACGCGCCAGCGGCGGACGTGGCCCCATGGTCCATGCGGGAGTCATACAGCCCTGCACCCGGACCAGTGATATACGAACTGCGCGATTCGAGCGACTCGACAAACGACAGCGATGGCGTGATGCCATCGGTGAGGTCGAGGTCGAACAGCTGATAGGTGAAGTTGGATATGTTCGCGCTGGAGCTGGCGATCTGGGCCGCAGCGTTCGACATCACTGCCGCCAGGCCAAGTGCCAGCACGGCGGCGCGGCGATATGATGCATTCTTCATAAAAATCCCCACATGTTAGCGCCCACATGAGCGCAGGGATGATTTTTAATGAAACAGTGAAAAAATGCTAAGACATTTCAATCGTGCGGCGTGTATGTGGCGCATTTGCCGCACACACGCCTGGAAGTTCAAGCAAAAGATTTCCAATGGGCAGTGGGCGCCTGCTGCAGCGCCCACTACCCTGCACTGTTAAGGCTTGCCGTACACCACGCCACGACCTGCCGTGCTCATGTACACCACACCAAAGGTGTTCATGTCGCCGACCACGAACTGGCCGTTGGCCGGACCACCGTATTCGTGCGCATCGTCATTGATGCGTACCCACGAAGCGCCGGTATTGGTCGAACGGAACAGACCACGCACGCCGCCTACCGTGCCCCAGATGAAGATGGTCGGATAGCTCGCATTCACATCGGCCTTGCCGAAGCCGATCGCCATGCAATCGGTGACCGAAGCGAGCGAGCTGAACGAGCTGCCCGAATTGGTCGAACGCATCAGGCCGCCGCCGCCCAGCGGCACCCAGATATCGCCTTCGCGCCCTGGCGCCACACGGATCAGCCCGGTGCCGCCGGAGGCGGTGAAGCCGCCCGCAGCGAACGAGACGCCGCCGTTGGTGCTGACCATGATGGTGCCGTTGTTGTACGCGTAGAACTTGTTGTTGTTGACCGAGTCCGCGGTTGGGCGGATGTTGGCGGTCGACAGGCCGCTGACCGTGCTCCAGCTGGCGCCCAGGTTGACCGAGCGGTAGGTGGTGGTCGAATCGGCCGGGTTGTGCAGCAGCACGCTGCCGTTTGGCGACAAAGCGACCTGGCCGTTCTTGCCGTTCATGACTGCCGCCTTGTTCCAGCTGGTGCCGCCGTTGGTGGTCGTGTACATGGCCGGCGCGTCGCCGCCGCCCGCGCGCACCATGGTGCCGGTGGCGTTGGCCGCGACCGCGAGGCCAGTGGTGGTGCCCATGCGCGGATCGTGGATCGGCGCGTAAGCGGCCACGTTGGTGTGGCGGAAGCCGTCGTAGTCGCCGATCACCGATACCACCGGACCGCCGGCCACGCTGGTCAGGTTGAGCGGCACGGTTTCTTCCAGGCCCTTGACGTCGAAGCGCCAGGTGGTGGTGGTCTGGTCGATATCGGCGGTTTTAAAGATGCCGTTGCCGGAGGTGACCCAGACCGATTTGCCGTTGAAGGGATCGAACTCGATCGAACCGGCCCAGTGGATGCTGTGGCCGGCGATCCACGACACGCCGGCGGTATCGACCGCGAAGCCACGGGCGATCACGTCGGTCCAGCTGGCGCCGCCGTTATTGGAGACGAAGATGCGGTCGCCCCAGGCGCTGCCCTGCTGCATATAGGTGTTGACGGTCGAGGCCACCAGGCGCTGCGGATTGCCGGGCGCCACGCTGATACCGCCGAAGGCGCGGTTGAAGCCGGCCGGCGTCACATTGCTCATGGTGCCGCCCACGTTGTACTTCCAGATCTGGCCCTGGTCCATCGGTTCCGGCTGGCTCCAGTGGCCGTGCGGGCCGGCGCCGTTGGCGTAGGTGATGTAGAAGTTGCCCGCGTTATCGTAGACGGCGCGTTGCGGCATCAGGCCCGATGGCGAGCCCGACACGGCGGTGAAGCTGGAACCGCCATTGGTGGTGACGTACAGGTTGGCGCCGGCCGAGCCGTAGCGCGACACGCCCACCACGATGCGCTGGGCCACGCCGTTCCACACGCTGTGCGGATCGGGCACGACAAAGCTGATGCCGTTTTCGTTCGGCGTGGTGGTCACGTTCAGGGCCGTCATGCGGCTCCAGCTGGCGCCCGAGTCGGTGCTCTTGAACAGGCCGTTGGCGCGGGTCCCGACGTAGAGGATATTGCTCGAACCCGGATCGTAAGCCAGGCGCTCGCCATTCTGGCGTCCCATGCCGTTGCCGTGCGCCTTGAACTGGGCGCTGACGTCGGTGACGGTGAAGGTCTGGCCGTAATTGCTGGAGCGCAGGATCGCGGTCTTGCCGTTGTTGAAGTAGCTGATGCCGGCGAGCATGGTGACATTGGCGGCATTCTTTGGATCGACGGCCAGGGATTCGACGCCCAGGTAGCCGACTTCGCCCTCCGAGACCCAGTCGGTCATCGGCTGCCAGCGCGCTGCTATTTTGTCCCAGCGGTAGGCGCCGCCGACGTCGGTGCGGGCGTAGACCATGCCCTGTTCGGTCTTACTTGGAATAACGGCGGACACGAAGCCGCCTCCGCCGATGGCCATGCTGTCCCAGGTGTAGGCGGCAGCGGTGGTGCTGGCGCTGAACGCGATGAGCGCGGCCAGCATGGGTATGGCTTTTGGTACTTTCATCTTGTGAGTCTCCTTGTGGTTTTTGTCGTACTGATGAAAACGTTTTCCTGGCTGTGTGTGGTTCTCCTATGCGAGGTGCTGCGTTACTAATCAATGCGAATCAATGAATCAAAGGAATGCGGGCGTGACGAAACAATGGCGCACATGCCGGGCGCGGTCAGGCACGGGAGGCCGGCCGGCACGAACGAATGGCGAGGCGGCGCACGCAGGGGCGCGCCAGCGCGGCGGACTTAAGCGGGCGGCGGAAAGCGGCGTGGAGTGGCGATG
Organism: uncultured Oxalobacteraceae bacterium; assembly: GCA_946479255.1. The sequence continues at coordinate 3,860 of CAMLFK010000184.1, forward strand.
CTGGACTGTGGCGGTGGCACGCGCAGTGGTCGGTTCATCATGGTTGTTGTCTCACTTATAGTCGTTATTGTCATGCGTCCTGATTTCCGCGGACTGGGCCGGGCCGGACGACACTGTGAGTTCATTTTGCGAGCGTCCTGTACAGATCGCAATTATGAAAATGACGAATCCGCCCACAAAATATTACAAGTTATTGAACATTAATCATAATATTTGTGTCACGTTAATTTTGTAGTAATTGCGCGACCCGGCCGGTTCAGCGGCCCTGGCCGTGAAGCTGGGCGTGCAGGCGGAAGCCTTCGCGGATGTTTTCGCGCAGCTGGGCGCCCTTCCAGGGCTTGGTGTAAAAGCGGTCGATCGCGCCGTGGTTGATGGCGGCGATGATCGGGGTCAGGTCGGCATACGCGGAGAGCATGATGCGGAAGGTGTCGGGACAGAGGTTTTTGACCCGCTCCATGAATTCGGTCCCGCTCATCAGCGGCATGCATTGGTCGCACAGGATCACCTGGACCTTGTGGCGCGCCAGCAGGTCGAAGCCTTCGGCCGCCGTCTGGGCAGTCAGGATGCGGTAGCCGTCCTGGGCCAGGAAGTCGGACAGCACGTCGAGCATGAAGGCGTCGTCGTCGACAATCAACAGGGTCTGCTGGTCGAGCAGGCCCTCGTCGGCCGGTGCGGACAGGTATTTTCCTTCGCTGAGCATCAGTTCAAACTCGTCGGCGGGCACCGGCCGGCTGAAGTAGTAGCCTTGCATCTCGTCGCAGCCGTGGCGGCGCAGGTAGGCCAGCTGGGCGTCGCGTTCGACACCTTCGGCGATCACCCGCAGCTTGAGGCTGTGGGCCATGTTGATGATGGCCAGGACGATGGCGGCATCGTCCGGGTTGCTGGTCACTTCGCGCACGAAGGCGATGTCGATCTTGAGCTTGTCGATGGGGAAGCGCTTGAGGTACGCCAGGCTGGAGTAGCCGGTGCCGAAGTCGTCCACCGAGATCTGGATGCCGAGCTTTTTCAGGTTGCGCAGCACCGTGATGGTGTCTTCGGCGTTCGACATCAGCGAGCTTTCGGTCAGCTCGAGCTCCAGCAGTTCGGGGGCGATGCCGTGCACCTTGATGGCTTTGAGGACTTCTTCTTCGAGCCCGCCGACAAAGAACTGGATGCCCGAGACGTTGACCGACAGGTGTACCGGGCCGACCTTGGAGGCAGACCATTCGGCGATCTTGCGGCAGGCTTCGTTGAGTACCCAGGTGCCGACCCGGACGATCAGGCCGGTTTCCTCCAGGATCGGCACGAACAGCGCCGGGGACACCATGCCGTGCCCCGGCCGCATCCAGCGGATCAGGGCTTCCGCCCCGCTCACCCGGCCCGAGCCGATGTGCACCTTGGGCTGGAAGTACAGGACGAATTCGTCGTTGTCGATGGCGCGCCGCAGCGCCGTCTCGAGGTCGAGCCGGGCCAGCGACTGGGCGTTCATTTCGGCGGTGAAGAAGCGGAAGGCGTCGCGCCCGGCTTCCTTGGCGCGGTACATGGCGGTGTCGGCGTACTTGATCAGCGTGTCGGCATCGAGGCCATCGTCGGGATAGACGGTGATGCCGATGCTGGCGGTGACGGTGACGTCGTGGCCTTCGAGGCTGAACGGGCGGCGCAGCGATTCGCGGATCTTGTCCACGGCGACAATGGCGGTCTGCGGGCCTTCGGGCAGCACCAGGATGGCGGCGAATTCGTCGCCGCCGAAGCGGCCGATGGTGTCGCGCACGCGCAGGCAGTCGACCAGGCGGCCGGCGAACTGGCGCAGCAGTTCGTCGCCGATCGGATGGCCGAGCGTGTCGTTGACGGTCTTGAAGCGGTCGAGATCGAGGAACAGCACGCCGACGGCCCAGCGGTGCTCGGCGGCCTGGTCGAGCGCGCGCGTGAGCGCCGAATAAAACTGGCTGCGGTTGGGCAGCCCGGTCAGGGTGTCGAAATGGGCCAGCTTCAGGAGGCGCAGTTCGGCTTCCTTGCGTTCGGTGATGTCGCGCGCGACCGCCACCAGTACCCAGTTGGCGCCCGAGCGCAGCGTGCGGCGCTGCACTTCCACGGCAAGCATGCTGCCGTCCTTGCGCTGCAGCTGCAGTTCGGCCATGGCGCCGGTCTGGTCGCCCGACTGCAGGCGCTCGTACAGGGCTTGCAGGCGGGCGTTGTCGCCACTGTCTTCGATTGCACCGGTCGCCGCGTGAGTCTTGCCGACCCCGAGGAAGTCGGCGCGTTCGTAGCCAAGCATACGGCAGGCGGTGGCGTTGACGTCCACAAAAGACATGGCCGTGCGGTCGATCAGGAAAATGGCGTCGGCGGTGGCGTCCATCGCGGTGCGGAAGCGCCGCAGGTCTTCGTCCAGGCTGATGCGCTCGGCCATGTCGGCCGCCAGCTGGGCGTGGTGGCGCTTGATCTCGGCGTACAGCAGCAGGTTTTCGTAGGCCACCGCGATCTGCGCGCTGACGGTGACGGCGACCCGTTCGTCGACTTCGGAAAATTCGCCGGCGCCGAGCTTGTCGACCAGGTAAAGCCAGCCGTGCACGCGCTCGCGCGAGGCGATCGGCACACCGAGGAAGGAGTGCACCGGCGGGTGCGCTTGCGGCAGGCCGAGCGCCTGGGGGTCGCCGTCGTTGCCGCTTGAGCGCACCGGTTGGCGCTGTTCGAGCAGGGTGTTCAGGATCCCGACGCGCGGTGTCGATGCCACTACGCTGGCCTGGCGGCTTTCGCCGCAGGAGGAGAAATAGCGCAGCTCGTCGGCGCCGGGGTCGAGCATGCCGATGCAGGCATACTTGGAGACGCAGATGTTCTGGGCCACGCGGGAGCCGATCTCGATCAGCGCGAGCGGGTCGCGCTCGGCGCCCAGTTCGATACCGAGCTCGATGAGCGCGGTCAGGCGCAGGCTGACCGCTTGCAGGCTCGACAGGGAGCTGGACAGGCGCTCGGTCATCTGCATCACCTCCTGCGGCGACTGCAAGTCGTCGCCGAGGGCGGCGAAGCGGGTCAGGTCCTGGCTGCGCGATTCGACTTCGCCGAGGTATTCGGCGACCTTGTTATCGATCAGGAACATGCTGCTTTCGCTGGCGGCACCGGCGCCGGCATCGGCGAACTCCGGCATGGTCATCGGTTCGGGCATGCCGAGCGCTTCATGCACGGTGCGCAGGATCACTTCGGGGTCGGACGGTTTGGGCAGCACCCAGCGCACCCCGCAGGACTGGGCCAACTGGTTGGCTTCGCGCTCGCGGTAGGTGGCGGTGTAGAAGATCACCGGCAGTTCGGCGGTCGCTGGATCGGCATGCAGGCGGGTGACGAATTCGTAGCCATCCATGTTGGGCATGAGGATGTCCGAGATGACCAGGTCGGGATGCTCGGTCTGGACCATCTTGAGGCCTTCGATGCCGTTGGCCGCTTCGATCAGGCGATGCCCGCCATAGCCCAGCAGGGTCATGAGGAATTCGCGGTTGAGCACATGGTCGTCGACGATCAGGATGGTGGCTTGCGCCGCCGGTGCGCCGTCGGCAGCCAGCGCTGCCGAGGCAGTGCTGCCTTTCGGCAGGAAGGCTTCGAGTTCGGCCACGAAGCTGTCGGGTTCGATGGGTTTGCCGATGTAGCCGTTAAAGCCGGCCGCCAGCAGGCGCTCGCGGTCGCCCACCATGGCCAGCGCGGTCACCGCCAGCACCGGAATGGCGGCGGTGGCCGGGTCGCGCTTGAGTGCCTCGACCACGCCGTAGCCGTCCAGCTTGGGCAGGTGCACATCGCAGATGATCAGGTCCGGCTTCGTCTCTCGGGCGGTGTCGACGCCGCTGATGCCATCGTAGGCCGCGATCGGTGTATATCCGAAGGCGGTGAGCAAATACTCCATCAACTCCATGTTGGTGGGGTTATCTTCAATAATAAGGATGCGTGCCGACACTTTTATGCGCTCCCGTGAAAACCCTATGCCTGCGCTGGTTCAGGCGATTGCGTCGCTATAACGCCACAGCCTCCAAGACCTTCCCGCAGCCGCCAATGGGCTGCCAACGAATTGCTGTATTTATACAACTCGTACTTGGCATACGCGCTACGGCGGCGCATGCACGGGAATTACACAGGGAATCTCACATCAATTTCGAATGGTTTTTACGAAGATTCTCTGTCCACAACAATCGTTCCATCTGACTCTATCACGCCTTCAGCGAGTGTTGCTAAACATTATTTAACGTGCTGACAGCATTGCAATTTCTCGCAGCAAGCGTGTCAATACAAGGCGATTGGCGCCCAGGCCGACATGGCCTACCCCGCCGACATCGATGTTGCGCGCCCCCGGCAGAAGGCTCGATGTCTGCGGTGACACGATGTTGTCATGATGCGTGTAAATGCTGGTAATGAGCGCACGCGATGCGGGGCTCTCCGCGGCGGCCAGCGCGCGCAGCCAGGCATTGCCGCATTCACCTTCCTGGCCTTCGGCACCCAGCAGGCGCATCTGCACGGCGTTCTCGCCAGGCCCGAGATTGGCCAGCGCGGTGCCGTGATGCGGCGTACCTAATGTAAACACGTGCGCCACCCGTCCGGGACCGTGATCGCGCAGGTAGGCGCGCGCCACCAGCCCGCCCATGCTGTGCGCGACGATGATGATGCGGCCGGCGCCGCTGGCGGCGCACAGTTCATCGATGCCGCGCCGCACCTGCGGGACGTAGTCGTCGATGCCGGCCATGATCGGTTCGAGGTCGATGGCCGCGTGGCTGATGCGGGCGGCGTCGAGCAGCGGTGTCAGGCGCGCCCAGTAGCCGCTGTTGCAACCGTAGCCGTGCAGCAGCAGCACCGGTGGCAGCTGGCTGTCCGGGTAGATGCGGGTACGCGGCCGGCCGCGCGGCACGAACCACGAGGAGCACAGCATGCTGGCGGTAAATTCTTCAAGGAACAGCCTCACCCTGCCCCACGGGCTCAGCTGGAATTCGGACGGCGTGGTGCTGCCGAAACGCGCGCTCAGCATGAAGTTGTTGGCGGTGATCCCCATGCGTACCACGACCACGCAGGCCAGCGCGATCGCCAGCGCCGGCAGCGGCCCCATGCCGGCCAGGGCGGTCAGTACGGCCACGATCGCGGCGGCGGCCAGGGCCTGCGCCACCAGCACCATCGTCAGCATCGAGCGCGCGCTGATGGCACGCCTTGCACGCATCGATTCAGTAGATTGGCTCATTGAGCCAGTATACGCCAAAGGCGGGATGAACAGCCGGGCGCTACTGTCCGCGCGACTTGAGGATCTGGCGCGCGATGCCGCGCAGGATATTGACTTCCTCGGTTTCGAGCTGGGTGCGGGAGAACAGGCGCTTCAAGCGCGGCATCAGTTTCTTGGGATTGGAGGCGTCGAGAAAGTCGATCGCCACCAGGGCTTGTTCGAGGTGGCGGTACATGCCTTCGATCTGCTCCACGCTGGCGGCGTCGCCGTGAAAGCCGACCGCACTGGCCGGCGCCGGGCTGTCCTGGGCCATGCGGCATTCGTAGGCCAGCACCTGGGTGGCCTGGGCCAGGTTGAGCGAGGAATAGTCGGGATTGGCCGGAATGTTGATCAGCACATTGCAGGCTTCGACGATGTGGTTGGGCAAGCCGAAGCGCTCGTTGCCGAAGATCAGTGCGGCGGACAACTCAGTGCCGGCGGCGACATGGCCGGCAAAGGCGCGCGGGGTCCACACGGGCGGCGAAAATTCGCGCAGGCGGGCCGAGACGGCGGCGGCGAAGTTGCAGCCGTCCAGTGCTTCGGCCATGCTGCCGACGATGCGCGCCCGATCGAGCACGTCCTGGGCGCCGGAGGCAAAGGCGATGGCTTCGGGGTCGGCTTGGGGCTGCTCGAAGCGCGGGTTGACCAGCACCAGCTCGCTGAAACCCATGGTTTTCATGGCGCGCGCGGCGGCTCCGATATTGCCGGCGCGGCTGGTTTCGACCAGCACGAAACGCAGGCGCTTGAAAACTAAAGTGTTGATTTCGGGCGGGTTCATTTAAAATAGCGCAATCGCGCGGTAGGCGACGCTTAAGAGTGGGCTTGAAAAGAGCGCAATTTTAACCAGTTCCTCACCGCCATCGCTCTTTAATTCATTCTCAATCATTCAGTTCGCCTGCGCGCGTCCGTGCCTTTTGGCAAGTCGCCGTGTTCGCGTTCCAATAAAGGAAGCCCCCCATGCATCCAATGCTCAACACGGCGATCAAAGCAGCCCGCCGCGCCGCCACCGTCATCCAGCGCGCCTCCTTCGACGTCGACCGGATCA
>CAMLFK010000185.1 GCA_946479255.1 uncultured Oxalobacteraceae bacterium
ATCGCTACAACGGCTTCGGGGAACGGGTCGAGAAGACGGACGCGTCAGGCAACGTAACCTATTACACCTACGATCTTGGGGGCCGCCTGATCGGGGAGTACGACCGCATCGGCAGGGCAATCCAGGAAACGGTCTACCTGGGCGACCTGCCGGTGGCGGTGTTGAAGCCTCGCACGGAAGGGACTGCCGCGAACCAGGCCATCGTCGACGTCTATAACGTGTACGCCGACCACATTCTCACCCCAAGGGTCATCACGCGGGCCAGCGACAACCGGATGGTCTGGCGTTGGGACAATGCGGATCCGTTCGGTATGCACCAGCCGCACGAAAGCCCGGCCGGCTTGCCGAAGTTCACCTACAACCCGCGTTTCCCGGGACAGGTGTATGACAGGGAGACGAACAACCACTACAACTACTTCAGGGATTATGATCCGCAGACGGGGCGGTACGTGCAAAGTGATCCGATCGGGCTGAACGGTGGGATCAATACTTACGCTTACGTCGGCGGCAATCCTGTCGCCAAGTTTGACCCCTTGGGATTATGGGCGACAGGAGCGCACAACTACTTCATCGATGTATTTTTCGCGCATCTCGATCCGGCGATTCGCGATATTATCAAGAACGGAAGCGCGCATGCAGACACCATGCGGTTTCAGGATTCTGCGCATTCACATATGCACGCTATGTCTTCGGACACAATGAGTCCTGCTGAAGCTAAAAAAGCTATGTGCAAATATGTAAAAGGGATGATGGGCGATGCGGAAGATGCCAAACAAAAAAATAATGCGATGTATTGGTTTTATCTAGGGATGGCACTGCACCCTGTGATGGATTCGACCTCGCCTGCGCACAGTGGCTTTCAGCGGTGGAATGGAATCCGACAAGATGGTGCTCGGCATGGTCCTTTTCCGACATCTCTTGAGAAAGAGTCTATTGCCAGGCAGCCTGGCCACACGAAACGAACAACGGACGCCATGAGAAGTGCCATGTCGGGTGACTTCGGGGGATGCAAATGCGACTAGTGATCCGAATTGGGTTCTTCCTTTCGCTTTCAATTCTATTTGCCTATTTGATTGAGCAATACGGTTTTGGAATTGCCCATTCTGCGGAGTTGACGGTATTGATTTCTTTGCTAGTGCCAGGCTTTCTTCCAATGGTCATGATTGGCGGGCAAGGTGGTTTAAGCTGGATACTATTTGCTTGTATTAACTGCATTTTTTACGAGTTGATTTATCGAATGGTCACAAGGAAGCGCTGACGGGGCGAACGGGAGGCTTGCATCGGTCAAGATGGCCAGCCTGACCACGCGCCACCGCAGGGCACGGGGTCAGGCGATCGGACATGCGCGAACTTGCGGGTAATCCGTGGGTGCGCGCTCGGACCATCGGACGCGCTGCTGCTGGCGGCGCCCTTTTCTAGCCAATTTCGTTCGCAAATGTCGTCTCGCCGGACCTTACCCCGCGCGTGTGTTTTAGGTAACCCGTTAAGCTGGGTTGACCCGTTTGGCTTTGCCAACGCCGGTCCCCGGATACGTTAGCAGCCAGGCCCGCCCCCATCATGGCCCATGCACCCGGTTCGGGTACTGGTGTCAAGACGTCGAGCCTGGTTTCGGGTGTCCAGCGATAGCGCTTGTCATACTGAATTGACCCTGTGAAAGTGAAACGGCTGCCGATTTCGGTCCCAAGGTGAATCCAGTCTTCCGAGAAAAACGGCTCGAATTCGGGCCCCCTGATTGCGTCATAGGTGAACGACAAGACATTTCCCGTTCCGAACGCGAAGCTCGCCCTGCAATCGTCGTCCGTGGTGCCGCACCCCAACCTGCTCCACTGGTTGTTGATCAGCAGCTTGCTCAACTCGGCATACTCGATCAGGCCGTCTTTGTCCTGATCAGTACCGGCAAATTCAATCGAATACGTAAAATTCGGATCGAAAGTGCCTTCACCCAGGCCCCACCAGCCCCATTGAATACCTCGAATCCGGTATAGGTAAATTTCCAAGTCGGATCGGCAGCTTGCGCCCCGGCCGCGATGCATGACAATACCGCGCAAGCAACAGCTCTCTTCAACATGTTGACACTCCTCGTAAATAGTCGGCACCCGGAATGGGCTTAAACTTCTTGCAATCCTGTCATGAATATAATTATCAAAGCGCGCAGCTGGGATCGCGGAGTGGAGGGGTCCGGTATCGACCCCAAAGCAGCCGTACCATCTTGCGCTGCCAATACGGTGACATGGATTAGAAAACCCGTGGAACTCCGGGCTGGCGGTCCTCGTGGCACTCGCCAAGCAGGATGAGACTAGACGTCAACTGTACTGCATGAGATATCGCAAGCGCCTTCTGCTGTTCGGACGGTGTTGGCATGTATGGAGCCGAGGCGTCTAGGATAGATGCAGCTTGATTCAATTTTTGAAGGATGTATCGAGGGATGAGCTCATGGCCTTTGAGCAATACGGTGAGCTGCTTACTGAGTTGTTCCACCTGTTCGAACGCGGCATTTCTGATCTCTTTGCCATCCTGAACCCCATTAACTACATCGATCAGGTGGAGTTGCAGTTCTTCGAACTTTGTGTGGATCTCGTAAAGACTTCCAGGCATGGGAAATTTCCAAGATTAAGGGTTGTAACTTCGTCTTCTAGCGAACGGCAGTGAGCGAAAGTCCTCTCCTGGCCGAAACCAGCCTGTCGTACTAGCTTAGCAGCTTGCAAACCGGAAAAGTCCACGGATTGTCACAGCCGCTGTTTTCCCTCCTGCTCTTTTTTCTCGTCCAGGAGCGGTGCACCATGCGGTGCCAAGGTGTCTTGTGCTTAATCCAGATGCGACATTTAGGTCGTCTTTTTCGCGTCCGCGAAAATTCCGGTGCCGCTGCTCAGGCCCTTGCCAGCTCGCGCTGCACGCGGTCGTGCACAAAGCCGAAATTGCGGTTCTCGCGCATCCCGTCCGCAATCCAGGCCCAAGGCACGGCCATGATTTCCCCGTTCAACGCCGCTACCAGCGTCTTGGCCTCCTTGTTGGCCCCGCACAGGTAGCAAGCCACGGCAAAGTGGTTGAGGCCTTCGGCGCCGAAACCGCTGCTCAATTCATTGAGTCTTTCCTCCAGCGTAGCCGGGCTGGCGTCGAGCCAGGCGTACAGCGAGGCGCTGATGCGGGCCGCATGCGAGGAGCTGCGCACCTGTTTGTAAATTTCGCCTTCCAGTGCGAGGGCATACTCGCAATATGCCAAGGCCATCAGGCAGTGGATCATGCTGCCGCGCGGCGCCCCCTCCGCGCTTTTCTGGGCAAAGCGGAACATCTCCTTGTGGCTCCCATCCCATTTCTCGGTAGTGGCCATGAAATATTTGTAATAGGTGGGCCAGTGCAATGGGACCCGCGCAGTGGCTTGCGCAAAGTAATTGTCGACCAGGTCGCGATCACCGCTCTTGCCCACCTCGGCCAGGATCAGCCATGCAAACGGGTCAGCCGCCGCAGCGTCCAGGCGCGCCGCCTTGAGCAGGGGCTCCGCGGCATTATCGAGCCCGTTCTGGAACGGCTGCCAAGCCTCCTCGTCGACCGCGTCGGAATAGGCGCTGCCGCGAATTTTCCATGCGTTGCAGATCATGCTGGCGCCCAGCATCGTGTGCGCGATGGACGAGCCGCTGCAGGTACGCACCCATTGCTGCGCAAGCGCGACCGCATCGTCCTGCTGAGAGAATGTGTAGATCAGGCGCTCGCGGTTCTCGTCGCTCGCGGAAAGCAGCAGCTTTTCGGCTTCCTGGTAAGCGCCATCGGCAACATGCCTGAGCAGGCGGCTCATGGATGGCGGCGGCACATCGTCGACGACCAGCGCTTTAGGAAGCAACCCGAGGGAAGAGAGAATGGACATATGACGATCTGCTCCTGACAATTATTCGGACGACGGAAAAGCCGGCAGGTAAGCGCTAAGCGCAGCTTGTCTTGCGCGCTATGAAATTGGCAACTCAGCACAAGCGTAGCTGACAGTCGGCTTATGGCCGCTTCAGTCGGGGGCTAGATAGAAAAAGACAGCAATATCGCACTTACCAAAATCCCAGTCACAAACCCTGCTGCCCCCAAAAAGGCCCAAAGCATTGGCCCTATTTTTACCTCTGCGTTACGAGATGGCAACCAAAACGCTTCAAGAATTAGGGCAATTGGACGTGGTGGCCGCCGTTCATTTTTCAAATCAAAGGTCACAAAAAACGCCAGAATCAAAGCAATCAAAATGCTGTAGCCCAGCACGCTTAGAAACGAATCGTATGGAATCCATATGGTACATGCAGCACCTGCCATCACTGTGCCGAAGAGAAACAAGGCAGGCCTCGGTCGAAATTTCTTATTCTCTGGCATCAAAAATTTTTATCAATTAAGTTACTTGAAGGTCGGCTGCTGGCCGAACCCGGCCGTTCGAGTCAGCATAGCATCTTGCCAAGCTGAAAAACTCACGGACGGTCACAACCGGCAGGAACCGCCCCAAAGCAGACGATCGTAACGACCATGGCGAATCGAGTCAGAGGTGAACCCGAGACGTTCGCAAGTTAGTGATGCGAGCAAACTTGTAGTTTCGCCGGACCATCCTGCTTCCATTCGCCATCGGCGGTACGGGCGAGAAAAAGGTGCGTTGTAACGCGACAGTCTCAGGCTTGATAAACTTTGGGATAGACACTCCCTTCTAGAAATTCGATACGGTCGCCCTGTGGTCGAAACTGAAGAATGCGCATGTAGTAATGTCCCGACACTGAGAACACATAACTTCGATCAGGCACATCCACTACGGCCACCACTTTTCGCAAGCTTTCCAAGGCGTTTCGCGCTTCGGGCGACAGACTGTCATCGACAACAAAAGTAAGCTTCCCACTGCGGCTGGTTAGCTTAAGCGCAGCCTTTGCCGCAGAAAGCCAATCAGCATCAGTAAGTTCCACGGGCGCTTTTCCGTGGGCGGATAACATGCAGCTAGCACCTATCAAAGACAAAAGCAGTACCGATTTTCTCATCTTGATTCCTGTTCGGTCGAAACTACGTTTTTGGGTTGATAGTTGCTGCTACCTTGCGCAGGAACTTTAGCGGACTTCCGCTTGTGGCCCGATTGTTGACGTCCACAACGCTCAGTGTGCAGGGTTTGTAAGCAAGAGGTTTTAATAGCCGCTCTAAAGCTACGGCGCCGGCTTTTCCGCAGCTCCCTGGCGGAAGCGCGCGATCCGCTCCGCATTGGCCGGATGGGAATCAAGGTAGCCGCCGGTCACACGCCGCCAGAACGGCTGCTTGCCTTCGGACTTGCTGTCCAGTTTGGTGAACAGGTCGGCCAGCGGCGCAGATGACAAGCCGACTTGGCGCAGGCGCGTGATCGCATAGTTGTCCGCATCGCGTTCCATGTCGCGTGAGAAGTCCATGTGCAGGAACACCGCCGGCGCGGTCGCGACCGCGCTGCTGAAGTCGCCGAAGATGGCAATCGAGCCCATCGCCATCAAGGAATAGCGCGCCAGTGCGCGCATGCTGTGGCGACCCTCGACGTGGCCGATTTCGTGGGCCAGCACGCCGGCCAGCTGGGCTTTCATGTGCTCGTCCAGCTCGCCCTTGCCACCCATGATCGCCATGACCATGCCATCGGTCATCACGATGGTACCGTGGGGGAAGGCCATCGCATTGATGCCATTCTTTTCCATCTGCATCACCTGCAGGCGGAGCGGAATGCGCGTTCCGGCCGGAACCAAGCGGCGGAACAGCTCATCGATCTCAGCAATGCGCTGTCTGCTCAGCCGGCTCGGCAACAGCATGGAGCCGGTGACGTTTTTGAGCACTTCCTCGCCGATTTTCTGGTCGACCCAGCCGGGAACGGCGGGCACCATTTGCTCGCTCAGGGCGGGAATGCCCCAGCGCACCGCGCCGAACATGGCGGCCACCAGCAAGACCAGCGAAGCGAGCGCCACCGGCCAGCGCTGCTGCCAGCGTTCAATCCATCCGGCCTGGGCGGCGAAGGCGCTGCGGAGCTGGACGCGCAGGGCCGGATCGCTCACTTCGAGGCGGGCGCCGTCGTCGAATTCGAGCACACTGGGCGCGCTCGCGAACGATTCAGCCATCCGGGCCTGGCTCAGGCTGTAGGTTTTGGAGAACGACTGGCCTGCCAGGGTCAGAAAACGCTCGCGCAGCTCCAGGCTGACTTCATGCTGCTTGGCACTGTGGCCGTCGAAATAATTTGCCGTACTCACCGTATTCAAGGGTAATCCTTACCAGCTGATGTCGATGCCGAAGAAGTCGGCTGCGCCATCGCCGGTGGCGTCGCGCTGGGTGCTGGTGGCAGCGGCCACGACCGCTTCCAGGCCGGCGTCGGTGACGATGCTGGTGTGGGCGACCTGATACGCATAGGTGTTGATGGCGGCGAACGGACGGTACAGGCCCAGGGTCAGCAGGGTCAGCACGGTATTGATGGCTTGCAGCTTCATGAAACTGCGCACCGACATGGTGGAGCGGATCGTGAGGCCGGGAAAGGATGTGGCGTTCCAGGACAAGTTGCGCAGGCGCACCTGTAAATAGGGAATGGTAAGCACATACATCAGGTAGACAACCAGAGCCCCGATCACGACGGCGATCATGGCCTCTTTCTTGAGCACCGAGCCGTCGGCAAGCGCCTTGAAGCCAAGTTCGATGACGGCCGCGGCGATCATGGCAAGGACAATGGCTGCCAGCGTAATGCCAAACGCTGCCAGGTAGGGCCGGTACAGCCGCCCCACACCTAATTGATAGCTGGACGCCACGCTGCCAAATTGCAAGTGGCTGTGCTGGTAGCGCTTCATCACGCCGTGAATCAGCGGCCAAAAGCCATACATCAACACGGAGACGATCAGCAGGTAGGCGTTCTCGGTACCGGCCCAAAAGGCCGGTATCACGAACAGCGCCACGGCCGGCAGGTAAGCGCGGTAGGCATCGGGCAGGCTGCCGCCAAAGTCAAAGCGCAGTCCGCGGTAGAGCGAATGCAGCAGGCGGAAACGCAGCGCGCTGCGCAGCATGGCGGGCATCAGGGCCAGCAGCATGGCGGCGACCGCCACGCCGATGGCCAGCGAGAATTCAGAGCCGAAGGCATACGCGGCCAGCAGCACCAGGGCGATCATGCGGCCACGCAAAATAGTGCCCGGCTGGCCGTCGAAGTCGAACACGGCACCGGCCAGGTGGGTGTTGCGGTGAAAGTACTGCAGGCGGCGTACCTTGGCCCAGGCCGAGTAGGCGCCCAGGGTCAGCACGGTGAGCATCAGGTTGACGGCCCAGATCTTGAAATATTCAGCGCCGCTGCCGGTGAAACCGAGCGGCTGGACAATCGGCTGGGCGGGGGTATCGTTGGCAGCGTCGTCAAAGTGCTGCGCGGTGAAAGCAGGCGGTGAAAGGGCGTTCATGCGGATTCTAGTTGAGTAATTGTCAACCAGTGTAGCCGCATCCGCCGCGCTCTACTACACTATTTTTGAATTGTCGGCCGCACGATTGCCGAGCCCGCTACCCGAGGTGGCGCGCTCGGCAAGCCAGCCTGGTGCTTAGCGCGCGTGGGTGCCGTAGTAGCCGTGAATCTGGCTGGCGAATTGTTGGCTGGCCATGTCGGGCCAGTGATCGGTATCGAAGCCGGGGGCGTTCTCGATCCTGTCCTTGTCCATGTCCATGGTAAAGCGCTTGTGGACGGTGTCCAGGGTCAGTGCCTCCCACGGCACGGCGAACAGTTTTTCGCCGATCCCGAGCACGCCGCCACTCGACATCACCGCGTAGGCGATTTTGCCGGTGCGCATGTCGAGCATGATTTCCTTGATCTCGCCAAGGTGCTCATTTTTCAGGTTATGCACGTGGTCGCCGATCAGGGTGTCGGCACCCATCAGTTCCGGGCCGGGACCTTTATGGCCGCGGTCGACATACATGCCATAGGCATCGCGTTCTTCGTAGGACATTTTGACCTCCCTTATCAACAGCAAAAGCCTAAGGATGATCGCCTGAACGCAAGCAGTCTGTTCGTTCACTCACAGAACGCAGTCCCATCGGTTTGCAAATCGGCATCAATGCGCTCTTGCGCCTATACTGAGATTTAAGGTGACTCGACGATTCTGCGCCGCAGGTTGCTTACCACATGGAAAGGGCAAGCGTTGTCCAGCACACTAAACTCCCGGACCGGCAGCCGTTTACTCTCCTTATTGACCCCTGGCGAATATGAAGAACTGGCGCCGGCCCTGACGCCGGTGATGTGCGAAGCCAGGCAAGCCTTCGGCGGCCGCGGCGACCCCATCATGTACATCCACTTCCCGACCGGTGCCGTACTGTCCGTGATCGCGCTGATGAGTAATGGCAAAGGCGTGGAAGTAAGCGCGATCGGCAGCGAGGGCTTTCATGGCATCGACGTGCTGATGGGCGGCCAGCGCTGGTCCGATGCGGCCATCTGCCAGATTTCCGGTCCGGCGCTGCGCATGCCGGTCGAGGAATTTCGTAATGCCATCGCCAGTGACTCACCCTTGCGCCGGGTCGCCATGCGCTACTTGCGCCTATACATGGCCTGCGTGGCGCAGTCGGTCGCCTGCAACCGCCTGCACAGCGTGGAAGAGCGTTTTGCGCGCTGGGTCTTGAATACCCGCGACCGGGTCGAAAGCGATGTGTTCGACCTGAAGCAGGAATTTCTTGCCGAAATGCTGGGCGTGCACCGGCCGCAGGTCAGCCTGATGGCCGGTGTTTTCCAGCGAGCAGGTTTCGTCAGCTATCAGCGCGGGCACATGAGCATTCTCGATACCGAGGGACTGGAACGCTCCAGCTGCGAGTGCTACGCGGTCGGCAAACAGAAGTTCGATGCGCTGTTCAACGGCGACCCGGATGACGCCTAAAGACTGAACAGATTCGACGGTTGCTGTCAGTAACGTAATTTTGATTACCGACCTCAGCCCGCGATGTCGCTACAATCCTTGCATGGAAAAAGCAGAGGATATGTTGGTGGGGGAGGATGCCCGCCCCCTGGATTACAAGCAACTCAACACCGGGATGGAAGCGCTGGCGCTGCATGAAACTTGCTGCCGCCATTCCTTGCTGGCGCTGGGCGGCATGACCGCGTTCTCGTTTCGCAGCGGGACCATCAGCCAGGCCGAGCTGGACTTGCTAGCCCGCCGCCTGCACGCGATCCGCCAGGAGAAACAGTGTCACTGCGGCGAGCCTGGCCAGCCGGCGCTGTGCGCCATCACCAAGCCGTTTGGCCTGCACTGACGCGGCCTTTTCCTCAGATAGGGAACATCCCGGCCAGGGCCGACAAGCCCTCGTTGTAGGCGGCATCGTCGCCCGCCGCCGCGCCCGTCAGCTCTCGGTTGCGGAGCGCCATCGAGATGACCCGCGCGGCATCGACCACGCTCAGACTGACGCTGCCGCCCCGGCCGGCGCGCGGCACGGCGCGGGTCATGGCGGTCGGCAGGGTCACCGGCACGTCGCCGTTATTTTTTCCATACACGATGATGCCGACCGCTTGCCAGTGCTGGAGCGATTCGGCGCTTGCCATGCTGAGCTGCACGTGGGCGGTCACCTCCTTGATCTGGATGCGGATGTGCGGATCCGTGTTGCGCTGGTGGATGCCCTTGATGATCTTGATGAACACCAGGCGGGGGCCATTAACCTCGGCATGGGCCTCCTTGATTTTCTTCGCCCAGGTCGGTTTGGCCGGCGTTTGCCAGAAAAAGCGCAAGCCGTCTTCCACCAGTTTTTCTACCTCCGCCAGGGTGCGGTGGCTGTCGTGATTGGGGTGGACGATTAGCGGGTTGTTGGGATCGGCATTGGCGGCGTTCCAGCGCATGGAACCGGCGGTGGTTGCGGTGAATTTAAAGGTGGGCATGGGGGCTACTCATCAAAAGAGGGTGGTGGACTGGTGTGATGTCGCCGATGAACTTTATCTTATTCTCAACATTCGATGTAAGGCTTTTTGGCGCCGCCGCCATCCGGCCCGCCAAGGTCAGCTGGGTTTGCGACAAGCATGGTCTGGTTTAAGGTATAATTTCAATTTCCCGCATGTGCCGTTCGGCACCATCTGCAATGACCAAATTTGTCTTCGTCACTGGCGGCGTCGTGTCTTCCCTTGGTAAAGGGATTGCCGCCGCCTCCC
>CAMLFK010000186.1 GCA_946479255.1 uncultured Oxalobacteraceae bacterium
GGGCATGTGCACCTTCGACCAGGCCCTGTACGAGTTGTACAACAAGGGCTACATCGCTTACGACGAAGCCATCCGCAACGCCGATTCGGCCAACGGCCTGCGCCTGCAAATCAAGCTGCGCGGCGACCGCAAGGAACCAGGCGACGGCGGCACCTCCGCTGCCGCCGACTTGTCGATGGCGATCGAAGAAGAACCAGAAGAAGAATGAGGATGAAAAGACTAGGGGCTGAAGCTATGCTGGCATTTGAACAAAAGATTTGCACCCGCGAGCAATTGCGCGCCCGCGTGGCGGCGCTGCCCAAGCCGGTGGTGCTGACGAATGGTGTGTTCGACATATTGCACCGCGGTCACGTGACCTACCTGGCCGAAGCGCGCGCACTGGGCGCTTCACTGGTGGTGGCGGCCAATACCGATGCCTCGGTCAAGCGGCTGGGCAAGGGCGACGACCGTCCGCTGAATAATGCGGCCGACCGCATGGCGGTGCTGGCGGCACTGGAAGCGGTCAGCCTGGTGGTGGATTTCGACGAGGATACGGCGCTGGAAGTGGTGCTCGAAGCGCAGCCGGAGATCTATGCCAAGGGCGGCGATTACGACATGCGTGCCATTCCGGAAGGGCAGGCCGTGATCGCTTATGGCGGCCAGGCCGTGGCGATCGACTTCCAGCATGAGCGCTCGACCACCAAGCTGCTGACGAGGATCCGGCAATAGCACCCAAGTAAAGTGGCTGGAGTTTAAGTGTGGAAAATATTTAGTTTGACTTCAAGCGGCGCACAAATGTACCATGAAAACGATTTCACTCCACTTGAAATTGCGTTCTTAATAATAAATTCTTAATAAGAAGCTGCCCGTGCAAACGCTACGATAGGTGTCAAAGCCGATTACGTTTTTTACCAACCCGGGCGGGCCGTAGTTACTTTAATTGCGCAACTTGTTATAGTTTTTCATCCACCCGCTGTACCGCCGCGCGGGTCTCTCACATCCTTGTGTCAACGTTACCGAGCTCTACATGAACCAGAACAAACAATTTCCAACCGATTTCTTGTGGGGCGTCGCCACCAGTGCCTTCCAGATCGAAGGCGCCTCCGCGACCGACGGTAAGGGCCCGTCCATCTGGGATACTTTCTGCAGTAACCCGGCCAACATCAAGGATCAGAGCGACGGCACGGTGGCGTGCGACCATTACCACCGCTACAAGGAGGACGTCGGCATCATCGCCTCGCTGGGCGTGGACGCTTACCGCTTCTCGCTGGCCTGGGCGCGGGTACAGCCGCAAGGCAAGGGCGCATGGAACGAGAAGGGCTTCGACTTTTACGACCGCCTGCTCGACGAGCTGGCCAGCAAGAACATCAAGGCGCACGCCACCCTGTACCACTGGGACTTGCCGCAGGGCTTGCAGGACGACGGCGGCTGGCTCAACCGCGACACCGCGGCCCGCTTCGGCGAGTACGCGCATGAAGTGGCGCGCCGTTTCGGCGACCGCATCGAGGCGATCGCCACCCATAACGAGCCATGGTGCACCGCCAACCTGGGTTACGGGAATTCGCAATTCGCGCCGGGCGTGACCGATGCCAAGCAAGCGGTGCAGGTCTCGCACCATCTGCTGCTGTCGCACGGCCTGGGCATGCAAGCCATGCGCGCGGCCAATACCTCGGCCAAGCTGGGCATCGTTCTGAACCAGTGGACCGCCGATCCCGCCACCGATTCGCAAGCCGACCGCGACATGGCCGAGCTGGAGTGGGCCAAGTCGGTGCAGTGGTTCATGGACCCGATCTTCAAGGGCCATTACCCGGAACTGGCGCTGCGCGCCCACGGCGCAAATGCGCCGGTGGTTCATGATAACGATTTTAATATTATTAAACAGCCAATAGATTTCCTCGGCTGTAACTACTACTTCCGCGCCTTCAGCAGCGCCGAAACGCCGCCGAAAACCCCACCGGGCAAGCTGGGCTTTACCGACATGGGCTGGGAAATCTATCCGCAGGGCCTGACCGAACTGCTCATCAAGCTCAAGGGCGAGTACGAACTGCCACCGATCTACATCACCGAAAACGGCATGGCCAACCCCGACGTGGTCAGCGGCGACGCGGTGCATGACGAGGCGCGCATCAAGTTCGTGCAGATGCACCTGGACGCGCTGGCTGAAGCGATGGCTGCCGGCATCGATGTGCGCGGCTACTTCCTGTGGAGCCTGCTCGACAATTTCGAGTGGAATTCCGGCTACGCCAAGCGCTTCGGCATCGTTCACGTGGATTACGCCACCCAGAAGCGCACGCCGAAGGACAGCGCGCACTGGTACCGCGAGTTCGTTGCAGCGCAGCGTCGCAAGTAAAGTTCGTGGCGGCCTTGTGCCGCCAAAAACTACCGGCTGGCAATTTCTGAGTGACCTTGCCGGCTAAGGGTGGTATAAATCTTCGTTCGACCGTTTGACTTTGGAAATGGAAATTAGTATGCAGGCATCCAGCAAGACCGTCTCGCCGCTGCTGTGGGTGCCCACCGGGTACTTCACGATGGCGCTCTGCTACATCATGCTGACCAGCGTGACGGCTATCATGTTCAAGAACCTGGGTATGGATAACGGCAAGGCTGCCCAGTATTCCAGCATGCTGATTCTGGCTTACACCATCAAGCCACTATTCGCTCCCTTCGTCGAGATGTACCGGACCAAGAAATTCTTCGTGCTGTGTACCCAGGCACTGGTCGGCCTGGGCTTCATCGGCATCGCGCTGGCCATGGCCATGCCTGGCTACATGGCGATCCTGATGGTGCTGTTCTTCCTGATGTCCTTCATCGGCGCCACACAAGACATCGCCTGCGACGGCGTGTACGTGACTTCGCTCGACACCCAGAAGCAGTCGCTGTATTGCGGCATCCAGAGCCTGTCGTGGAATATCGGCCCCATCGTGGCGGCCGGCGGCATGGTCTACCTGTCCGGTTACCTGCACACCAATGTGTTTGGCCATGACGCCACCAAGTTCGGCCCTGAATGGATCGACGCCTGGCGGATCATCTTCTTCCTGGTCGGCGGCCTGACCTTGCTGATGGCCGTGTGGCACCGCTTCACCATGCCGGAAGGCGCGCGCGCGGAAAACACCCCGACCAGCGTGCCGGAAGCCGGCCGCATCCTGCTCGATTCCTTTGTCACCTTCTTCCAGAAGCGCGGCGTGTGGCGCATGGTCGCTTTCGCCTTCCTGTTCCGCCTCAGTATCGGCTTCCTGGAAAAAATCGGCCCCTTCTTCATGGTCGACCCGGCGGGCAAGGGTGGCCTGGGCATGTCCAACGAACAGCTGGGTGAAATCTACGGCACCTACGGCCTGGCGGCCGTGCTGCTGGGTTCCTTGCTGGGCGGCTGGTTTGTGGCGCGCCGCGGCCTGAAAGCCACCTTGTTCACGCTCTGCTGCGCGATCAATATTCCCAACGCCGCCTTCCTGGTGATGGCCATCTACCTGCCGACCAGCTTGTTCTGGATTGGCGTCGGCGTGATCGTCGAGAAATTCTTCTTCGGCTTCGGCGCGGTCGGCTTCATGATTTACCTGATGCAGCAGCTGGCCCCGGGCAAGTACACCACCACCCACTACGCCTTCGGCACCGGCTTGATGGGACTGTGCGGCATGCTCACCGGCGTGGTCAGCGGCCACCTGCAGGAAATGATGGGTTACATCAATTACTTCATCTTCGTCATGGTCGCCACCATTCCATCCTTCCTGGCGTGCTGGTATGCGCCGTTCTACCACAGCGACGGTAGCGAGACCGATACCGCGAAAGATGGTGTGCCGGTGGTCGTCTGATGAAGCTGCTGATTGTTCCAATGGCGCTGGCGCTGGCCGCCGGCGCGCACGCCGCGCCCGCTACCGTCAAGGTCAACCAGCTCGGTTTCGATCCGGCCGCCGCCAAATTCGCGGTGGTGCCTGGTGACAGCGCCAAGAGTTTCGAAGTAGTGCGTGCCGAAAACGGCGAGACCGTCCTGCGTGGCAAGCTGGGCAAGGCCGCAGCCTGGGAGCCGTCCGAGGAAACCGTCCAGCTGGCCGATTTCTCCGCGCTGGACTCGCCGGGCCGCTACCGCATCAAGGTGCCCGGCATGCCCGCGTCGGACATGTTTACGATCGGGGCCACCCCTTACCGCTATCTCAATATTGCGGCACTGCGCGCGTTTTACCTGCAGCGCGCCAGCATCGACATTCCGGCCAAGCATGCCGGCCCCTACGCCCGTCCGCTGGCGCATCCGGACGACAAGGTACTGATCCACGCATCGGCCGCCTCCAAGGCGCGCCCGGCCGGCACCGTCGTCGCCAGCCCCAAGGGCTGGTATGACGCCGGCGACTACAACAAGTACGTGGTCAACTCGGGCATCAGCACCTACACCTTGCTGGCCGCCTACGAACACTATCCGGCGTATTTCGCCAAGCACGAGCTCAACATTCCGGAGTCGAACGACAGCGTGCCGGACATCCTGGACGAGGCCAAGTGGAACCTCGACTGGATGCTCACCATGCAAGACCCGAACGACGGCGGCGTGTACTTCAAGCTCACCAACAAGGTCTTCGACGGCATGGTCATGCCGCACAAGGTCGGCAAGGCGCCGCGCTACATGGTCGGCAAGAGCACCAGCTCGGCGCTCGACTTTGCCGCCACCATGGCCACCGCCAGCCGCATCTACCGTCAGCACGAGCAGCAGTTCCCCGGCCTGTCCGGCCGCATGCTGGTCGCCGCCGAGTCGGCGTGGAAATGGGCGCAGGCCAATCCGAACGTGCAGTTCAAGAATCCGCCGGACATCAAGACCGGCGAATACGGCGACAACAAGCTGGCCGACGAGCGGGCCTGGGCCGCGGCCGAGCTGTACATCACCACCGGCAAGGACAGCTACTGGACGGCGATGAAGGCCTCGGCGGCGCCGGCCACCGTGCCGAACTGGAGCGATGTGGCGGGACTGCCGTGGATTTCGCTGGCCCACCACTTGCCGCGCCTGACGCCGGCGGCCGACCGCAAGCTGATTACCAGCCGCATCGACGGCGTGGCCGCCAGGCTGGCGGCGCAGTGGAAATCGTCGGCCTATAAAGTGGCCATGCAGCGTAAGGACTTTGGATGGGGCAGCAATGCCGAGGTGCTGAACCAGTCGATGATGCTGCTGCAGGCCTACCGCCTGGGCGGCAAGCGCGAGTATCTGGATGCGGCCCAGTCCGGCATGGATTTCGTCCTCGGACGCAATGCGCTGGGCTACTCCTTCGTGACTGGCTTCGGGAGCAAGCAAGTGATGCATGTGCACCACCGGCCATCGGCGGCGGACGGCATCACGGAACCGTGGCCTGGCCTGTTGTCGGGCGGCCCCCAGCCGAAGCAGCAGGACGCCGACGACTGCCCGGTCAAGTACCCGAGCAAGGTGCCGGCGCTGTCCTTCATCGACCACGCATGCAGCTACGCCAGCAACGAGATCGCGATCAACTGGAATGCCCCGCTGGTGTACGTCAGTGCCGCGCTTGATGCTTTAAGTGTGCCGCTTACGGATACCAACAAGCAAGCAGGAGCAGCTCCAAAGATGGATAACAAAGAAGTTTCGCTCGATACGATCCGCCAACAGGAAGAGCTGCTGCAGTTCACCGCTTTCAATAACGACGTGGCGCTGGAAATCGGCAACAAGATCATCGAGCTGGCCAAGGCCGCCAAGAAGTCGGTGGCGATCGACATTACCTTGAACGGTACGCAGGTGTTCTTCTACGGCATGCCTGGCACGGACAAGGGCAATGCCGACTGGATCCGCCGTAAAAGCAATCTGGTGAACCGCACCGGGCACGCTTCGTTTTATGTGCATACCGAGGCGAAGGCGCAGGGTAAGGATTTCGATAATCTGCCGGGTTTCGACAAGGCCGACTACGCGGCGCACGGCGGCTCGTTTCCGGTCGTCGTGAAGGGGACCGGGCGGGTTGGGACGATTACGGTGTCCGGATTGCCGGGTGCGGAGGATCACGCGATGGTGATCAATGCCTTGAAGTGGTACCTGAAAGTTGACGTGTAATACAGGGTGGGGTTTGTAGCCTACTCAAACGCCACCACCCGCTGCTCCGCATGGCTGCGCAATGCCAGCTGAATCACCCTGATCACCGCCAGTCCCTCGCGCGCCGTCACCGGCGCCCGCGTGCCCTGCGTAATCGCCTCCACCAAACCCGTAAAGTAAGACTCATACGAACCGGCCAGCGAAGCCACGTGCCCCTTCACCGTCACCCCATCCTTGGTAAAGCTGAGCTGGGCATGTAAATCCTCCGCCTCCACGCCCCAGCCAGGCGAACCCGGCAGCTCGCCGCGCAGCAGCTGCGGCTCTTGCGGGTCAAGCCCATATTTGATAAAGCTGCCCAGCTCGCCATGGACGATAAACCGCGGCCCAGGCTGGTGCACGATCATGGCCGAGTGCAAAATCACCCGGCGTGCGCCGTAGCGCAAGGTCAGGTGGAAATAATCGTCCGCCACCCCGTTCTGGCGCTGGATGCCCATGTCGCACTGCACGCTGTCCGGGTTGCCGAACAAGACCAGGGCCTGGTCGATCAGGTGCGAACCGAGGTCGTACAGCATTCCCGAACCGGGAATATCCTGCTCGCGCCAGCGCTGGCGCACCAGCGGGCGGTAGCGGTCGAAATGCGATTCGAAGGTGTTGACCGCGCCCAGCAAGCCGGAGGCCAGCACCTGGCGCAAGGTCAGGAAGTCGTTGTCCCAGCGGCGGTTATGAAACACGCTCAGCATGACCTTCTTGTGATCGGCCAGGTCCACCAGCTCGGCCGCTTCCTGCACCGTGACCGTGAACGGCTTTTCTACCGACACATGCTTGCCGGCCAGCAGGGCCTGCTTGGTCAAGGCGTAGTGCGTGGTGTTGGTGGTGGCGATCACCACCAGGTCGACCTCGCTTGAGTTGATCAGCTCGGCAGGATCGGCGACCACCGCCATGCCGGGAAAATCCTTGTGCACCACTTCCGGCTTGCTGGAACATACCTGCAC
Organism: uncultured Oxalobacteraceae bacterium; assembly: GCA_946479255.1. The sequence continues at coordinate 6,979 of CAMLFK010000186.1, forward strand.
CAGGCGCATGCCGTCGACGGCCTTGATGAAAGGCGCCTGGAAGGTGGCGCCGGAAAAGCCGTAGCCGATCAGGCCGACGCGCACTTCTTGCGTTGTTTGCATAGATTGGTCTTTCAATTCAGGCGCCGCCAAGCAGCGGCGCGGCTTGCTGCCATGCGGCGAAGGCATTCACCAGCCCGGCGCCGGTGGCGCCGTCGACGCCAGGCCCGGCCTGGATACCGACCCCTTCCGGATCGCTGGCCGGACTGGCGGTTCCGCTGCTCACATCGATGGCGGTCCGCACCAGCAAGGCCTTGATTTCGGCCGGCTTCAGGTGCGGATTCTTTTGCAGCAGCAGCGCGCAGATCGCGGCGATCTGCGGCGCCGAGGCCGAGGTGCCGCTGAACACGGCCCAGCCGTCGCCGGGCGTGGTGCCGTCGTGGGCGGCGTTGCCGGTGTCGATGTCTTGCCCGGGAGGTACCGGCAGCATGATGTAATTGGCGTGCGGCAGCAGGCCGACCAGGCCACAGACGTCCGGCACATGCCGTCCCGAATAGATCTTGCTGGTAAAGGCCGAGGCGTAGTCGGACGCGCGCATGCTGCCGTCCTGGGCCACGAAGGCGCCGCCCGCAGCCAGCACCTCGGGCATCGAGGCGGGAAAGGCATAGTGGCCGTTACCGCCCGAGAATACGACGATGATGCCGGCTGCAATGGCCGCCTGGATTTCGGCTTCTAGCGGTTTGAGGCCGTTGGGCAGTTCGGACAGTTCGGTCTTGCCATCGGATTCGCGCAGGTCGTAGCACATGCTGACGGTGATGATGTGCGGCTTGTGTTTGAGTGCCTCCTGGAAGCCTTCCAGGACGCTGGCGCCGCCGTTGGGATCGGCATCGTCACCCAGCTTGACGCCGATAAAGGTCGCCTTGGGCGCGATCGCGAACACATTGGCCGATTCGCCCGTGCCGTGGCTGCCGGGGTCGGTACCGCGGTTGGTGGCCGAGGGCGCCAGCACCACCGAGGAAGTGAAGCCATTGGTGGTGAAGAAGGGATGCGAGTGATCGAAGCCGGTGTCGATCATGGCGATGCGCACGCCTTCGCCCAGGTTGCGTTCACGGTGGATCGGCAGCACGTTCAGCTTGGCCGGCACGTCGTCCATCACGGACAGGTGAAAATAATTAACGTGCGGCGGGCGCTGCATGGCCCCGGTTTCGGCCAGGTAAATATGTGGCCACTGGATGTAGGCGTCGTCGATCAGGGACGCCACTTCCGGGTCCGGATCCCATGGCGCGCCGGGCGGCGGGTAGTACACGCTTGCGGCCGAATAGGCCATTGCGCGGTCCAGCTTGAAGGGCACCAGCCGGGTGCCGAATACCTGCTCGAACAACGCGCGGGTGCCGCGCACCGACACCGTCATGACGCCGGTGCCGGTCACGGTAAAGCCGCGCCGTTTGAGCGCTTCCACGGCCAGTTCCATCTCGCCAGGCAATGGTTCGAAGCTGAGAATGCTGCGTGAGCTGAGCCGTGCCGGTACCTTGGTCAGGCCGGCCCCGGCGCGGCCCTTGAAGGTAATCGCAATGCGCAGGATGTCGGACGGCGCGCCGGGTGGAGCGGCGGCGGTGCCGGATTTAAATGGCTGCATGGGATTCCCCTGTTATTTGTTGATTTTGGCTTGCCGGTCATGCGGGTCCGGAGGTAGTCACATGACGTGCTGCAATAGTGATCAGTGTAATAGCTTCGGCGATTTCAGGGGGCACCGGTAGCGTGGGCGCCGCCTGCGGGCTGTGCATACAGCCGGCCTGCAGCGGCGGCGGGGCGCCGAACAGGTGTTCGTACTTGCAGGGATCCATCTCGGCCGACACGGTGGCCAGGCCCACCCCGGTGATGCGCATGCCGAGCGCTTCGATGCGCTGTTGCAGTTCGGGATCCAGGCCTTGGGAGCAGGGCGGACGGTGCAGAAGAAGTTGTAGTTTGATCATGGCTGAGCGATAGAATGTGGCTTGTCGAGAGCAATAATATAGTCGGCACTGCAAGCGCGCATATTGCGCGCGGCAGGAGGAACGTTGCGTGTCGCCGAATCCGCAGCTCGCTGATTCCAATAAGACAGATATTTTTAAGACTGGCGCGCGCTGCCGTTCTGGAAGGGCAGTAAATCGACGTGGCGCGCCAAGTACCCGCTCGAAATTCGGGTACTTAGGTCTTTCGTGCCGCCAGCTTGCTCAGCATGTAAATGCCGTACAAGGCGGCCAGCCCAACCACCGTGTAGATAATCCGTGTCAGCGGCGTCTGGTCACCGAACAGCGCCGCCACCAGGTTGAAGTCGATCAGGCCGACCAGTGCCCAGTTGAGGCCGCCAACAATCATCAGAATCGATGCGATCCAGTCCACGGCCGACAGCCCGCCTTTTTTCACCATGCTGCTTGTGCGCCGCTCAGGAATATGACGGCGATCGTTTGCGGGTGCATTGATAGTAGCCATTTCTTTCCTCCTTGTGGATGCCACCACAGCGGTGGCCTACCCATACGACAGCGGCGGAGGCTGGAAGTTTGGCGTAAATGGGGTGAGCTTAGGCGCCGCCCGCGTAGCCATTCTGGCGCCACGCTTCGTACACCACCACCGCGACGGTGTTGGACAGGTTGAGGCTGCGGTTATCCGGGCGCATCGGCAGGCGGATGCGCTGGGCCGGCGGGAAAGTTTCGCGCAGCGCCGGATCGAGCCCGCGGGTTTCCGCGCCGAATACGAACACATCGCCCGGCTGGAACTTTGCCTCGGCGAAGGGCGACGAGCCGTGGGTGGTGAGGGCGAACATGCGCGTTGAATCGGGCTGGGCCGTGTCGAGGAAGGCCTGCCAGTTCTTGTGCACCTTCATGGTGGCGTAATCGTGATAGTCGAGGCCGGCGCGCCGCATCTTGGCGTCGTCCAGCGGAAAGCCGAGCGGCTCGATCAGGTGCAGCTGGGCACCGGTGTTGGCGCACAGGCGGATGATGTTGCCGGTGTTCGGCGGGATCTCGGGTTCGACCAAAACGACGTGAAACAAGGTGCATCTCCTAAAAAGTACGTTCAGTGCGGCGGCGTGCGCGCAAATACAAAGTTAGTGACCCGGGCCGCGCCGA
>CAMLFK010000187.1 GCA_946479255.1 uncultured Oxalobacteraceae bacterium
CGCACGCCGGGATCTGCGCGGGGGGTGATTAGCAATGGTCATTTCTACCGTAACAAAGAGGTGGGCCGTGAAAAGTCCAGACGAAGAATTCACCGAGCACGTGATGCTGCCCCCGCCAGCGCCGGCGGCGCGCAAGGGGCGCGGCGCAGTCAGCAATTTGCAGGGCCGCTATGAGGTCAACGAGCGGGAGCAGTTCGACGACGGCTGGGCGCAGGACGAGGATGAGGAGCCGGTCCCGTTCAAAACCCATGTCACGGACGAGTTCGCCAAGAGCATCCTCAGCCGCAACAGCTCGCCCGACATCCCGTTCAATGTGTCGCTCAATCCTTACCGCGGCTGCGAGCATGGCTGCATCTATTGCTTCGCGCGGCCCACGCACAGCTATCTGGGCTTGTCGCCCGGGCTCGATTTCGAGAGCCGGCTGTTCGCCAAGGTCAACGCGGCCGATCTGCTGCGGCGCGAACTGGCCAAGGCCTCGTACGTGCCCCAGTCGATCGCCATCGGCGTCAATACCGACGCCTACCAGCCCTGCGAACGCGAACGTAAGCTCACCCGTGCAGTGCTGCAGGTCCTGCACGACTGCGAGCATCCGGTCGCTCTGATCTCCAAGTCATCCCTGATCGAGCGCGATATCGACCTGATCGCGCCCATGGCGGCCAAGAACCAGGCGATCGCGGCGGTCACCGTCACCACCCTGGACCCTGACATTTCACGCACGCTTGAACCGCGCGCCGCTGCTCCCGCGCGCCGGCTGCGCACCATCCGCCGGCTGACCGACGCCGGCATTCCGGTGCGCGTCAGCGTGGCGCCGGTGATCCCTTTCGTCACCGAGCCCGACCTTGAAAAGGTCCTGGAAGCGGCGCGCGATGCCGGGGCGGTCAGCGCCCACTACGTGGTCTTGCGCTTGCCCTGGGAGGTCAACCCATTGTTCCAGCAGTGGCTGGAAGCGCATTTTCCGGAGCGCGCGCAGCGGGTCATGAACCGGGTGCGCGAAATGCGAGGTGGTAAAGATTACGACAGCGACTTCAGCAAGCGCATGCACGGGGAGGGCGTGTGGGCCGACCTGATCCGCCAGCGTTTCGTCAAGGCGGTGGACCGGCTGGGCATGAACCTGACCAGCGGACGCTTTGCCGAACTCGATACCTCGCGCTTCAAGCGGCCCCTCATCGTGCCGCTCGTGCCGCCGGCTGTTGGCAAGCAATCCGGTAACGCCGCCGGCCAGCTGGACTTGTTCTCTTAGACGGGCCGATGTGCTCGTGCGGTCTCAGGTTTTGCGCTTTTTAGGATTTGAACTCGGCCAGGTGCCGCTCAATTTCGAACACATGCGGATCGTCCTTGCCCAGTTCGCGTAAAGCACGGGCCAGGTCGAGCAGGTAGTCGCGGTTGTGTCCACTGGGTCCGCTGGCGCTGGCGATATGCAAGGCGATTTCACGTTCGCTGGCGGCACCGAGGAAAGCCGCATTGTCGGCGGTGGCGATGTACACCAAGCCTTCCTCTGTGCTGTGATCGTCGAAATGGATGTCGATCGCAAGGCGCAGATAGCCGTTTTTTTCGCGATGGTCGAGGTGGGCAAACACTTCGGGAGTAATCAGGTATGCCATGCCGCCGCAGATGCCGCCGGGTTCCGGCACGAGCGTGGCCACGCGTCCCGGTGCGGTCTCGGTGCCGCGATGGTCATGCGAGCCTTGCCAGAAACGCCGCGTCCAGTTGGTGATGGTGGCCGGGCGCCGCTCGATGAATGGAAAGTCGGGCTTGAAGATCAGCGAGCCGTAGCCGAACAGCCACACGCGGTGATGGCCGTCGAAGCGGTCCATGCGCCGGTTGATCTCCATGGTGTTGTGTGACATGAGCGTGTTCCGTTAAATACGTTTGGCAATTATATCGACGCTTTGCAGTGCGCTGCGTCGTGATTCGACTATGGAGATGAATGGATGTCCTCGGTTGATTTGTTCGAGTATAGAAAGGGCACGACGAGCGATTTGTCCGAACTGTCGCGCCTGCTGCGGCAATTGGGCTATCGCGTCAGTGCCGACGAACTGCGTGAGCGCTGGGCCTTGTGGACGCACGCCGGCAATACGGCAGTGGTGGCAGTACGCACCGATGGCAGCCTGGCAGGCATGGTGACCTTCAACATGATGCCAGTGCTGTATCGCGCGGCGCCGGTAGGGCGCGTGTCGGCGCTGGTGGTGGACAAGGCCGAGCGGGGAGCGGGGATTGGCCTTGTACTGGCGCAGCTGGCGGAATCAATGCTCGCGCAGGCGGGCTGCGGCATCCTGGAGGTCACCAGCAACATACAGCGGCTGACGGCGCACCAGTTTTACGAACACATTGGCTACACTTGCGACAGCCTGCGCTTTTCCAAGGTGCTGTTGCCATATGAGCTGCTGGCGACCCGGCACTGATCAACCGGATCGCGGTCGGACGCTATGCGATATGGATGAGTGCGTTCAGCGCCATTTTGGTTGCCTGGACAATGATGTCATTGCGCGACTCGGCATTCTTTTTAAACTGTCGGGTGTAAATAGCCAGGACGATCGGGCCCCTGTCAGGCGGGTAAATGACGGCGATATCGTTTGCGCTGCCGTAGCTACCGGTGCCAGTCTTATCAGCAAGCTTCCAGCCGGCTGGTAGGGCCGCACGGATGCGCTCGGCTCCTGTCGTATTTCCAAGCATCCAGTCGCGTAGCTGGTCTTTCCGCGCCGGCGGCAAGCCGTCCAATAGCAGCAACTTTTGCAAGGTGCGCGCCATTGCAAGCGGGCTTGTCGTGTCTCGTTTGTCGCCCGGCGTCGCTGTGTTCAGCTCGGTTTCCCAGCGATCCAGCCGGAAGCGCTCGTCGCCGAGTGAGCGCGCGTAGCGCGTCAACTCGGCCGGGCCGCCCACCTCGCGCAGAAGGATATTGCTTGCAGTGTTGTCGCTGTGTTGCAGAGCCGCGGCGCAAAGTTCCGCCACGCTCAAATTACCGCCAACATGTTTTTCGGTCACCGGCGACCAGTCGACGAAAAGGTGTTTTGACAAAGCCAGGCGTTTGTCGAGCAAGCCGGGCATGTCGTCCACTCGGGCCAGCACGGCGGCTGCCAACACCGTCTTGAACGTGCTGCACATCGGGAATCGTTGATCCTGCCTATGGCCGATTGTACGCCCGCTGACGGTGTCGATTGCGACCAGGCCGATCTCACCGCGCAGATCACGTTCGAGAGCGGCAAAGCCGAGTTTATCTGTTAGAGGCTTGGCATTGACGGTAAATGGCAACGCGCTAAGTGCAAGGCAGAGATTACGGCGGCCTAGTGAAAACCTATTGGTAGCGACGAGTCTTTTCGGAACAGAGGACATAAATAAAAGTTGAGCTGATTCGATAGCGATCAGTGTACGGGCGTTGTTGGTATTAGGGCAAGCGTCTGCAAGGCCGGAAGGCGGGGCGCAGCGGCGCGTCGTGGACGACGCCGCGCAGGTCGCTCAGCAGGCGCTCTGTGAATTGGCCCTGCAGCGAAATGAATGGGTGCTTGGCAAGATCGGCCCAAGTGATGCGCTTGCGCGCTTCCAGCGCATGGCCGCGCGGGAACACCAGTGTGCTTGCGAGCGCGGTACCGGTTCGCGTTCGGGACCGATGCCGATGTCGGCCACCGCCGTGTACGCGGTGGCCGACGTCTTCCACCGCGCAATCGGCCAGCTGTAGTTGAATATCAGGGTGTGCGGATCGATAGGCGGCGATGACCTTGGGCAGTAAGGTGCAAGACATTAACTGGGGAGCGGCTACGCGCACCACGCCTTTCGTCAAGTTGGTATGATCGGCCAGATTGAGCAGGGCGGCATCGAGGTCTTCGATGATTTTCGAAAACAGCGGCAGCAGTTGCGCGCATCTGGCGCAAAGTGGGATTCATAAGGAACGCTGATAAATCGATAGAAAATAATTGTTTGAATGATACTTCGTTTTGCACTCTAATGATGGGACATCGGAGGAGGACGGAATGCCAATTAGACGGATTCATCACGTAGCTTACCGCTGCAAGGACGCGAAGCAGACGGTGGACTGGTACGTCAAACACCTGAACATGAAGTTCGTGCTGGCGATCGCCGAAGACCAGGTGCCATCGACTGGCGCACCGGACCCATACATGCACGTGTTCCTCGATGCGGGCGCTGGCAATGTGCTGGCTTTCTTTGAGCTGCCGAGCCAGCCACCGATGGGGCGCGACCAGAACACCCCCGAATGGGTGCAGCACCTGGCGCTTGAAATCGACTCCGTCGACGAGCTGATGGCTACCAAGGCACGCCTGGAAGCGGCCGGCATCGACGTTATCGGGCCGACCAATCACACCATTTTCAAATCCATCTACTTTTTCGACCCCAGCGGCCACCGGCTGGAACTGGCCGTCAACACCGGCACGCCGGACATGCTGCAGCGACTCGATGCCGTCAAGTGGGACATGCTGGAAGAATGGGCCGCCACGCGCAAGGCGCCGAAGCATGCGGCGTGGATGCACGAAGCCCCGGCCCGGCAGGAGCCGACATGAAACTGGCGACGCTGAAGCAGGGCGGCCGGGATGGCATGCTCGTTGTGGTCGATCGCAGGCTGCAGCGCTGCCGCGCGGTTCCCGATATAGCGCGAAACTTGCAGGCGGCGCTCGACGATTGGGACAGCGCCGAGCCACGCCTGCGCGCCGTGTACGCAGAACTGAACGAAGCCGGTGCCGGCGCACAGCCCTTCGATCCGGCACAATGCCATTCACCGCTGCCACGCGCCTATCAATGGGCAGATGGTTCGGCCTACCTCAATCACGTGGAGCTGGTGCGCAAGGCGCGCAAGGCCGAGGTGCCGGCGTCCTTCTATAGCGATCCGCTGATGTACCAGGGCGGGTCCGACTCCTTCGTCGGTCCGCGCGATCCGATCCGCGCATTGACCGAGGAATGGGGAATCGACCTGGAGGCGGAAGTGGCGGTCGTCACGGGCGACGTGCCGATGGGCGCCAGCGCCGCCGAGTGTGCTGGCGCGGTGCGCCTCGTCATGCTGGTCAACGACGTCAGCCTGCGCAACTTGATCCCGGCCGAGCTGCTCAAAGGGTTCGGCTTCTTCCAGTCCAAGCCCGCCAGTGCGTTCTCGCCGGTGTGCGTCACCCCGGACGAGCTGGGCGAGGCCTGGAGCGACAGCAAGCTGCACTTGCCGCTGCTGGTCCACATCAACGAACGGCCATTCGGCAAGCCCAATGCGGGCGACGACATGAGCTTCAGTTTCGCCCAGCTGGTGGCCCATGCCGCCACTACACGCGAACTATGCGCGGGCAGCATCATCGGTTCCGGGACGGTGTCCAACAAGCAAGGCGGCCTGTACGGTTCCAGCGTCGAGCACGGTGGCCTGGGGTATTGCTGCATCGCCGAAGTGCGGATGCTGGAAACCATCGAACAGGGCGAGCCGAAAACGCCTTTCCTGCGCTTTGGCGATCAGGTCCGCATCGACATGCTCGACAAAAACGGCGACAGCATCTTTGGGGCCATCGACCAGCGCGTCCAGCGCTACAAGGAAGGGGTAACACCGTGAAGCTCTACACCTACTTTCGCAGCTCGGCCGCGTACCGGGTGCGCATCGCGCTCAATTTGAAAGGCCTGGCCTGGGAATCGGTGCCGGTGCATCTGCTACGCAACGGTGGCGAGCATCTCAGCCAGGAATACCGGCAGGTGCATCCGGGCGCGATGGTGCCGGCACTGGGCGACGACGGGATCATCCTCACGCAGTCCTTGGCGATCATCGAATACCTGAATGAAGTCCATCCTCAACCGGCCCTGCTGCCAAGCGATCCCTTAGGCCGGGCAAGGGTACGTTCGCTGTCGCAAGTGGTCGCCTGCGACATTCATCCACTCAACAATATCCGGGTGTTACGCTATCTCACGCACACGATGGGTGTGGACGAGCAGACCAGGAAGACGTGGTATCTGCACTGGCTGAAGGAAGGTTTCGACGCGCTGGAGGCGCAGTTGGCGGGCAGTGCTGAGACAGGAACGTTCTGCTACGGCGAGACGCCGACGATGGCCGACTGTTGCCTGGTGCCGCAAGTATTCAATGCGCGCCGTTTCGACCTGGACATGGCGGCCTATTCCATCATCACCCGCATCGATGAGGCATGCATGGCCATGAAGCCGTTCGCCGATGCGCAGCCGGCCCGCCAACCGGATGCCGAGTAGCGAGCCTTGCCGATCAGTGCTGCGTCGGCTGCTGTTGCTGCTTCGAACGATCAGGCTCCGACGGCGAGGAGATTTCCTCCAGCGCGTCTTCGATACCGGCCGAATGCTTGGTCGCCATGTCGCCCAGCGACACGATGCCAACCAGGGTATGCGAAGCCTGGTCCACCACTGGCACGCGGCGGATCTGCACATCGCCCATCTGGCCCAGTACTTCATCCACGCTCTGGGTGGAATAGCAGGTGCGCACGTCGGTGCTCATCACGTCGCCCACGCGGGTGCTTTCCGGCGATTGGCCGGCGGCGGTCGAGCGCACCGTGATGTCGCGGTCGGTGATCATGCCGACCAGTTTTTTGCCATCGACCACCGGGATCGAGCCAACATTGAATTCATCCATCATCTGTGCGGCGCGGCGCACCGATTCTTCAGGGGAAATTTGCTGCACGTCGCGGGTCATGACGTCTTGAATAGTTTGCATGGTAATGCCTCCAATTATTGAGTTTGCCGATGCCGTCGTAATCAGGGAATTTCATCATGCACGCATTCGCCGATTCATGACGCGTGGTTGAAATGACATGGCCGGCAGCGGGGTAGGGTGGTGCGCTACAATCTCGCCTTTCCAGCCGCAGCATTGTCGCGTACCACTCCGATGCCTTCCCCTTCGATCCCCGCACCGATCCTGGACGCGCTCAGCCGCGCCCATCCTTCCTGGCAGCCCCACCTGCGCGCCGGCCTTGACGCCATGGCCGCCGCCGATCCGGCCTACCTGCCGGCCTTGGCCGCTAGCGACTACCTGCCTACCGAACAGCGCCTGTTCGCCGCCTTTACCCAGCCACTTAGCGAAGTCAACTACGTGCTGGTGGGCGAGGGCCCGTATCCGCGCGCCGAAAGCGCCACCGGGGTCTGCTTCATGGACGGCGCCGTGGGCAGCCTGTGGTGCGCCGATGGCCTGTCCAAGCCGGTCAACCGCGCCACCTCGCTGCGCAATTTCATGAAAATGCTGCTGGTGGCCGCTGGCCGCCTGCATCCCTCGGATACCGGCGGCGCGGCCATGGGGCCGGTGGCGGCGCGGGTGGAACAGGAGCGGATGATCAAGACGCTGGCGGAACTGCAAGACAACCTCACCAAGCACGGCTTTCTGCTGCTCAACGCCTCGCTGGTATTTCGCAGCGACGTGGCGCCGGCGATCGACGCGCGCGCCTGGCTGCCCTTCCTGCGCACCGTGCTGGCCGCCTTGGCCGACAAGGAGCCGGCGCCAACTTTGATTCTGTGGGGGAAGATTGCAGAACAACTCAACAAGCTGCCGGAGACCGCGCGCTTTGCGCATTGCGTGTCCGAGCATCCCTACAACTTGAGTTTTATCCAGCATCAGGGCATGCAAGCGCTGTTCGGCCCGATGCAACTGCTGAGATCCTGCCGGGCCGAGTGAGCCTGGCGGTTCTGGACCCCTCCAAGACAAAGCCCGAGTAATTTGGTATACTTGACTAAATCGTTCAAGTAATCCGGCATTTCGTGCTACTGGCCAAGGGATTGCTTTGAACGGAAGCAATATTTTACCACTGTGACCGGGGTTGTGATGCGTCTGACCACAAAAGGCCGTTTTGCTGTAACTGCGATGATCGATCTTGCCCTACGACAGGGCAAGGGTCCTGTCACGCTGTCGGGCATCAGCCAGCGTCAGGCGATCTCGCTGTCCTACCTGGAGCAGCTGTTCGGCAAGCTGCGCCGCCACGAGATCGTCGAGTCGATCCGCGGGCCGGGCGGCGGCTACAGCCTGGCGCGCCGGGCCGACAAGGTGACGGTGGCGGACATCATCATCGCCGTCGATGAGCCGCTCGATGCGACCCAGTGCGGCGGCAAGGAAAACTGCCACGGCGCCGATGCGGCCACCGGCGTGCGCTGCATGACCCACGAGCTATGGGCCACGCTGAACGAAAAAATGGTCGACTACCTGGACTCGGTGTCGTTGCAAGACCTTGTAGACCAACAGAAACAAAAAGGTAGTGAGAAAAACGCCGAACAAGCCGTCGTGCATGTGCATCGTAACCATGCCGTCGTCGGGCAAAACTGAATAATTGAACGTAGAAGCAAGAACACTGGAGTAATTGAATGAACGCGCCTTTGGACAAAAACCTCGAGCAGAAATTCGTGACTGCGCCGCACTTTCCGATCTACATGGATTACTCGGCCACCACGCCGATCGATCCGCGTGTGGCGGACAAGATGATCCCTTACCTGCGCGAGCAGTTCGGTAATCCCGCGTCGCGCAGCCATATGTACGGCTGGACCGCCGAGGCAGCCGTCGAAGAAGCCCGCGGCCACGTGGCCGCGCTGGTCGGCGCCGATCCGCGCGAAATCATCTGGACCTCCGGTGCCACCGAATCGAACAACCTGGCCCTGAAGGGTGCCGCCCAGTTCTACAAAACCAAGGGCAAGCACATCATCACGGTCAAGACCGAGCACAAGGCTGTGCTCGACACCGTGCGCGAACTGGAGCGGGTCGGCTTCGAAGCCACCTACCTGGAGCCGCAAGACAATGGCCTGATCACCATCGCCCAGCTGGAAGCGGCGATTCGTCCGGACACCATCCTGGTCTCGGTCATGCTGGTCAACAACGAAATCGGCGTCATCCAGCCGATCGACGAGATCGGCGAACTGTGCCGTTCGAAGGGCATCATCTTCCATTGCGACGCGGCGCAAGCCACCGGCAAGGTCGCCATCGACCTGACCAAGAGCAAGGTTGACCTGATGACCTTCACGGCCCACAAGACCTACGGTCCGAAAGGCATCGGCGCCCTGTACGTACGCCGCAAGCCGCGTATCCGCCTGGAAGCGCAGATGCACGGCGGCGGCCACGAGCGCGGCCTGCGTTCGGGCACCTTGCCGACCCACCAGATCGTCGGCATGGGCGAAGCATTCCGCCTGGCCAAGGAAGAGATGGACAGCGAGATCGCCCGCGTCACCGCGCTGCGCGACCGCCTGGCCAAGGGCCTGCAAGAAATCGAAGAAGTCTACGTCAACGGCGACATGGAACACCGCGTGCCGCACAACCTGAACGTCAGCTTCAACTACGTCGAAGGCGAGTCGCTGATCATGGCGATCAAGGACATCGCCGTCTCGTCCGGTTCGGCCTGCACCTCGGCCAGCCTGGAACCGTCCTATGTGCTGCGCGCACTGGGCCGCAGCGACGAACTGGCGCACAGCTCGATCCGCTTCACCATCGGCCGTTTCTCGACCGAGGCGGACATCGACTTCGCCATTGAATTGCTGAAGTCGAAAGTGAACAAACTGCGTGAGCTGTCGCCCTTGTGGGACATGTTCAAGGAAGGGATCGACATCAATTCGATCCAATGGGCAGCCCACTAATTTCACGAACACAGAACACTAGGGAGTATCACCATGGCATATTCGGACAAAGTTTTGGATCACTACGAGAATCCACGTAACGTCGGCGCTTTCGACAAGGGCGACGAGACGATCGGCACCGGCATGGTCGGCGCGCCGGCCTGCGGCGACGTGATGAAGCTGCAGATCAAGGTAGGCGCTGACGGCCTGATCGAAGACGCGAAGTTCAAGACCTACGGCTGCGGCTCGGCGATTGCATCGTCGTCGCTGGTGACCGAATGGGTCAAGGGCAAGACGCTCGACCAGGCGCTGGCCATCAAGAACACCCAGATCGCGGAAGAACTGGCGCTGCCGCCGGTGAAGATTCACTGCTCGATCCTGGCGGAAGACGCGATCAAGGCGGCTGTGCAGGACTACAAGACCAAGCACCCGGCCACCGCCTAAGCTGCGAGAGAAACTATGGCAATCACACTGACCGAAAAAGCGGCCAAGCACATCAACCGCTACCTGGAA
>CAMLFK010000188.1 GCA_946479255.1 uncultured Oxalobacteraceae bacterium
TCACAATCAGTGGACATCATCTCGAAGTGACCCCGGCCATCCGTGAATACGTACAAACGAAGCTAGAGCGCGTGAAGCGCCATTTCGATCATGTGATCGACATCGCAGTGATCCTTACCGTAGACAACCTTACTGAAAAAGAAAAGCGCCAAAAGGCCGAGATTAACCTCCGTCTATCGGGAAAGACCGTGTACGTGGAAAGTCTGTCGCACGACCTGTACGCCGCAATTGATTGCCTCATCGACAAGCTCGACCGACAGGTGATGAAATATAAAAACAAAGTACAAGACCACAATCACCAGGCCATCAAGCACATGCCTGAAGAAGAGATTCCCCTCGCGCCATAAGTCCGCGCCTGTCTCTTAGCTCGTCAAATGCCGTCCGGCTTTCCAGCCCGACGGCATTTTTCATGGCCGGCAACAACGCATGGGCCGCCGTCGCCAAAGCGCCACAAATCGCCGCCTCCCACCCGCCACCCCAACCCCGGGGTCAGTGCCCACATTGATATACGAGCTCAGCTGCAAATCCAATAGATCCGCCATCACCGGACGATAATCCGCACCGATTATCAAGCCGGCGTCCGCCCGCCGCTTTGGCTGACTAAAATTTTTTCGCCCATACGAAAAAACATAATGGAATACATATCAATTCAATGATATATGGCCGTCCATTTAATATTTATGATGAATAAATATTTCTCAATTGTTACAATTGGTGTATTTGTAATGAGGTTTCCGCATTATGATCGGCTGATACGTAATTAACTAGACCGAGACTTCAAGCATCTCCAAGTCGCAACAACGCGATCTGGCAAACCACGCGCTCCTCATAAACCAAGAATTCCGCTCACTCAGTTTTTGTTGTCATAAAGATATAATTTTTACGAGTGATCAACGATTGCAAAGGCTCTTGCAAACGTTTTCACTAGTGCGCGCTCGACGCGCAATCAATTTCGGTCGTCGAATTCGGTATCACGAATTCGGTCGCGCGGGAATGCTTGGCCCTGTGGCAGGCCGGCAGGATCAAGTAATACAGTGACGTTCTTTCTAACCTTTTGTCAGGAACACTTTTATGAAACTGTTTTCCAAAGCACCATATAAGTCTCTCGCACTCGCTGCGGTTGTGGCCACGATCTTTGCGGCTCCTGCTGTCAAAGCTTCTTGCTGGTCGGATTGCGACCAGAAAGCACGTACTTATGCAGAGCAAGCACGAACTGGCATCAGGTCGGGAGCCGCCTCCAAGTGCGCTTCGGCGCCTGACCAACAAGCCTGTATCGCGGCCGAGTATGCCTATGCTGAGCAGATGTATACCTATGTTTATAACTCTGCATACGCCAGCTGCACCAATTCAGCTTGCAGGTATTACTAAGCCTCGCCTGGCTTCGATTTAGCGTGAACCTTGCAGCGGTACTGCGGTATCGCTGCTTGTTTTTGCCGCAGAATCTCACTTCTTTATCCACTTCATCGATATTCGCATCCGGCGGAAAGTTAGTGCCGAGTTCGTGCCGATATAGCGGTGCGAACCCGGCTGGCCGTGATAATCGGCGTTTGTAAATGCTGAGCTCGTATATCAATGTGGGCACTGACCCCGGGGTTGCGTAGAACCGCCGGGCGAGCGGCGCGGCGGTGCTCTTGCTACACTGCGGTTCCGACAATCTACCGATTGAACCCATGAGCGAATTCGTCCACTCCCGCATCGCTCAGCGCACCGCCATCGTTACCCTCGATCGCCCGAAAGCGCTGAATTCTCTTTCCCTCGACATGGTCCGCGCACTCACCCGCGTGCTGATGGACTGGCGTGGCGACCCCACCGTCGATGCCGTCGTCATCGGCAGCAGCAGCCCGAAGGCACTATGCGCCGGCGGCGATATCCGCTTCTTCCACGATTGCGGCCGGGCCACGCCCACAGGCGGCAGTGCTTCGATCGAGGATTTCTTTACCGAGGAATATGCCCTCAACCATCTCATCCATTTCTACCCGAAGCCGTATATCGCTTTGATGGATGGGGTCGTCATGGGCGGGGGCATGGGCATCGCGCAAGCCGGCCCAAGCTGCCGCGGCCGCGTCGTCACCGACAAGACCAAGATGGCGATGCCGGAGGTGAATATCGGCCTGTTTCCGGATGTGGGCGGCAGCTATTTTCTGTCGCGTGCGCCTGGGCGCCTCGGTTATTACCTGGCCTTGACGGGCTTGACCATCGGCGCGGCCGATGCCTTGTACGCGGGCCTGGCGGACTGGTATGTGCCGCACGATCGCATGCCCCAGTTGGCTGCGCTGATCGATAGCACGCCAGGCGCACAGCTGCGCGATGCCATCGCCGCCTTCGCCCAGCCGGCGGCGCCAGGCGCGCTGGAGCGTGAACGGGCGCGCATCGACCGCCACTTCGGCGCCGGCTCGGTGGCGGCGATCATGGCTTCGCTGGAGCGTGACGACGATGACTTCGCGCGCGAGGCACTGGCGGCCATGCGGCTGCGCTCACCGTTGATGATGAGCGTGACGCATGAGTTGCTGGTGCGCGGGGCTGGGATGGATGTGGCCGATTGCCTGCGCATGGAGCGTAACCTGGTGCGCCGTAATTTCGAGCACGGGGAGGTGCTCGAAGGTGTGCGCGCGCTGGTGGTCGACAAGGACAATGCGCCCCGGTGGAATCCAGCGCGCTTGGATGAGGTGACGCAGCAGACGGTGGACCGGTTCTTCGAGCCGGCCTGGCCCGATTACGCCCATCCATTGGCGCACCTGGCCTGAGCTGATTAAGACTGTTCGCGGTGACGCAGCACCACGCGCTCGGTCGATGCGAAGTACGCGGCCAGGCGTTCGGCCATGTACACCGAGCGGTGCTGCCCGCCGGTGCAGCCCAGCGCCACCGTCAGGTAGCTGCGGTTGTCCGTCTTGAACGAGGGCAGCCACTTTTCGACGAAGGCGCGGATGTCTTCCAGCAGTTCGGCGGCGCTTGGCTGGGCATCCAGGAAGGCGATGACCGGCGCATCCATGCCGGTCAGCGGGCGCAAGGTCAGGTCGTAATAGGGATTGGGCAGGGCGCGCACGTCGAACACGAAATCGGCGTCCAGCGGCACGCCGAGCTTGAAGGCGAACGATTCGAAGAACAGCGTCAGCGGGGCGCGTTCGATCTCGACCAGTTCCTTGATCCAGGCGCGCAGCTTGTTGGCCGATAGTTCCGAGGTGTCGATCACGAGGCCCAGTTTTTCGATGGCCGAGAGCCGTTCGCGCTCTTCCAGGATGCATTCGATCAGGGTGAGGCGCGAGGCGGGATTTTCGTTGGGACGCAGATGATGGGACAGCGGATGGCTGCGCCGCGTCTCGGAAAAACGCGCCACCAGCGAGTGGGTGTTCGAGGTCAGGAACATGACCTTGACGTCGTGTCCTTCGTCCTTGAGCTGGCGGATATTGTCCGGCAGGTCGTTGAGCGACTCGGCACTGCGGGCGTCGACCGCCACCGCGACACAGGCAGTGCCGTCGGCAACGAGCGCACCGATCAGGTTCGGCAGCAGCGGAGGCGGGAGGTTGTCGACGCAATAGTAACCGGCGTCTTCAAGGACGTTGAGGGCCACCGATTTACCGGAACCCGAAATACCTGTGATAAGTACAATGCGCATACGACGATGATACCGCATGCGCACACGTTTTGCTGCGCAGCCTGCCGCCCGGTTTTACGAGGAGCCGAAGGTTTTTAGTCCCCGGTCATGGCCTGGCGCTGCCGTTCCATGAACTCCTGCAGCGTATCGATCCCGCGCAGTTGCAGGATGGTGTTGCGCACAGCCGCTTCCAGCAGCACCGCGATGTTGCGGCCGGCCGCAACGGGAATCACCACTTTGCGCACCGGCAGTCCCAGCACGTCCTCGGTCGGGAACAGGAAGGGCAGGCGTTCGACTTCTTCCTCGAGCGCGCCGCGCCGCACCAAGTGCACGATCAGCTTGAGGCGCATCTTGCGGCGCACCGCGGTCTCGCCGAAGATGGCCTTGATGTCCAGCAGGCCCAGCCCGCGCACTTCCAGCAGGTTTTGCAGCAGCGGCGGGCAGCGCCCTTCGATCATGTTCGGCGCAATGCGCGAGAACTCGACCGCGTCGTCGGCCACCAGCCCGTGGCTGCGTGAAATCAGCTCCAGGCCGAGCTCGCTCTTGCCGAGGCCGGAGTCGCCGGTGATCAGCACGCCGACGCCAAGAACGTCCATGAACACGCCGTGCATGATGATGCGCTGGGCCAGTTTTTTGGACAGGTAGACGCGCAGGTAGTCGATCACCTGCGCGGCCGGCAGCGGCGTGGAGAACAAGGGGATGTTCTGCTCGTCGCAGATGGCGAGAATGTCGGGCGGGGTTTCCAGGCCTTGGGCGATGATCAGCGCGGGCGGGCCGCCGGCGATCAGTTCGCCGATGACGTGGCTGCGCGAGCCGGATTTGAGGCGGTGGTAGTAGGTCAGTTCCTGGTGCCCGAACACCTGGATGCGGCCGGGGTGGATCAGGTTCAGGTGGCCCACCTGGTCGGCGGCCGAGGCAACGTCGCCGGAAATGAGCCGTTCGCCACCGGGGAAGCCGGCAAACCAGCCAAGCTCCAGACTTTCACGGTTGTCGTCGTACAGGCGTTGGATGGTCAGCGGGGTTTGCAGCATGAAAATTAACCCAGGGCTTGCAGGCTAGGCTGCCAGGAAGTGATGCGGGTATGCACCGATTTCGGGTCCGGATCGGTCAGCAGCGCGGTCCGGAAGGCGTCGTCGGAGAACATTTCGGCGATCTCGGACAGGATCTCGAGATGCTGCTGCGTGACGTGATCGGGAATGAGCAGGAAGAACAGCAGCTTGACCGGCTGGCCGTCAGGGGACTCGAAAGGGATCGGTTCCACCAGGCGCACGAAGGCGGCCAGCGGCGACTTGAGGCTCTTGCTGCCCTTGATGCGTCCGTGCGGCACTGCTACCCCATGCCCCAGCCCGGTCGAACCCAGGCGTTCGCGCGCAAACAGGTTGTCCGAGACGGTCGAGCGGGCGATCCCGCAGTTGTTCTCGAAGATTAAACCAGCTTGCTCGAAAGCACGCTTCTTGCTGGACACTTCGAGATCAAGCAGCACGTTCTCGAGCGATAAGATTTTGCTAAGGTTAGTCATAACACTGAGTGTAATGGTGCAACGCACAAAGGTGCTTGCGAGCCAGAATTATAGGCCTGTTTCCCCGCTGTGTAATTGGAATTCGTGCTCGCACATTATCGCTCCTATATTGATAAGTCGCAAAAGACGTGGCGAATTTCACAACGACAACTGGTGGCGGGACAGCAACAAACACCGGCAGTTGAATTTCCAGCACGAAATCATCGATCTCGCACGCGATTCTAAGTCTGAAGGCAACATCCGCCGATGAAACAGCGGCTGACGCCTGTTTTTTGAGCAAATCTCAGAGGGCGCGCCGTGTTCTCATTGTAGAGCGAGGCGGGCATTCGCGTCGCCCGTCAGGCTGGTAACGCGCACCATTGAAGGGGACGGTATTCCCGTAGAGAAACCGCGTCAAGCGGTTTGCACCGTTCAATCCTTCGTGCTTGATATCGATCAAACCTTGGTCAAAGCTTATTGGCGCGCGGTCCGCAGGTTGCGCGGCGGGCCGCTGCTGAAGTTGCTGCGCCAGGGGTTGATGTCGAGTCCGCCGCGGCGCGTATAGCGCGCATAGACGGCTAATTTTTGCGGTGCACACTGACGGTAAATATCCATAAAGATACGTTCCACGCATTGCTCATGGAACTCGTTATGCTCGCGAAAGCCGATCAGGTACTTGAGCAAGCCTTCCTGGTCGATCTGCTGGCCCACGTAGCGGATCTGTACGCTGGCCCAGTCCGGCTGCCCGGTGACCAGGCAGTTCGATTTGAGCAGGTGCGACACCAGGGTCTCTTCGACCGGGGCGGCGTCGGGTTCAAACCGCAGCAGCGCCGGCGTGGGCGAATAGCTGTCGATTTCCACATCCAGCCGGTCCAGCAGCAGGCCATCGAGCTCGCCCATCCGGACGCCCCCGAAGCCTTCTTGCTGGGTCAGGGCGATGTGCACCGGGGATCCGAAGCCGGCCGACAGGTCGTCGCGCAGCAGGGCCACCAGGGCATCCGCATTGCTAAGGCGGGTCTGGTTGAAGGAGTTCAGGTACAGCTTGAAGGACTTCGATTCGATGATATTGGGCGAATCGGCCGGCACCGTGAAGGTGGCAATCGCCACCTGCGGCTTGCCGCGCATGTTCAGCCACGAGATTTCGTAGGCGTTCCAGATGTCCACGCCGAAGAAGGGCAGGGTGCCGGACAGGCCCAGCTCGTCGCGCTTTTGCTGGCGCGGGATCGGGAACAGCAGCTCGGGCGCGTACTGGGTCTGGTAGGCCGCTGTCTTGCCCAACGGTGATTGGTCTACGGTATTCGACATGCGGTGGTTTATCCCAGGAACAGCTTGTACACCGGATTGGCGCTTTCGTCCCAGTAACGGTAGCCGAGCGTGTTAAGGAACTGGCGGAACTCGTCCATCTCGCCGCCTGGCACTTGCAGGCCGACCAGGATGCGGCCGACGTCGCCGCCCTGGTTGCGATAGTGGAACAGCGAGATATTCCAGTTCGGCGCCATGCTGGCCAAGAAGCGCATCAGCGCGCCTGGGCGTTCCGGGAATTCGAAACGATACAGCAGCTCGTCCCGCGCCAGCGCGCTCTTGCCGCCCACCAGGTGGCGGATGTGCAGCTTGGCCAGTTCGTCGTGGGTCAGGTCGAGCGTCTTGAAGTCGTTCTGCTCAAAGGTGCGCGCCAACAGGCCCGATTCGCCGCGGCTGCCGATCTGCACGCCGACGAACACATGCGCTTCGCGCTCGTCGCTGACCCGGTAGTTGAACTCGGTCACATTGCGCGGGCCGATCAGTTCGCAAAAGCGCTTGAAGCTGCCGCGCTGCTCGGGAATGGTGACCGCGAACACCGCTTCGCGCGACTCGCCCAGTTCGGCGCGTTCGGCCACGAAGCGCAGGCGGTCGAAGTTCATATTGGCGCCGCAGGCGATCGCCACCAGGGTCTCGCCGCGCACCGGGGTCTTGGTCAGCGCCGAGCGCTCCACATAGGCCTTGGCGCCGGCCACGGCCAGCGCGCCGGACGGCTCGACGATGCTGCGGGTGTCCTGGAACACATCCTTGATGGCGGCGCAGATGGCGTCGGTGTCGACCAGGATGATTTCATCGACCAGCTTCTGGCACAGGCGGAAGGTTTCCTCGCCCACCAGGCGGACCGCGGTGCCGTCCGCGAACAGGCCGACGTCCGGCAAGGTCACGCGCTCGCCGGCCTTGAGGCTGCGCGCCATGGCGTCCGAATCGGTCGACTGCACGCCGATGATCTTGATGTCCGGGCGGATCTGCTTGATGTAAGCGGCCACGCCGCTGATCAGGCCGCCGCCGCCGATGGCCAGGAAGACCGCGTGGATCGGGCCCGAGTGCTGGCGCAGGATTTCCACGCCGATGGTGCCCTGGCCGGCGATCACGTCCGGATCGTCGAAGGGATGGACAAAAGCCAGCTTCTGTTCATTGCCCAGCGCGTGAGCGTGGTTGTAGGCGTCGGTGTAGGAGTCGCCGTGCAGGATCACTTCCACGTTGCTGCCGCCGAAGGCCTTGACCGCATCCACCTTCACGCTCGGCGTGGTGGTCGGCATCACGATCACCGCGCGGCAGTTCAGCTTGGCGGCGGACATGGCCACGCCCTGGGCGTGGTTGCCGGCCGAGGCGCAGATCACGCCACGCTTTAACTGGCCTTCCGACAGGTTGGCCATCTTGTTGTACGCGCCGCGCAGCTTGAAGCTGAACACGCACTGCATATCCTCGCGCTTGAAATAAATCTGGTTGTCGATCCGCTTGGACAGGATCGGCGCCAGTTCGAGCGGCGTTTCGGAAGCAAGGTCATAGACGCGGGCAGTGAGGATGCGTTTCAGGTAATCGGTAGGCATGGTCGGCAAACGAGAAGAGTTCGGGGCCGGAGAAGATCCGGAGCAGGCGGACGCGGCGTATCGTATCCGGGCATTAATTTTTCCTCATTATAATGGACGAATTCCCTGTCCATCGAAGTCGCCCATGATTGAATCCGCTGTCCTCTGGCTGCTGAAAGTGATTGCTGCCCCGACAGTTGGACTCACTTCGGTCTTCGTCATCGCCTTCATTTCCGCCACCTTGCTGCCGCTCGGCTCGGAGCCGGCGGTGTTTGCCGTCGTCAAGGCCAATCCGGAAATGTTCTGGCCGGCCATACTGGTCGCGACCTGCGGCAACACCCTGGGCGGGGCGCTCGATTACTGGATCGGCTACCGCGCCAAGGAAGCCTTCGCCAAGGAACGCAAGACGCGCTGGTTCGGCTGGCTGGCCCATTACGGCCCCAAGACCATGCTGCTGTCCTGGGTGCCGCTGATCGGCGATCCGCTGTGCACGCTGGCCGGCTGGCTGCATTTGCGCTTCTGGCCCAGCCTCGGCTACATGGCGATCGGCAAATTCGGCCGTTACCTGTCCATGACCGCGGCCCTGCTGTATATCCCCGATGGCTTCTGGCGCCAGCTTGCCCACATGATGGCTTAGCTTTGGCGCATTGACATGTGCGCCGGAACGGGCGAATATTTCTGTTCGTCAATTAAACAAGGAGACCGCGATGGGATATATGGACCGCTTATACCGGAAGGAGCACATCATTGGGTACACGGGTGAGCTCTCGAGCAATCCGACCGTGTACTTTTGCGCGCCGTCCACGGATGAGAGTGGATCGCCCCTGACTACGCAGGTGGGCAATAACATGCAGATCCTCTTTTTGCACGGACACATCACCCAAATCCACGATATACAAAACAATATCGGAAGAGAGCAGGTCTTTGAGTCGTGGTCCTACAGCATCATGAACGCCGGCCCCGAACACGATACAACGGGTTTGATCAAGCCGGGTACGAAAGCCTTGCAAGAGACCTATCACCAAAGCGAGGTGGCGCCGAACGGGCGAAGCCTGTTCGCCACGCCCGACGGTTTTACCGACTTTCATATCAGCCGATCGACTTTCAAGCAGGTCGGCCCAAGGGATGCCGCGCTCACGACGCTGGCCCTCGCCATTGCCAAATTTCCCAGAATTAAGGCGATGTATGGGAACGTCGGCGACAACGTTTTCACGCGCCGCTAAGCCGCAGCGGGCGGTGAATTCACTGCCAATGTGATGCTGGCAACTAGGGAAAACACTAACCCTGGAAAACAACATCGGGGGTGGATTTTTAGTTGCCGTGCATAAATATCGGGCGATAATTGCCGGTCCTCTTCCGGAGCCCGACCATGTCCCATCACGCCCCCTCCAAGCTCGCCCCCACGCTGCGCATCGGCACCCGCCTGGCGCTGGGCTTTGCCTTGATCCTGATCCTGTCGATCGTCTCGACCGTGTACGGCCTGGTCAATGCGCGCAGCAGCGCCGAGGCCACCCGCCGCATGATGGCCGAGCCGCTGGCCAAGGAACGCCTGGCGGCCGACCTGCGTCCCCTGATCAGCTCCGGCATCTGGCGCACCGCCATGATCGCCCGCAGCGCCGATGAAACCTTGTCGGTGACCTTCGCCGAACCGATGGCCGAAGGCACCCGCCAGGGCGGCGCCTTGCTCAAGAAATCGGCGTGATCGACGGCATCGCCTTCCAGACCAACATCCTGGCGCTGAACGCCGCGGTCGAAGCGGCGCGTGCGGGCGAGCAGGGCCGCGGCTTTGCCGTGGTCGCTTCCGAAGTGCGCACCCTGGCCCAGCGTTCCGCCGGGGCCGCCAAGGAAATCAAGGCGCTGATCGGCGACTCGGTCGAGCAGGTCAATGTCGGCACCCGCCTGGTCCAGGAGGCCGGCAGTACCATGGGCGAGGTGGTCGGCAGCGTGGCGCGGGTGACCGAGATCATGGCCGGCATTACCATGGCCAGCCGCGAACAGAGCGCCGGTATCGACCAGGTGAAC